>NZ_CP011340.1:7967500-8267500 GCF_001278075.1 Streptomyces pristinaespiralis | reverse complement strand
GGAGGTCCACCGCCATGACCTCGCGAACCTGCTGGCGCCGTGGCGTGAGCGCCATCCGCAGGTCACGGTGGTGGAGCATGTCGAACCGAGTCCGACCGCCGAGATGCTGGTGAGTCTGGCGGCCTCTGCCCAGCTCCTCGTCGTCGGCCGCCGCGCCGAACCCCGCAGCCGTTATGTGGGCCATGTCGCCCACGCGACCCTCCACTTCGCCGACGCGCCCATCGCCCTCATTCCTCATCCGCTGGACGCGGCCGCCGACGGGTGACACAGGCCGACGACAGCCCCGCGGTGCGCACGACGAACGCCGGGCTTGCCCGAGGCAGGACGCCGCCCTCCGCACCGCCTGCACCGGCCGGACCCGTCCCCGGCGTCCTGACGCCGGGCCGGTGTCGAGGCCGTCCCCGGTCGTCGGCGCCGGACTCGGGCGCGGCCCGGCGGCGGCACCGCATGACCTGCCCCCTGGGCCGCGACCCGGCCGACCGGGCGTGAGGCCGTGCGCGGGCGTTCCACGGGCGGGGTGACCGCACCGGCGGTCAGCGTCCGTCGAGCAGCTTCACGGCCGTCCGGACGATCTCCTCGGGAGCCGGTGAGGCATCCAACGAGGCTCCCCTCTCGTCCGGTTCGAGCGGCTCGAGCGTGGCGAGCTGGGAGTCGAGCAGGGTCTGCGGCATGAAGTGGCCCCTGCGCCCGCCGAGCCGGCCCGCGAGCACCTCGCGGTCGGCGGTGAGCTGGAAGAAGACCGCGGCGGGGCAGGCCGACCTCAGGATGTCCCGGTAACGCCGCCGCAGGGCGGAGCAGGACGCCACTCCCCCGCTGCCGGCGGCGTCGCGGTCGCCCAGCCAGCGTCCGACGGACTCCAGCCACGCCCGGCGGTCCCGATCGTCCAGCGGAACTCCCGACGCCATCTTCCGGATGCTGTCGGGCGAGTGGAAGTCGTCCGCCTCGGCGAAGGGCACCCCCAGACGCTCGGCCAGCTGCCGGGCGACCGTCGACTTCCCGGCCCCGGACACTCCGGAGATCACGACGCACGGAGGACGGCTCGACGTGCGGTGGGTCATCGGCTCTCCCTCCAGGTCCCGCGTGCGACGACCGGTGCGGCCCGGCTGTGGTGGGTGTCCCCTCAGGAGTCGGCCGGCATGACGGCTTCCTCGTGGAGCAGGTCGTCCCGCCGTCCAGGGGTGGTGTGGCGTGGGGGCGGCCCGTCCGAGCCGGCCGGATACTCCTCCATGGGCACCAGGTCCCGCTCCCAGGCGGACAGGACCGGTTCGACGACACGCCAGGCCTCCTCGGCCTCGTCGCTGCGGATGGACAGCGCGGGGTCGCCGCCCAGAACGTCCAGCAGCAGACGGCCGTAGGCCGGCAGGGCGGGGGCGTCCATCTCGGCGGTCAGCGCGAGCTGGGTGAGGGTCTCGGCACGCGAGCCCGTCACGGTCATGTCCATGCTCAGGCTCTCGGGTTCCAGGCCGAACCGCAGCACGTTGGGCCGGACGTCCTTGTCCTGTCCGAAGGGCAGGTGAGGTACGGAACGGAAGTGCACCGCGACCTCCTTGCGGTCCTTGCCGAGGCCCTTGCCGCTGCGCAGACGGAACCGGGTGCCCGTCCAGCGCCAGCTGTCCAGTTCCAGCACGATCTCGGCGAAGGTCTCGGTCCGGCGCCGCGCGTCGACACCGTCCTCGTCCACATAGGCGGGCACCTCGCGGTCGCCGGCCCGGCCGGACGAGTAGCGGGCGCGGCGCGTGCGGTGCGCGACGTCGAAGTCGGTCAGCGGCCGCACCGACCGCAGCACGTCGACCTTCCGGTCGCGCAGGTCCCGCTCGCCGAGGGTGAGCGGCGGCTCCATGGCGACCAGGCACAGCAGTTGCAGCAGGTGGTTCTGCACCATGTCCTTCAGCGCGCCGACGTGGTCGTAGTAGCCGGCCCTCCCTTCCAGGGCGAGGGTCTCGTCCCAGACGATCTCGATCTCGGCGATGTGCGTGCTGTTCCAGATGGGTTCGAGGACCCGGTTGGCGAGCCTGCTGCCGAGGACGTTCTGAACGGTCGTCATGGCCAGGAAGTGGTCGACCCGGAAGACGGCGCGCTCGGGTACGAGATCGGCGAGCAGCCGGTTCAACTCCTGTGCGCCGGCGAGGTCCTCGCCGAACGGCTTCTCCAGGACGATGCGGCTGCCTGGGGGCAGTGCGGCCTCGTGCAGCGCGGTCACCGTCGCCGGGAACAGCGCCGGGGGGAGCGCGAGGTAGACGGCCACGGGGTCTTCACCGGCGACGGCCGCGCCCACGTCCGCGGGGTCCGTCACGTCGGCCCTGCGGTAGTCGGCCGACGCGATGACGGCTCGCCGGGAGTCGGCAGGGAGGTCGGCGCCGTGGCGTTCGAGCTGGGCGTCGGCCCACTTCCGGTACCGTTCGCCGTCCCAGTCCTCCCGGCTGGCGCCCGTCAGGCCGAACCGGTCGTCGATGTGTCCCGCCGCGTGCAGGGCGGCCAGCGCCGGCAGCAGGAAGCGGCCCGTGAGGTCGCCTGTCCCGCCGAAGACGACGAGTCGTCGGATGGTCATCGCGAACCGCCCTGCGCCCGTGCGAGGCCGGCTCCGCCGGCGATGACGCCGAGGCGGCCGGACGCCTGGGGGAAGTTGCCCATGAATGCTCCCGTGGTCGGGTCGATCTGCTCCGGCAGCAGCCCCAGGGGGGCTCGCTCGGAGCACAGCGACGCGTACAGTTCTCCGGCCTCGTCGAGGCGGCCCCGACCGGTCAGGTTCTCCACCGTCCGGACGCCGCACAAGCCCCTTGGGGGGCCGGCTGCCCGTCGCACCGGTCTAGAAGCTCACCAGCACCTTGACGACGTCCTCCAGCTTCTTGTCCGACACCTCGAAGGCGCGTTCCATCTCGTCGAAGGAGTAGGTGTGGGTGGTCATGCGCGTGGGGTCGAGGCGGCCCTTCTCCAGGACGCGCAGCAGGCGCTCCATCCGCAGCCTTCCGCCGGGGCAGAGGCCGGAGGCGATCGTCTTGTCGGCCATGCCGACGCCCCAGGCGACGCGGGGAATGCTGACGTGGTCGCCGGAGCCGAAGTAGCCGATGTTGGAGATCGTGCCGCCGGGCTTCGTGATCTCGACGCAGGTCCTGAAGGTGACGTCCGCGCCGAGCGCCTCGATCGCCGTGTCCACCCCCTGGCCGCCGGTCAGTTCGAGAACGCGTTCGGTCACGTCCTCGTGGGTGAAGTCGACGATCTCGTCCGCTCCGTAGTGGCGCGCGAGTTCCTGCCGGCTCGGCACGGACTCGACGCCGATGACGAGTCCCGCGCCCAGGAGTCGGGCCCCTGCCGTCGCCATCAGTCCCACGGGGCCCTGGGCGAGAACGGCCACGGTCCCGCCCATCGGGATGTTGCCGTGTTCGGCGCCCATGAATCCCGTGGAAAGCATGTCGGCGCAGTAGACGGCCGCTTCGTCGGGGATCCTGTCGGGGATTTTCGCGAGGTTGGCGTCGGCGTCACCGACATGGAAGAACTCGGCGAACACGCCGTCCTTCAGGTTCGCGAACTTGAATCCCCCGAGCGGTCCGCCCGACTGGGACGGGTGGCCGTTCTGGGAGGCCAGGTCGCCCCAGTCGGGGGTGATGGCGCCGACGAGGACACGGTCGCCCGGCCGGAAGTCCTTCACGTCGCTGCCCACGGACTCCACGACGCCGACCGCCTCGTGCCCCAGCGTGAGGTCTTCCCGCGGTCCGATGCCTCCCTGCACCGTGTGGGAGTCGGAGGTGCAGATCAGGGCCTTCGTCGTCCGCACCAGGGCGTCACGGGAGCCGACGTCGGGGACCGGCTTGTCCATGAAAGCCACTTTGCCGATTTCCTTCATGACAAATGCCCGCACTGTTTCGTCCTCCTGCCGGCTCTTCCCGGTCAGGGGAAAACGCTGAGCCATCGGTACACGGATCGCGCCGCCGCGTGCCGTCCGCGGCGCAAGCAACTGCTCCAGGCTCATCGAGCCCGACCCGGGCCGCAAACCGCGCCCCGGGAGTCGGCGCCACCGGCGGAACGGCGAACCGGCCCGGTCCCCGGCCCGTCCCATAGGGTGGTGGCCCATGAACGGCACGGTGCCCCTGAGGGCTTTCATCGGTTGCTTTACAACAAATGGGGGACGGGGAATCGTCCGGGCCGCGGTGGATCCGCGCACCGGGGCGCTGACCGCGGAAGGCACCGTCGAGACCGTTCCCGACCCGTCGTATCTGGCTGTGGGACACCGGGGAAGCGGCCCGGTTCTCTACTGCGTGTCCGAAACGGCCCACGGGGCGGTCGCCGGCTTCGACGTCTCGGGGCCGGTGCCCCGGCCGCTCGGCGAGCCCGTTGCGACAGGAGCGGCCGACCCGACGCACCTCGCCGTCTGCCACGACCACCTGGTGACGGCGGACTACGGGTCCGGGAGCGTCACCGTGCTGCCGCTGGCCGCCGACGGCAGCCCCCTCGCGCCGAGCAGCGTGCTGCGCCACGAGGGGTCCGGGCCGGACCGGGAACGCCAGTCGGCCCCGCACGCCCATCAGGTGGTCCAGGATCCTTCGGGAGGCTGGGTGCTGAGCGTCGACCTCGGCACCGACTCGGTGCGGGTCTGCTCCCTGGACCCGGGCACCGGGCAGCTCGCCCTCCACAGCGTCATGGACCTGCCGCCGGGCACGGGCCCGCGCCACCTCGTCTTCCACCCGCGCGGCAGCCACGCCTACGTGCTCGGTGAGCTGCGGCCCACCGTCACCGTGTGCCGCTGGGACGCGGCCTCGGGCGTGCTGCTGCCGGTCGGTGAGTTTCCCCTCTTCCCGGACGGCGCCGGCGTTGCGGTGCAGCCCTCCGCGCCCGTCGTCTCCCGGGACGGGCGGCATCTGTGGGCGGCCGTCCGCGGCACCGACACCATCGAGGTCCTCTCGCTGGACGAGACGGGCGAGGTGGCACGGGTCGTCACCTCGGTGCCGTGCGGAGGCCACTGGCCGCGCGACCTCGTACTGCACCCGTCGGGCGCCCACCTGTACGCCGCCAACGAGCGTTCGGGCGATGTGACCTGGTTCGACGTCGACGCGACGGGGGTGCCGCGCCGAGCCGGGTCACTCGCCGTGCCGGCGGCGTCCAGCGTCGCCTTCGCCTGACGCGGCCGGGTCCACGGCCGGCCGCCGTACCGCCCGGGGCCTGACGACCGGCCGGACGGTGGCCCGGTGGCCCTGACGACCGGTCGGGCTCAGTACCGCAGCAGGGCGGCCACACCGTCCGTCGCACGGGCAGGCGGCAGGATCTCGGTGAAGGCGGCACCGCCCAGAGCGGCCGCGCGCAGCAGCAGCGGCGCCGCGGGCGCGCTGAACACCGTCGGGTCGTCGCCCAGCGCCGCCGGGTCGGTGCCCAGCACCTGGGGATCGCGGCGCGAGGCGTGCAGGACCGGGTCGCCGGAGCGGTCCGCGGCGAGCAGCAGTGTCTCCACCCGGCCCTGTGCCAGCGCCTCCTTCACGGCCGGGATCCCCTGCAGGGCCCGCCCGCCGGCCAGCTCGGCCTCCAGGGTGTCCAGGACGCCGCGGTGACGGGCGGTCATGGCTTCGCGCATCGCCGCGTCCACGCTCGCCCGCAGACCTGCGAGGGCCGAGGTGTCGCTGCGGCCTCCGTCCACGTAGACCAGTTCCCCGACCGGTGGCTGGTCCGTCAGGTGCTCGCGCAGCAGCCCGATCGCCTTGGGGTCCCCGGCGACCAGGACCACCGCGGCCTCCACGCCGGCTGCCGCTTCGCGCACGTCGTCGGCGGTCTGCTCGGTGTTCTCGCTCCACACGTTGACCGACCGCCGGTGGAAGGAGGCCTGGGCCTCCGCGCCCGCCTTCACCCGGCTGATGTGCAGCGTGCTGCCGTTGAAGGTGCGCTTCATGGACGGCTCGTGCGCTGCGGCGGGGTAGGCGGTCACATCCCCTCCCTCGCGGTCGACGGCGACGACGACGTGCGGCAGTTGATGGTCCCGGTCGATCACCAGACCCAGCGGGTCGGGCACGGGCAGCAACAGCGCGCTGTCGGCCGCGGGCGGCTCCGTCAGGGTGAACGCTCCGAGAAGCCGCCCGGCCGATGCGAACAGGGCCTCCCCTTGAGGCCCCGGCACCTCGGCGACGCCTCCGATCATCTGCTCCAGCACGTCCAGCGTCGCCTGGTCCGCGCCCTGTTCGGCCAGTGACCGGAGCGCGGCGCGCCGGCGCAGCTCGATCTGCTTGTCGGCGTCGTGCGCCGAACGGCTCGTGTCCAGGTGGACGGAGGCGACGGGGCCCTCGCCCTCGTACAGGGGCTGAAGAAACGCAAGATCCATAATGCTCGGGCCGGGCGGCCCTACCGCCTTCCCACGGATGCACAACGAACAGCACCCTAGACCTGTATGTACCGGTTTGCGCGTTCTGTGGTTCCCGTCGTGTGTGGCCTCAGAGGGGGCCGGGATCCCGTCCCCGTCTGGACCTGCCGGACTGCGCACACGGTGCGGTCGGCATGATGCTGGAGTCGGCCTGTGGCGGCGGACCGCCCGCCCGTCGGCCGTCCGCCACCGTCGAGTCGAGGAGTGTCCATGGCTGACCAGCGCGAGGAGACGGGCCGCATCGTGGTCGGAGTGGACGGTTCGGACTCGTCGAAGCAGGCCCTTCGCTGGGCCGTGCGTCAGGCGGAGGCCACCGGCGGTGTGGTGGAGGCGGTGACCGCCTGGGACTTTCCGCAGTTCCACGGCGCGCTCGGCTGGCTGCCCCCGTCGAGCGGCGACGAGGCCGCGCTGGAGGCCCGGGCACGCAAGGAACTCGACGAAGCCGTCGAGGAAGCCGTGGGATCGCAGCCGCCGGTGGAGGTACGCAGCGAGGTGCGTTACGGCACCCCGGCCAGTGTGCTGCTGAACGCGGCCCACGGCGCGACCTTGCTCGTGGTCGGCAGCAGGGGCCTCGGCGGCTTCGCGGGGCTGCTGTTGGGCTCGGTGGCCCAGCACTGCACCCAGCACGCCGCATGCCCGGTCCTCGTGCTCCGCGGCGACAGCCAATGAGCACCGGCTGATCCGGCGCTGAACGTCCCCGAAGGCGCCGGCGGGACCTGACGGGCCGCCCGGGCGGAGGGCTCCGTAGGCTGCCGCCCATGACGGGGAGCGGCATCGAACTGGTGATCTTCGACTGCGACGGTGTGCTGGTCGACAGCGAGAGGATATGCGTCGAAGTGGACGCGGTGATCATGGCTGATCTGGGGTGCGCGTTCACCGAGGCCGAGATCGTCGAACGGTTCGTGGGCTCGTCCACCGAGGTGTACACCGCGGCCGTGGAGGAGCGTCTCGGACGGCGCCTGGAGAAGGACTGGCAGAAGAAGTACGAGCACCTGTACGAGGCGGCCTTCGAGACCGGGCTCACCGCGGTCGACGGCGTCAAGGACGCGCTCGACGATCTCACCGCGGCCGTGTGCGTCGCCTCGAACGGTGATCACGCCGGCATCCGGCGCAGTCTGGACATCGTCGCCCTGTCCGACCGCTTCGAGGGGCGCGTCTTCAGCGCGGCGGACGTCCCCCGGGGCAAGCCCGCACCCGACCTGTTCCTGCACGCCGCCCGCTCCATGGGGGTGGAGCCCCGGGCGTGCGCGGTGGTCGAGGACAGCGCGTACGGGGTGCGGGCGGCTCGCGCGGCGGGGATGCGGGCCTTCGGCTACTGCGGGGGCCTCACCCCGGCCTCCCGGCTGGCGGGTCCGGGCACGGTCGTGTTCGACGACATGCGTGATCTGCCCGGGCTGCTGTCCGCGGTCCGCTGAGCCGGGACCCGGGCCGGGCCCGGACCGTGTCGGCGGTCCGGGCCCTGGGCGGTGGCGCCGGGTCTCACATGACGTCGGCGGCGACGAAGCCCAGCTCCTTGAGCATCGGCAGGTAGTTGAAGACGTCGTAGTGCTCGATGATCTTTCCGGCGTCGTCGAAGCGCAGCTCCTCGAGCATGAACCAGGTGACCTTCTTGCCGGTCGCGGCCTTGCCGAAGAAGTCGCCCCGGTGGGTGGCGGTCACGGTGATCCGCAGGATGACGCGGTCGCCTTCGGAGACGGCGCTCCTGACGTCCAGGTGCAGGTCCGGGAAGGCGGCGAGTCCGCCGCGCATCGCGGCCTTCATGATCTCGGAGTCGACCGGGCGGTCCTCGGAGAAGTGCTTGATGTCCGGCGACCAGTGCGTGAAGATCCCGTCCAGGTCCCAGCGGTTCCAGGCGGCGGCGCAGTCCAGCGCGATCTGCTTGTTGCGCTCCTGGACGGTGACGGCGGGCTGCTCGGCGAGTGTTGCGGTCATGGTGTTCCTTACCGGGTGTCAGGGGATCAGGACGTGCTTGCCGACGGTGGCGCCGTCCAGCAGGGCGCGGACCGCGGCCGGGGCCTCGGTCAGCGGATGGCGGCCGGCGATCTCGGGGCGCAGGACGCCCTCGTCGACCAGCCGGTACAGCGCGGCGAGGTCGGCCCGGAAGTCGTCGCCGGGTTTGACGTAGTACATGCTCTGGCGGCGGCCGCGGGTGAGGCGGAGCTTGGCCGCGATCCAGCGGGCGGCGGTGCGGCGCAGTGCGGGCACGTGCGGCCTGAACCACTGACCGGGCCGGTAGCCGGCCACGGAGGAGTCGAACGAGACGAGGGTGCCGCCGTCGGCGAGCATGGCCCAGCCGGCGTCCAGGCCGCGTCCGCCGATGTGGTCGAAGACGGCGTCGACGCCGTCGGGTGCCAGTTCCCGTACGGCGGCGGGCAGGTCCTCGGTGCGGTAGTCGAGGGGTTCCGCGCCCAGCGCGCGCACCGCCGGGTGCTTGGCGGGTGAGGCGGTGCCGATGACGCGCAGCTGCGCGTGGACGGCGAGCTGGGTGAGCAGGGTGCCCACGCCGCCGCTGGCGCCGTGCACGAGCACGGTGGAGCCGGCGGCGAGCCGGGTCTGCCGGTGCAGCATCTGGTAGGCCGTCACACCGTTGGTGATCAGGGAGACGGCGACGGCCGCGTCCAGGTGCTCGGGCACCGCGGCGAGCGCGGCGGCGGGCACCTCGACGTACGTCTGCCAGGCGCCGTGGCGGGGCATCGCGGCGACGCGGTCGCCGGTGTTCCAGCCGGTGACGCCCTCGCCGGTCTCCACGACGCGGCCCACCAGGTCGTAGCCGGGCACGAAGGGGAACTTGGGCGGGAAGGGGTGCAGGTGCTGGAGCATCTGCACCTCGGCGAAGGACACGCCGGCGGCCTCGACGCGCACGACGACCTTGCCGCGGCCCGCGGTGGGCCGTGTGCCGTGGCCGGCGACGATGTGGTCCTCGGGGCGGCCGCTGCCGGTGAGCCGCACATGGACGTGGGCCGTCGCGCCGCCGGCGGCGGGCGCGGCGGGGGCGGCGGGGGCGGTCCCGCGGCCTGCGGCCGTGCCGGTGTCGACGCTCACGCCGCCACCGTCTCGCGCTGGGGGGCGAAGTCGGCGGCGTGGTCCGCGGCCCACCGGGCGAAGGTGCGGGCCGGGCGGCCGGTGATCCGCTCGACGGTGTCCAGCGGCACGGGCGGGTTGTCCATGGCGTCGGCGAGGTAGCCGAGGATCATCTCGACGACCGGCGGCGGCATGAAGTGGCCCATCTGCTCACGCGCCTGGTCGGGGGTGATCTCCTCGAAGGCGACCTCGGTGCCGATGGCGTCGGCGATCGCCTTCACCTGGTCCACCTGGGTGATGGCCTGCGGGCCGGTCAGCACGTACGCCTGTCCGGCGTGGCCGTCCTCGACGAGCGCGGTGGCGGCCACCGCGGCGACGTCGGCCTCGTGGATCAGGACGCGCGGCGCGCCGCCGTAGGGGGTGCGCACGACGCCCTCGGTGCGGATGGAGTGGCCCCATTTCCACAGCAGGTTGGTGGCGAACTCGTCGGGGCGGACGAAGGTCCACTCGATGCCGGACTCCTCGACGGCGCGCTCCACGGTCCGGTGGTGCTCACCGCTGTGGTTGTCGCCGGAGGTGTCGAGCACGGACGACGAGGAGAGCACCACGATGCGCCGCACTCCGGCCTCCTTGGCGAGGGCGACGACCTCCCGTGCGGTCTGAGGGACCGGGAAGAGGTAGAGGCGCTCCACGCCGGTCAGGGCGGCCCGCAGCGTCTGCGGCTGCTCGAGGTCGCCCTCGAACACCTCGACGCCGTCGGGGAGCCCGGCCGTGGCCGGGGTGCGGGTCAGGGCACGCACCTGCGCCCCCGCCGCCACGAGGTGGTCGACCACATGCCGGCCGACGGATCCTGTCGCTCCTGTCACCAGAACTGTCACGCCTGCTCCACCCTGTCGGTCTCGGCTTCCCCGAGACTCCTCGGACCTTGGTGGTGCAAGGCTGAACAGACCGGCTGGAGGGTCCCCGGAGACTGGCTGGAACGCGATCCGGGCCGGGCGGGCGGGAGCGCCGCTCGAGCCGTTCTCGAGCGGCGGCGGGGATGCTCCCGGCGGAGGGCCTCGCCTGCGTGCCCGTGCGCGCCGGGGCGCCCGGGCACGGCCGGCCGCCGGGTGGCTGCGGGGCTTTCGCGGGGCTTTCGACTGCCGGACCACGCCACCCCCCCTTTTTTCTGTGTTCCCTCGTCCCCCACGAAAGGTCGCCGCCTTGTCCGCCACCGCCGTAAGCCAGTCCCCCACCACGCGAGGCAGGACCAAGAAGAAGTTCGAACTCTCCCGCAGGGCGCGCAGGCTGACGCTCGCCGTCCACGTCGTCACCTCGGTCGGCTGGGTGGGCCTGTCCCTGGCGATGGCCGTGCTGGCCGTCATGGGGTACACCACCGAGGACGCCGCGGTCGCCAAGGGCGTCTACTACGCGATGTACGTCTTCGACGACACCTGCGTCACGGTGTTCAGCATCACCGCTGCGCTGTCCGGCATTCTGCTGTCCTGCGGCACCAAGTGGGGCCTGCTGCTGCACTGGTGGATCATCGCCAAGTGGGTGATCACCCTGTTCATGACGATCTTCGCGTGGTTCGTGATCCACCCGATCGTCATGAAGGCCACCGACAACACCGCGACGGCGGGCGGCGCGCCGCCGGAGCCGGGCTGGCCGGCGGACTTCCTGCTGTGGAGCGTGCCGGTGCTGTTCGCGCTGCTGACCGTCGCGGCGGTGGTGTCCGTCTACAAGCCGTGGGGTCGCACCTCCCGCGGCCGGCGCACCGCGCCGCGCGGCGGGCGTTCCTGACGGCCGCGCACACGCGCGGCGGCGGCCGGTCCCCCTGGATGCCCGGGGGCCGGCCGCCGTCGTGTGCGGGGGTCAGGTGGTGCGCCAGGCGCGGGTGACGGCCTGGGCGCGATTCTTGTCGAGGAGGCCGTCGTCGCCGCGGGCGGCGGAGTCGACGTCGATGCCGAGGAAGCGGGGGTGGGCCGAGGTGGCGGGGAAGTCGCCGTGGCCCGCGGGGCCGAGGCCGCCGGCGAGGAGGAACGGCAGGGTGGTGGCGTCCGCCAGCTTCGTGACGGTGGTGTCGTCCAGGCGCTGGGCGGTGGAGCCGATGCGGCCGTCGCCCGTGACGGCGTCGAAGAGGAAGCAGTCGGCCCCGGCCCGCTCGTAGGCGCCGGTGAGCCGGCCCTCCAGGCAGGTGTCGTCGCGCACGTGCAGCACCTTGGCGATCTTCAGGCCGTCGGGGCACTGCGCGCGCAGGGCGCGCAGCACGCCCGGGGGCTGGAAGCCGTGCAGTTGGACCCAGGGCACCTTCGCCGCCCGCACGGCCGTCGCCAGCACGCCGGGGTCGGCGGAGAAGGTGACCAGGACGGGCTCGAGGCCCGCGCCGAGGGCTCGGGCGGAGAGCACGGTGAGCTGATCGAGCGTCAGGTCGGCGCGGCCGCCCGGGACGTGGTGCCACAGGCCGATCAGGTCGGCACCGGAGGCGGCGACGGCGTCGACCTCCGCCGTGGTGGTGGCGCCGCAGATCTTGACCAGCATCAGGCGGCCGCCGTCCGGCCGGCGTCGTGCTCCAGGGATCCGGCCGTGAAGCGGTCGTCGCCGGCGCCGAACAGGCCGGGGTGCGCGGCGCGCAGGTCGGCCAGGACCGCCTCGTAGGGCAGGTCGTCGAACTCGCCGTGGAAGCGCAGGAATTCCATCTGCCGGCGGCCCTTCAGGTCGAAGGGGTGGTGCACGCTGTCGGCGGTGCCGTCGAAGTCGAGGGGCGCCATCCGGTAGAGCCGGCACAGGTTCTTGTTGAACACCGGTGTGGCGCGCACCCATTGGCCTTCAAGGCGTACGGAGGTCAGGCAGTGCTGGTGGAACACGTCGCCGCCGAGCAGGCTCACCAGCTTCTCGGAGGCGAGGTGGTTGCGCACGTCGGTCAGGACGAGGCGGGCGGGGATGCCGAGCGAGCGCAGGCCGGCCGCGTAGAGGACCGACTTGTGCAGGCACATGCCGGAGCGGCCGGCCGCCACGGTGCTGGCGCGCAGGCCCTGGCGGGTCAGGTCGGCGCCGTAGACCTCGTAGCGGACGGTGTCGCGGACCGCGTAGTAGAGGGCGACGGCCTGCTCGGTCGGGGTGGTGGCGCCGGGCGGCAGGGCGTCGGCGACGAAGGCGCGCACCTGCTCGGTCTCGTGGTCGAGGAACTCGGTGGCCTCGAGGGCGCCGGTGCTCAGTCGGGTCGTCATGGCAGCTGGGGATCCGCTTCGTTGTCGGTGGGGCTCGGTGGCCCGTCGGTTCAAAGGCCCAGGAGGGCGGCGATGCGGTTGCGCTGGGTCTCGGAGGTGCCGGAGTAGATCGTTCCGGCGACCGCGTTGCGCAGCTGGCTCTCGATGCCGAACTCGGCCATGTAGCCGTTGCCGCCGAAGATCTGCACGGCGGCCAGGGCGGAGGCGACGTTGGCCTCGCTGGTGACGAGTTTGGCCATGGCGATGTCGCGGGTGACGTTGTCGCCGGCGGTCATCCTGCGCGCCGTCTCGTACAGCCAGCGGCGGGAGGTCTCCACACCGGTGGCCATGTCGACGATTTTGTGGGAGACGGCCTGGTAGGAGCCGATGGGCTGCCCGAACTGGCTGCGGGTCTGCGCGTAGCGGACGCAGGCGTCCACCCGGCGCTGCATCTCGCCGGCGTTGATGACGAAGGAGCACAGGATCTCCCAGCGCATCACATGGTCCAGGACGAGGAACCCGCCGCCGGGCCGGCCGACGACCCGGTCGGCCGGGACGCGGCAGTCGTCGAAGTACAGCTCGCACAGCGGCGAGGTGCGCAGGCCCATTTTGGCCAGGGGCCGGCCGAGGGTCAGGCCCGGGGTGTCGCGGTCGACGAGGAACGCGGTGATGCTCAGCGGCCCGGGACGGTCGCTGGTGCGGGCGTAGACGGTGAACACGTCGGCGACCGGCCCGTTGCTGACGAACGCCTTGCTGCCGTTCAGGACGTAGGCGTCGCCGTCGCGTACCGCCCGGGTGCGCATCGCCAGCGCGTCGGAGCCGCTGTCGGGTTCGCTGATGGCGTGGGCGCCGATCAGCTCACCGGTGCAGATCCCGGGCAGGTGGCGCTCCTTGAGGGCGTCGGAGCCGAAGCGCTGCAGCGGGACGCCGGCCGCGACCATGTGGGTGCAGGCGGAGAAGTTCAGTCCGGCGTCGCGGCAGCCCTCCCCCAGGCCCTCCAGGACGTACATGGTGGTGGTCAGCGACTGGCCGAGTCCGCCGTACCGCTCGTCGAAGGGCAGTCCGAGGATTCCGGTGCCGGCCAGCCGCCGCCATGCCTCACGGGGGAACTCGGCGGCCGCGTCGCGCTCGACGTGCCCTTCGTCGAGCTTTTCGAGCACGGGCGCCAGGCCGTCGCGCAGGGCCTGCTGGTCCTTCGTGAAGTCGGCCATCAGTAGTGGGAGAACTCGGGCGAGTCGAGGTTGTGGCTCTCGTCGCCGCGCAGCGCGGGGGTGAACATGCACACCAGGCGCAGGTCCTCGTGCGGGCTCGCCACCAGCCAGTGGGCGTCGTGCCGGTCGAGCGCGTACAGGGTGCCGGGGGTGATGGGGTGCGAGACGCCGTCGCTGTCGATCACCTCGCCGCTGCCCTCGATGCAGTAGCAGCTCTCGAGGTGGTTGCGGTACTCCAGGCGGGACTTGGTGCCCGCGCGGACGATGGTGTCGGTGACGGTGTAGCCGACACCGTCGGCCTGGGTGAGGAATCTGCGGCTGAGGCCGTTGCCCCAGTCGACACAGGTGACCTCTTCGAGCTTGCGGACGATCATGCGGGGTCTCCTTTCATACGGGGTGGTTCCGCGCTCTTCGCAACGGTGGGCCGCGAGGGGCCGCTCACGGCCCGCGCAGCTCCCTCACGAAGGAGCCGAACTCCTCGACGGGGTCGCGGCCTTCGGTCAGGGCCTGTTCGATACGGGCCACGCCGACGCTGCCGACGACGGCGGCGTCCGCGCCGAGGTCCTGCAGGAGCAGGGTGTCGGCGCGGGTCCTGACGCCGAAGCCGACCGCGACGGGCGCGGTGGCGGTGGCGCGCAGTGCGGCGACGGACCGGGCCAGCCGGTCGTGGTCGAGGGCCGCGGCGGTGCCGCTGCGGCCGTAGTGGGCGACCAGGTAGAGGTAGGCGGTGGCCTGCGCCGCCGCCTCGGCGACCGCGTCGGGCCGGGAGACGGCGTAGCAGGTGGTGACCAGCGGCAGGCCGGCGTCGTGGGCGGCCTCGTAGTGGGCGGTGCGCAGCCTGGGCGGGACGCCGTGCAGCAGCAGTCCGTCGCAGCCGGCGTCGCGCACGGCGGCGGCGAAGTCGCCGGGGGCGGTGCCTTTGACGGTGTGGCTGAAGTCGGCGAGCAGCGCGATGCGCAGTCTCTTCAGGCCGGGCCGGACGCGGGCGACGGCGGCGAGGACGGCGGCGAGGTCGGTGCCGTGGGCCAGGGCCCGGTCGGCGGAGCGGCGGATGACGGGCCCGTCGGTGACGGATCCGGGGAAGGGGACGGCCAGTTCGAGGCAGTCGATGTCGCTCTCGTCGAGGAGGGCGACAAGGTCGGGCAGCCGGTCCAGCGGCGGGTCGCCCGCGTTGAGGAACAGCGCGAGGCCCGGCCGGCCGGGCGCGGCACGGGTGAAGAAGCCCTCGGCGGCGGGCACGACGGCAGGCGCGGTGCGGGGTGCGGTGCCGGTGCCGGTGGCGGTGGCGGTGGCGGTGGCGGTGGCATGGGTGGGGCCGGTTCCCGACGCGGGGCCCGTGACGGGGGCGGCGCCGGGTGCGGATGCGGGGCCGGTGCCGGGCGCGGGGCCCGTGGCGGGTGTGGGGCCCGTGGCGGGTGTGGGGCGGGGATCAGGCATGGGCCACCTCCGTGGCGCGTCGCAGCCGGTCGACCAGGGCGAGGGCCGAGCCGTCGTTCAGGACCGCGCGGGCGCCGCGCAGTGCCTGGTGCCAGTCGCCGGTGAGACGGCCGGCCACGGCGAGGGCCGCCGCGTTGAGGCAGACCGCGTCCTCGGCCGCCGGGCGGCCGCGGCCGGCGAGCAGGTCCAGGACGTCGCGGACGGGGTCGGCGCCGGGCCGCAGGTCCTCCAGGCCTCCGGGGCCGAGACCGAGCGCGGCGGGATCGAGGACGAACTCGTCCTCGCCGCCGCCTTCGTAGGTGCGCACCAGGTTGGGGGCGAAGCCGACCAGTTCGTCGGCGCCCGTGTCGTTGGTGGCCAGCCACACGGACCCGCCGGTGCGGCGGGCGGTGTGCTCGGCGGCGTGCCGCAGCCCGGGCACGAGCCGCGGGTCGGAGACGCCGGTGAGCTGGGCGTCGACCGGCATGTCGGCGAGGAACGGACCGAGGGCGTTGACGAAGCGGCCGAGCCTGCGGACGTCGAGCGGCAGCACCCCCCGGGCGAGCAGGCCCAGTTCGGCCGGGTAGACGAACATTCCGGCGAACGCGATGCCGCACCGCTCGAGCATCTCGTGGGTCTGCTCGTAGGAGGAGGCCGTCTCGATGCCCAGGCGTTCGAGCAGGTCGAGGGAGCCGAGGGCGGAGGTGTAGGCGCGGGAACCGGTCTTGACGACGCGGGTGCCCATCGCGGCGGCGGTCAGCGCGGCCGCGGTGGAGATGTTGAGGGTGCGCGGGCCTCCGCCGGTGCCGACGATGTTGACGGCGCCCTCGAACACCGGCCGTCCGGCGCCCTGTCCGGGGCGGCGTTCGGCGAGCGAGTCGAGCAGCGCGGTCAGCGTGGTGCGGCCGGGCATCTGCGTGGACAGGGACGCGAGCAGGGCCACGCTCTCGCCCCGGCGCAGCGCGCCGTCGTGCAGGCTGTCCCAGAACGAGCGCCACTGGGGAAGGTCGACGGGCCGGTCCTGGGCGATCAGGGCGGCGACGGCGTCGTGCATGGTTAGGCGGCCTCCGCCCGGGTGCGGGAGGCGTCGGCGATGAACGCCTCGATGGCCGCCACCGACTTGAAGGACTCGGGGTCCAGGTCCACCTCGTCGGTGTTGATGTCGTACCGGTCCTCCAACCAGGCGATCACCTTGAGCAGGCCGAGGCTGTCGATGACGCCGCCCTCCAGCAGGTCGTCGTGGTCGGCCAGGTCCCGCGCGGGCATGTCGGGCAGGAACTCCTCGACGATGAACTCCTTGATGGCCTGGGCGTGGGGCATGTCAGTTCTCCTTGGTGAAGTGGTCCTTCACGACACGGTCGCGGTCGACCTTGCCGGTGGAGGTCCGGGGCAGCGGCTCGTCGGTGAAGCGCAGGACCGAGGGGATCGCGGCTTTCGGCAGACCGCGTGCCAGATGGCCGCGCAGGGCCAGGCTGTTGAGGCCGCTGCCCGGGGTGCGGCGGGCCACGGCGTGCAGCAGCCGGCCGGCCACCTCGTCGGGCAGGGCCAGGACGGCGGCCTCGGTGACCTCGGGGTGGGCGAGCAGCACGTGCTCGACCTCCTGGACGTTGATGCGCACACCGCGGACCTTGACCTGGAAGTCGGTGCGGCCGGCCAGGGTCAGCGCGCCGTCGGCGGCGCGGTGCACCAGGTCGCCGGTGCGGTACCAGCGCCGGCCGTCGGCGCCGGCGGGGTGCGGCACGAACACCGGCCGGGCGGCGGCCGCGCCGAGGTAACCGCTCGTCTGGAACGGTGTGGTGACCCACAGCTCGCCGCTGCCGGGGCCCTCGAGGACGGTGCCGTCGTCGGTGACGACGAGGGCGCCGGCGCCGGGCAGCGGGCGGCCCAGCGGCAGCGTCGCGCCCGCCGCGGCCTGCTCGCCGGTCACCTCGTGCACAAAGCTGTCGTTGGTCTCGGTGCAGCCGTAGATGTTGTGCAGCCGCGCGTTCGGGTACAGGCGCGGCAGTTCGGCCAGGACCGGGCCGGGCAGGGCGTCACCGGTGGTCATCGCGTGCCGTACGGAGGGCAGGACGGTGCCGTGGTCGCGGGCGGCGTCGCTGACCAGGCGGTGGAACATGGGCACGGCCTGGACGACGTGGACGTCGTGGTGCTCGATCGTCTCCAGCAGGTGGCGGCCGCTCATGGCCTGGTCGGGGTCGACGAGGACGACACGGCCGCCGTGCGCGAGGGTGGTCCACACGTCGAGCAGGCACAGGTCGAAGTTGAGCGGCGCGTAGTTGAGGACGTTCGTGCCCTCTTCGATGCCGAACGCGTCGGCGGCCCAGGCGGTGAAGCGGTCGACGGCGCCGCCGGCGATGGGCACGATCTTGGGCAGCCCGGTCGACCCGGAGGTGGTCAGCAGCAGGACCGGGGCCTCGGGATCGGCGGGCGTGTCGTGCGCGGCGCGGAGGTCGCCGTACGGCGTGTCGTCGCCCTGCCCCGCGTCGCCCTGCCCCGCGTCGTCCGGCCCGTCGTCCGGCCCGTCGTCCGGCCTGTCGGGCAGGGGGACGGCGCCGGCCTGCTCGTACAGCTGCTCCAGCACGTCCTTGCCGAGCGTCGCCGACGGCAGCAGCACCGGGCGGCGCTCCAGCATGCAGGCGAGGAGCAGCGCGACGGTGCCGGGCGACTTGACGGCCGGGACCCCGACGGGGCCGCGGCCGGGCGTGTCCGCGACACGGGCCCTTTCCCGCTCTGCGCGTCGCCACAGGGCGCCGTAGGTGACCTCGTCGCCGTGCCACACGAGCGCCGTCCGTTGTGGCGCACGGCGCGCATGCGCCCGGATGCCCTCGACGAGTGTGCCGCCGCCCATGGGCCGCGCCCCCTTCCGCTCCTCGCACTGGCGAAAACCTGTCGGCCTCGATGGTGGTTTCGCGCGCTGGAGGATCGCCGGAGCCGTGAGGCATGAGACGTGAGGCCGCGGAGGGAGCGTGAGGCATGAGAGAGACTCGGGGGTGCGAAGGCGCCTTGCAGAGGACCGCCCGTCGGCCGGGCCGTCCGTTCGCATCACGTGGTCACTGGGGGGACTGTTGACGACAGAGGATTCCTTGCCGATCGTCTTCGTGCACGGGACGCGCTTCAGCGCCGGGCAGTGGAGCGCGCAACTCGCCGCGCTGCGCGACGAGTTCGAGGTGGCAGCCGTCGACCTGCCCGGTCACGGGGAGCGTGCGGCCGACCCGTGGAGCCTGAGCGGTGCGACGCGGATCATCGCGTCCGCGGTGGACGCGCTCGACCGCGGGCCGGCTCTGGTGGTCGGGCACTCGCTCGGCGGATACGCCTCGCTGGAGTTCGCACGGCGGTGTCCGCACCACGTGCGCGGGTTGGTCCTCGCCGGGGCCAGCGCCTCCACCCGCGGTCCGTGGGCAACGCCGTACCGGTGGGCCGCCAAGCTGGTCCCCCGCATACCGGTGGACCGCCTGACCCGTTGGAACGACCGGCTGCTGCGACGGCTCTACCCGCCGGAGGTGGTGGCGGCGACCATCCGCGCCGGCTACGCCTTCCACACCCTGCCGGCCGCCTGGGACGAGGTGCTGGGACGCTTCGACGCCGGCGCGATGCGTCATGTGAAGGCTCCGGTGCTGATCCTCAACGGCGAGAAGGACACCGTCTTCCGGGCCGGGGAGAGGGACTTCGCCCGCGCCCACCCGCGTGCCCGCGTCGAACTGATCCCGCGGGCACGCCATCTCGCGAACTTCGACGCTCCGGACGCCTTCACCGATGCGGTCCGCCGGTTCGCCCGGCAGCTCCTCGCCGACGGCTGAACGCGCGCGCAGCGGCCCGCATCCGGGTCCGCAGACCGGGCCCGCCGCGGTCCGGGGCCCTCGGACACGTCACCGCCGGGTGGCGCCTGTCGGACGGCACCGGGCACCGTGGCCGTTCGCCGACGGCAACCCGCCGCAGTGACCGGCAACCCGGCTGCTGTCACCGGCACCCGGCCCGGCCGCCACCACGGCCAATCCTGCGGGACAGGGCGGCGAAAGGCCGGGCAGGCCGGCCGAAGGCCCCGGCCGGGGTGCGGCCGGTCTCAGCCCGTCGGCGGGTGCGGGTGCCGGTGGGCGTCGCGTTCCGCGGCGGCGTGCCACCACCTCGGTGGTGAGGGGCCGATGACGCGTGCGGTCGGCTGGTCGGGATGCAGGCCCAGCCGGCGCAGCGCATCGGGGTCGACACGGACGTCGAACCAGCCGCGCCGGTGGCCGTCGGGACCGATGCCGCAGAGATGGTCGACGTGGATCTCGTCGGTGGCGAAGGGCATCCAGTCGACGCCTCGCTCACGCAGTCAAGCGCGTGCGGCCGCGATCGGTTGGAGGCGACCGGGCAGGTTCTCGTAGGACGCGATGGCGATCCAGTCGGATCTGTCCGTCTGCATGACGTCCATCATGCCCTGCGGGCCGCTTCCCGTTCGTCGTCGCCGGCCGGGTCACGACTCCGGTGGGGTGTCGAGGAGTTCGCTGAGGGCGACGGCCGGGTCGGTGTCCGGGGGGCCGGCGGGCCACCACGTGCCCGAGCGGTCGCGGTAGGGGTACCAGCGGGCGTCGCGGCCCCGGCGGAGCTGGAGGCCGCGGCCGGTGAGCGTCCAGTGGTTGCCGTCGACGTCGAAGGCGGGCAGGTCGTCGTCCCAGCCCGCGGCGAGGGCGGTGCGGGCGCGGGCCGTCTCCTGTTCGGAGGGGGTCCAGGGCTGTTCGAGGACCTCCAGGCCGGCCTTACCGCCGGTGCGCCAGGCCGCGGCGGCACGGTCCAGGTCGTCGGGACGGCCGCAGGCCTCGCGCAGCCGCGCGGGGACGCGCGGGTCGGGGTGGGTGGCGACGATACGGACGGTGTCCTGCCACTCGTCGAGCGGCGGGGCGGGCGGCGTCTCGCCGAACCCGGCGATGTGGGCGAGCAGTTCACGTGCCCGGACGGCGGCGTCGGCGACGAGGCGTTCCAGCGGGTCGGCCTCGATGCCGGTGACCGGCTCGGCCGCGGAGGGCAGCGGCTCGGGCAGCGGAGGCAGGGCGGGCAGCGCGGCGGCGGGGCGTGCGTAGGCCTCGCGATTGCTGTCGTAGGCCTCCTGCTCCTGCCGGTCCTCCTGCGCGAAATCCTCTCCCCCGTCGTCCTCGCCTTCTTCGTCGTCCTCGTCGTCGGTGGCGGTCAGCGCCCGCAGCATCAGGACCGACTTCAGCTCGTCGAGCGCCTCGTGGGTGTCCCGGCCGCGGACCAGGAGCAGCAGCCAGGGGTCGGAATCGAGGAGCCAGGAGAACTGGTAGCCGAGCGCGGTGGCGTGCGGGCAGGGGTGGTCGAGCGCGTCGCAGTCGCAGTCCGCGTCCAGGTCGCCGTAGCCGGGCAGCAGCCCGAGGCGGGCGTCCTCGGCCGCTTCGAGGAGGTCCTCGGGCAGGTCACCGGCGAGCAGGGCCTCCGTGGCGTCGGGCCGGTCGGCGGTCCTCTCCCACAGCAGGTCCCAGTCGTCGTCGTCCCATGCCTTGACGGTGAGGGTGGTGGCGTGGGCGGCCTCGCCGGCGTAGACCTCGGCGGCGACGCGTCCGGCGCTGACGGTGATGGGGCCGATGCGTCCGGTGCGGGAGAAGGCGCGGCCCTTCTTCAGGGGCTCCTCCTCCGGCCAGGTGTCCTCCAGGGCCTCGGTCCACCGGCCGGCCCACGGGGACTGGCCGCGGGTGCGGCCGCCCTTGCGGGCGGGGAAGGCGGCAAAGCCGCGGGCGCCGCTCGCCTCGTAGTCGCTCAACACACGCTCCTCAGTTCGACCAGGTTGGCCAGCTCGTCGTTGGTCAGTTCCGTCAGGGCGCCTTCGCCGGAGCCGAGGACGGCGTCTGCGAGGTCCTTCTTGGACTCGAGCAGGGCGGCGATGCGGTCCTCGATGGTGCCTTCGGCGATCATCTTGTGCACCTGGACGGATCTGGTCTGGCCGATGCGGTAGGCGCGGTCGGTGGCCTGCGCCTCGACGGCCGGGTTCCACCAGCGGTCGTAGTGGACGACGTGGTCGGCGCGGGTGAGGTTGAGTCCGGTGCCGGCGGCCTTCAACGACAGCAGGAAGACGGGGACCTCGCCGTCCTGGAAGCGCTGGACGAGTTCCTCGCGGCGGGGTACGGGGGTGCCGCCGTGCAGCAGCTGGGCCCCGATGCCGCGTTCGCGCAGGTGCCGTTCGAGGAGCTTGGCCATGGCGACGTACTGGGTGAACACCAGGACGGCGCCGCCCTCCGCGGTGATGGTGTCGAGGAGTTCGTCGAGGAGTTCGAGTTTCCCCGAGCGGCCGGACAGGGCGGTGTCGTCCTGCTTGAGGAAGTGCGCGGGGTGGTTGCAGATCTGTTTGAGGCCGGTGAGGAGTTTGAGGACCAGGCCGCTGCGGGCGATGCCCTGGCTGGCGCGGATCCGGTCCATGACCTCCTGCGCGTGCTTGCGGTAGAGCGCGGACTGTTCGGCGGTGAGGGCGACGGGCCGGTCGGTCTCGGTCTTGGGCGGCAGTTCGGGTGCGATGCCGGGGTCGGACTTGCGGCGGCGCAGCAGGAACGGCCGGACGAGTCCGGCCAGTCGGCGGGCGGTGGGCTGCTCGCCGGTGGCGTCGGCGCGTTCGGCGTCGATCGGGGCCATCCAGCGGCGGCGGAAGTGGCCGTGGCTGCCCAGCAGTCCGGGGGTGGTCCAGTCCAGGACGGCCCACAGTTCGGAGAGGCTGTTCTCGACGGGGGTGCCGGTGAGGGCGATCTTCGCGTCGGCGGGGATCAGGCGCAGGGCCTTGGCGGTGCCGGAGAGCGGGTTCTTGACGTGCTGGGCCTCGTCGGCGACGAGCATGCTCCAGCGGTGGTCGCCGAGCCGTTCCGCGTCCAGGCGCATGGTGCCGTAGGTGGTCAGGACGAAGCCGTCGTCGGCGCCTTCGAGGCTGCGGCCGGTGCCGTGGAAGCGGCGCACCGGGGTGCCGGGGGCGAACCTGCCGATCTCGCGCTGCCAGTTGCCGAGCAGGGAGGCGGGGCAGACGACGAGGGTGGGGCCGCGGGTGTCGTCGTGTTCCTGGCGCAGCAGGTGCAGGGCGATGAGCTGGATCGTCTTGCCCAGGCCCATGTCGTCGGCGAGGCAGCCGCCGAGGCCGAGGGAGGTCATGCGCTCGAGCCAGCGCAGGCCGCGCAGTTGGTAGTCGCGCAGGGTCGCGGCCAGCGCGTCGGGCTGCCGGCAGGGTTCGGTGCCGCCGTCGGGGTCGGCGAGGCGGGCGCGCAGGGCCAGCAGCCAGTCGCTGGGGGCGACGGGGACCTGTTCGGTGCCGATCCGGGTGTGGCCGGTGAGGGCGACGGCGAGGGCCTCGATGGCGGTCAGCGGTCCGAGGTCGCGTTCGCGGGCCTTGCGGGCGAGGTCGGCGCCCACCAGGGTCCAGCGGCCGCGGAGCCGGACGAGGGGGCGGCCCTCGTCGGCGACGTGGGCCGTCTCCTCCTCGGTGAGGGGTTTGCCGTCGAGGGCGAGCTGCCAGCGCAGGTCGACGGTGCCGTCGCCGCCGAGGAAGGAGCGCAGGTCGGCGGGCGGGACACGGCCGGCGCCGACGACGGCGCGGGCGGTCAGGGAGCGGGCGGCGCCTTCGGGCCAGTGGACGTCGATGCCGTGGGCGCGCAGCCGGGCGGCGCCGGTGCCGATGAGTTCGGTGGTCTCCCGGTCGGTCAGGACCAGGGCGGACGGTACGGGCAGCAGCCGCTCAAGGGGCTCCCACACGCTCGCCGCGCGGCGCACGGCGAGGATCGTGTCGGCCTGGGCGCGCGGGCCGAGCGCGTGGTCGGCGCTGGCGAACAGCTCGCCGGCGTCGAGCGCGAGGGTGGGGTCGGCGAGGCTGTGGGCGCGCGGGACGAGGTGGAGGGCGGGCGGGCCGTCGGGGGTGTCGGCGAGATGGACGTGGAGGGACACCCGGACGCCGGAGTCGAGTCCGGCGGAGATCTCCTCGGCCCAGGCGCGCAGTTGGGGCACGTGCTGGGGTTCGGTGGCCGAGAAAGCGGCCCGTCCGGTGGCGGCCGGGGCGGCGGCGGTGCGCGGCAGGGTGTCGGCGACGGCGTCGAGGAAGGCGCGCAGCAGCGCCTGTACGTCGCTGCCGGGTGCGGCGACGGCCTCGCCGGGAGCGGCCTGGGCGAGCTCCCGCAGGCGTACGACGTCCTCGAGGTCGAGCGGTCCGGCCCGCCAGGTGTCGTAGCCGCCGACGGAGACGCCGGGCAGCAGCCGCTCCCGGGCTGCGAGGTGCAGCCCGAGGGCGGCGGCGGCCCCCCAGAACGCGGCGGCCGGATGCACGGTGGCGCCGTCCCGGCCGTGGCGGCGGCGGGCCTCGATCAGGGCCGGCAGCGCCTCGGCGGGGGCGAGGCGCAGCACCGGGAACGTCCGCAGTGCGACGCCGCCGTCGTGCGGCACGACGAGGGACGCCTTGCCCGGCTCCCCCGCCGCCGTTTCCGGCAGCGGGGAGCCGTCCGGGTTGTAGAACACGAGGCGGCCCGTGCGCGCCGGGTCCCCCGCCTCGAAGACCACCGCGCACCGCGCCAGCAGTCCGGCCTGCTCAGGCGCCAACCACACCATGCGTCCCGCTCTCTCTTGCGTGCTGTTCTCTTGTGCCGCGTCGTGCCGGTACCGCGTCGTGCTGGTACCGCGTCGTGCTCGTGGTGCGGGACCGCGTTCCGCTCGTGGTGCGTGGTGCCGGTACCGCGTCGTCCGTGGCCGTGCCGTGTCGTGCGTGTGTGCCGGTGATCAGCTTGTCAGGTTGCGGAAGCGGCGCACCGACAACGGGAAGAAGACGGCGCACAGGATCACGGGCCAGACCACGGCCATCAGCAGCGCGTGCTGCGCGATCCATGAGTCCCCGCCGAATCCCGGGTTGCCGAACAGTTCCCGTACCGCCAGCACCGTGGAGGACAACGGATTCCACTCGGCGATCGTGCCCAGCCAGCCCGGCATGGTGGACGGTGCGACGAACGCGCTGGTGAGGAAGCCGATCGGGAATTCGAGGGTCTGCACCATGGTGATGCCCTCGGGGCCCTTCATCAGCAGTCCGAGGTAGATGCCGGCCCAGACCAGAGCGAAGCGCAGCAGCAGCAACAGGCCGACCGCGAGGGTGGTTTCGCCGAGGGTGCCGTGGGCGTCCCAGCCGATGGCCAGGCCGGTGGCGAACAGGACGGCCAGGGCCAGCAGGGAGGAGAGCATGTCGGTCACGGCGCGTCCGACGACCACGGCGGAGGGAGCCATGGGCATGGTGCGGAAGCGGGAGGTGACACCGCGGTTCTTGTCGGCGGCGACGGCGGTGACCGTCTCGCCCATGCCGAAGACCATCGTCATGACGAACATGCCGGGGACCAGGAACTCGCGGTAGTTCCCGCCGCCGGGCACCTGCATGGCGCCGCCGAAGAAGTACCCGAACATCAGCACCATCATGACGGGGAAGGCCAGCGACCCGATCAGGGTGCCCGGTTCGCGTACCCAGTGGGTCAGGCCGCGCAGGGTGACCGTCCAGCCGTCGGCGGCCGCCCAGCGCAGGCGGGCCAGCGGGGTGCGGGCGATCACCGGGGCGAGGGCCGCCCGGTCCATGGGGCGGGGTGCGGTGATGCTCATGCCGCCACCGCCTCTCGGGCGCCGTCACCGGAGACGTCACTGCCGTTGCCGTCGGTGGACGCGCCGGTGCCGGAGCCGGTCAGGTGCAGGAACACCTCATCGAGGGTGGGCCGGCGCAGGGCGATGTCCTCGGCCGCCACACCGGCCGCGTCGAGGGCGCGGACGATGTCGGCGAGGGCGCTGGTGCGGTCCTTGACGCGGGCGCTGATGCGGCGGGTGTCGCGGTCGGTGTCCGGGGGTGCGGCGCACACGTGCTCCAGCGCCGCCGCGGCGGCGGGGAGCTGGTCGGCGCGGCGTACCACGACGTCGATCCGGTCGCCGCCGATGCGGGACTTGAGCTCGTCGGGGGTGCCCTCGGCGATGACCTTGCCGGAGTCGATGACGGAGACGGCGTGGGCGAGCTGGTCGGCCTCTTCCAGGTACTGGGTGGTCAGCAGCACGGTGGTGCCGGTGTCGACGAGGCTGCGTACCGCCTCCCACACCTCGCCGCGGCTGCGCGGGTCGAGGCCGGTGGTCGGTTCGTCGAGGAAGAGGACCGGCGGGGCGAGGACCATGCTCGCCGCCAGGTCGAGGCGGCGGCGCATGCCTCCGGAGTACTCCTTCAGCGGCTTCTTGCCGGTGTCGGCGAGGCGGAAGTGCTCGAGGAGCTCGTCGGCGCGGCGGCGGGCGGCGGCCGGTGACAGGTGGTGCAGGCGGCCGAACATGACGAGGTTCTGCCGTCCGCTGAGGACCTCGTCGACGGCGGCGTACTGACCGACCAGGCCGATGCTCGCGCGGACCTCCGCGGCCTGGCGGGAGACGTCGTGGCCGGCGACCTCGGCGCGGCCGCCGTCGGCCTTCAGCAGGGTCGACAGGATGCCGACGGAGGTCGTCTTGCCCGCACCGTTGGGGCCCAGCAGCCCGTGGACGGTGCCGGCGGGTACGCGCAGGTCGAATCCGTCGAGTGCGTAGCGGTCGCCGTAGCGCTTGCGCAGTCCTTCGGCGAGGACGGCGGTGCTGGTCGGATCCACGTCGGCTTCCTTACGGGTAGCGGGTATCCGGCCGAGGGTCCCAAACCGTCCCTGAGCGGGGCCGGAGCGCCGCTCAAGATCCGGTCGGGGAACGGTCGGAAGCCGGTCGGCAGCCGGTCGACGGCCTCTCGGGGCCGCGGGCGGCGCCCGCCGGTTCGACGGCTGCTCTAGCAGCGGACGGGACCGTGGCGGGCCAGGACCACACGGCAGAGAAGGGAAGTCACTGTGATCACTTTCATCAACCGGTTCCATGTCACCGGCGCCACCGCGGAGTTCGAGGCGGCCTTCGACGCCACGTCGGCGTTCTTCGCCGACCGGCCCGGCTTCCTGAACCACCGGCTGCTCCAGCACCTCGACGAGCCGCACCTGTACGTGAACATCGCCGACTGGAAGGACGAGGAGTCCTTCCGTGCCGCCCTGGCCCACCCGGAGTTCGCCGCGCACCGCGCGAGGCTGCGCACGCTCAGCAGCAGCGACCCGAACCTGTACGTGCCGCTGCTCGAGCGCGTCGCCCGCTGAGATCCGGGCGCCGGGGGCCCATCGCCGGGCGCCGGGCTTCGTGCGTGCCCGGAGTGGGCCAGGACCGTCCGTCGACCGGCCCTCGAGGGCCGTCGGCCAGCATGGGGCGCCGCCGCCCAAGGCAGTTCCCTTCAGGAGGACATGGAAATGAAGATCGACGAGTGCCGCATCTGCGGCAACCGTGCGCTGCTGCCCGTGCTGGACCTCGGCTCCCAGGCCCTGACCGGCGTCTTCCCGAAGAACCGGGAGGAGACGGTGGCGTCGGTGCCGCTGGAGCTCGTCAAGTGCTCGCAGCCCGACGGCTGCGGGCTGGTGCAGCTGCTGCACACGGCCGACTTCGACCTGATGTACGGAGACCACTACGGCTACCGTTCCGGGCTCGGCGAGTTCATGATCCGGCACCTGCAGGACAAGGTCGCCTCCCTCCTGAAGACGGTCGAGGTGCGGCCCGGCGACATCGTCGTCGACATCGGCAGCAACGACTCGACCCTGCTGCGCGGTTATCCGTCGGACCCGGCGCTGCGCCCGCAGCTGGTGGGCATCGACCCGACCGGCGGCAAGTTCCGGCACCTGTATCCCGAGGGCGCCGAGCTGATCACCGAGTACTTCTCGCGGAAGGTGTTCGCCGAGCGGTTCGGCAGCCGCCGCGCGAAGGTCGTCACCTCGGTCGCGATGTTCTACGACCTGCCGCGTCCCATGGAGTTCATGCAGGACGTGCACGACATCCTCGCCGAAGACGGTGTCTGGCTGATGGAGCAGAGCTACATGCCGGCGATGCTCGAGGCCACGGCGTACGACGTGGTGTGCCACGAGCACCTGGAGTACTACGCGCTCAGCCAGATCGAGTGGATGGCCGAGCGGGTGGGGCTGAAGGTCGTACGGGCGGAGCTGAACGACGTGTACGGCGGCAGCCTGTGCGCGGTGCTGGCCCGCAAGGACTCGTCCGTCGCGGTGGACGAGGCGTCCGTGGCCCGGGTCCGTGCGCACGAGACGGCGCTCGCCCTGGACACGGCGGCCCCCTACGAGGCGTTCGCCGCGCGGACGGTCCGCTACCGCGAGGAGCTGCTGGCGTTCCTCGACGACTCGCGGCGGTCGGGGAAGCTGACGCTCGGGTACGGCGCGTCGACCAAGGGCAACGTGATCCTTCAGTACTGCGGCCTGAGCGAGAAGGACCTGCCGGTCATCGGCGAGGTGAACCCGGAGAAGCACGGCGCGTTCACCCCCGGCACCTACATCCCGATCGTCTCCCAGGAGGAGGCCAGGTCCCGCCGCCCCGACCAGCTGCTGGTGCTGCCGTGGATCTACCGCGACGGGTTCGTGGAGCGGGAGCGCGCGTACGTCGCCGGCGGCGGCAGGCTGGTCTTCCCGCTGCCGGTGCTCGACGTGGTGGGCGGGGCGCGATGACGGCCGGTACGGCACGCGGCTTCTCGACGTCCACCGCCACGGTGCGGGAGCTGGCGGTCGCCGGCGCCTACGAGTTCACGCCGCGGGTGCACCGCGACGAGCGGGGCCTGTTCGTCTCCCCGCTCCAGGAGGAGGCGTTCGTCGCCGCGGTGGGCCGCCCCTTCACGGTGGCGCAGACCAACCACAGCCGCTCGGCCCGCGGGGTGATGCGCGGGGTGCACTTCACCACCACCCCGCCCGGGCAGGCCAAGTACGTGCACTGCGCCCGCGGCAGGGCCATGGACGTGGTCGTCGACATCCGGGTCGGCTCACCGACGTTCGGGGCCTGGGACACCGTCGAGATGGACACCGAGTCCTTCCGCGCGGTGTACCTCCCGGAGGGGGTGGGGCACGCGTTCTTGTCCCTGGAGGACGACACGGTGATGTCCTACCTGGTCTCGACCCCCTACCGGGCGGACCTGGAGCAGGCGATCGACCCGCTCGACCCGGCGCTGGGCCTGCCCTGGCCGAAGGACATGTCCTTCACGCTCTCCCGGCGCGACACCCAGGCGGTCGGCCTGGCAGAGGCGCGGGCCAAGGGCATGCTGCCGCGGTACGAGGACTGCCCGGCGGCCGCGGCCGCCGCGGACCGGTGACCGTGCGGCCCGGCCCGGGCGGCGCGCGGGCCGGGCGGGTCGCGGTCGTCGGCGCGACCGGCTGTGTGGGGCGGCACGTGTGCGCCGCGTTCGCAGGCGGCGGCAGCGAGGTCGTCGGCGTGGCCCGCCGGTACGCGCCGCACGTCGGCGCGCACCGCTTCGTGCCGCTGGACGCCGCGGGCTGCTCCCCCGAGCAGCTGGCGGAGTTCCTGGCGGCCGAGGCGGTGGACGCCGTCGTGAACGCGACGCTCGGCTGGGGTGAGGAACTGCACCGGGTGAACGTGGAGTTGGTGGAGCGGCTGATCGGCGCGCTGCGGCTGCTGCCCGCGGCGCGCCGTCCGCGGCTGGTCCAGCTCGGCACGGTCCACGAGTACGGTCCGGTGCCGCAGGGCACGCCGGTGACCGAGCTGACGCCGCCGGCGCCGGTGACCGAGTACGCGCGGGCGAAGCTGGCCGCGTCCCGGGCGGTGCTGGGGGCGGCGGGGATCGACGCGGTGGTGCTGCGCATGGCGAACACGATCGGCCCGCACCCCGCGCCCGGCAGCTTCCTCGGTTCGCTGGCGGCCCGCTTCACCGAGGCGGCCGCCTCGCCGGGCGAGCGGATCGAGCTGACCGTGGCGGCCGGCGCCCGGCGCGACTACGTCGACGTGCGGGATGCGGCGGACGCGGTCGTACGGGCGGCGTTCGCCGGGCATCTCGGCCAGGACCAGCGGCTGTTCAACATCGGCACCGGCACCGCCAGGGGCATCGACACGCTGGTCCTGGCCCTCGCTCAGGCCTGCGGCCTGCCCGCGTCGGCGCTCGCCCTGCGGACGGGCGAGGTGGCGGCACAGGGCGCGTCGACGGGCACCGACTTCACCTGCCTGGACGCGTCACGGGCCCGGGCGGTGCTGGGATGGTCGCCGCGGCGGTCACCGGCGGAGTCGATGCGGGCGATGGCCGAGACGGCGCGCGCGACCTGCTTCGCGACGTCCTGACGCTCCCCTCCCCCGGGCCCCTTGCCCATGGGGGCCCACTTCCGCACCGGGCCGGGCCCCGGACCCGCACCGCGCTCCGCGCGGGGTTCCTGGCCCTCTACGCCTGGCGGCGTGGGCGGGGCCCCTTCACGGCCCCCGCGCCTCGCATGCCGGCGAGGCTGAACTGCCTCCACCCGGCGCAGGCATGAGCCACGGCCGGGAGGACCAGCGTCGCCCCCGCCGGCACGGCCGGCTTCGGGTTCGCCCCGGCCACGGGGAGACCCGGGAGGCGACCGAAGGCCCCACGGGCTCCGGGCGGAGCCCGGTTCGGTCGACGGGACGAGGCCGTACGGGACCGGGCCGACCCGGTTCGGGACGGGCTCCCCGGCCGAGCCGGGCCGAACCAGGCTCGGCCGCAGCCCGGTTCCGGGACGGGCCCCACGGCCACGCACGCCGGGCCGTACCGGACCCGAATGGCGAGGCCCCGACCGGACGGTCAAGCTCAAGCCCCGCCGGCGGCCTTGGCGCAGGCGCAGGCCCCGGCAGGACAGGCGAGTTCGAGCCCCGCCGGCGACTGGGGCGCAGCCCCCAGGGCGAAGCCCGACCGGACCGGCAAGCTCAAGCCCCGCCAGCGGCTGAGACGCAGACGAAGGCCCCGGCAGGACGGGCGAGTTCGAGCCCCGCCGGCGATTGAGGCGCAGACCCCCGGAGTGAAGCCCGACCGGACCGGCAAGCTCAAGCCCGCCGGCGGCTGAGGCGCAGGCGCAGGCCCCGACCGGACGGGCAAGATCAAGCCCCACCGGCGGCTGAGGCGCAGCCCCCAGGGCGAAGCCCGACCGGACCGGCAAGCTCAAGCCCCGCCGGCGGCTGAGGCGCAGGCCCCGGGGCGAGGCCCCGACCGCGACCGGCAAGCTCAAGCCCGCCGGCGGCCGAGGCGTGGAGGCCCGGGTTCGGGGGTGAGGCCCGACTGGACCAGCAAGCTCAAGCCCCGCCACGAGCGGAGGCGCAGACACCGGCAGGACGGGCGAGCTCAAGCCCCGCCGGTGGCAGAGGCGCAGACCCCCGACCAGACGGGCAAGCTCGAGCCCTGCCGGCGACTGGGGCGCAGACCCCGGGGCGAAGCCCGACCGGACCGGCAAGTTCAAGCCCCGCCGGCGATTGAGGCGCAGGCCCCGACCGCATCGGCGAGTTCGAGCCCCGCCGGGGGTTGTGGCGTGGTGGCCCGGTTCGGGGGCAGGGCCCGTGACGGGGCGCGCGCGAGAGGGTGTCCAGCGGGGCTCCAGCAGGAGCCGCGAGGGTTCGGCTTTGTGATGACGATTCAACGGGCACACGACGACATCCTGAAGCTGATTCTGGCCGCCGAGGGCGGCACCGAGCAGATCGACGCCGCGATCCGCGCGGTCGGCGCCGAGCGCACCGCGGCGATCCTCGCCGACGAGCTGGTGAACCGGGCGGATCTGCACGAGATCCCCGGGCCGGGCACCGCCGGGGTCGACATCCAGCTCGCGCTCGCCTTCGACGGTGGCACGGTCCATCACGTCGTGCGCGTGGGCAAGAGCGCCGAGCACGAGGCGGGCCGCGTCGACGCGCCGCACGCCACGCTCGAGTCGGATCTGGCCGAGCTGCTGCGCTCGGTGCTGGGGCCGTGGCGCGGCGTGGAGGCGCAGACGCTGCGGATCGTGTGGCACGACCTGGAGAACGTGGAGCGCCTCGGCGGCACCATGCACGTCTTCCCGGTCGTCAGGCGTCTGGTGCGCGGCACCACCGGCCGGCACGAGGACCTGGGCGAGCTGTCGCTGCGCAACGGCTCCGACAAGTGGGGGCTGCACTTCTACACGCCGCACTACGACCGGCATTTCGGGCCGCTGCGCGACCGGCCGCTGAAGATCCTGGAGCTGGGGATCGGCGGTTACGGCAATCCCGCCTCCGGCGGTGGTTCGCTGCGCATGTGGAAGCGCTACTTTCCCCGTTCGGTCGTCTACGGTGTCGACGTCTTCGACAAGGCGCCGCTGCGTGAGCAGCGCATCCACACCGTGGAGGGTGATCTGTCGAATCCGGAGTTCCTGGAGTCGCTGGGACGTGACCTGGGCCCGTTCGACATCGTCATCGACGACGCCAGCCACGGCAACGCCGACCTCATCGCCGCGTTCAAGGCGCTGTTCCCGTACGTCAGGCCGGGCGGCCTGTACGCGGCGGAGGATCTGCAGACGTCGTACTGGCCCGGCTACGGCGGCAGTTCGAAGGAGCTGAACTCGCCGGCCACCAGCATGGGTTTCCTCAAGGCGCTGCTGGACGGCCTCAACCACGAGGAGCGTGAGCTCCCGGAGGGCACGACGGCGTCCGAGACGGATCTGACGCTGACCGGTGCGCACTTCTACCCGAGCCTGGCGATCTTCGAGAAGGGCGTCAACGCGGAGGGTGCGAGCGCGTCGTGGATCCCGCGGCAGCAGATGAGCTACGAGGAGATGTCCGCCGTCGACTGGGGCGAGGGTCTGACCGCCGACAAGGACTGAGAGCGACGACAGCGCCGTACGCGGACGGGGCCGCCTCCACCAGGGAGGCGGCCCCGTCCGTGTGCTCCGGCGGGTCTCAGAGCGCGGGCGGGGGCTCGTCGTCGAACCAGTAGGAGCGGCGCTGGTACGGGGTGCCGGGCAGGTGGGCGCGGGCGGGGCGGTCGTGTTCCTTCCACAGCACGTCCCAGTCGGGGGTGGCGCCGTCGGCCCATGCGCGGGCGAGCGGGTCCTGGGCGGGCGGCAGGTCGGCGCCGTCGGCGACGGACCGCAGGGCGGTGCGCAGGGCGGCGGTGTCGGACACGACGAGGGCGCGTCGGTGTTTCATGGCGCGCCGGCCGTACTGCAGCGTGTGGGCGAGGGAGGCGAGTTCGGGTGCGTGGGGGCCGTCGAGCTGGTGCAGCAGGCGGCGGGCCAGCAGGGCGACGGCCTCCTCGCTGCCGGCGGACAGCGGTACGACGTGCGGGCGGCCGGCTGGGCCGGCGGCGGGGGCGGCTGTGGCCGGCCGCGGGGGGCGGGGGGCTTCTTCGACGACCGCGTGGGACATGGAGCCGCCGAGTCCGAAGGCGTTGACGGCGCCGATGCGCGGGGTGCTTCCCGCGGGCCAGGGCACGTTCTCGACGGGGAGGCCGAGGGGCGCGTCGCCGACGGGGAGTTTGCCGTCGGCCTCGTCGAGGCCGGCGATCCTCGGGATGGTGCCGGCGCGCAGGGCGAGGATCGTCTTGACGACTCCGATGAGTCCGGCGGCGGCTTCGAGGTGGCCGATGTTGGCCTTGACGGAGCCGACCCACAGCCGGCCGTCGGGCCCGGCGGCGGGCCCGTCGACGAGGTGGGCCAGGGCGGCGATCTCGGTGGCGTCGCCGCCGCGGGTGCCGGTGCCGTGGGCCTCGAGGTGGCCGAGGTCGCGGGGGGTGAGCCCGGCCTTGGCGAGGGTCTGCCGGACGAGGGCGGTCTGGGAGTCCTGGTCGGTGCCGGTCAGTCCGCCGCCGCGGCCGTTGTGGGCGCTGCCGACGGAGCGGATGACGGCGTGCACGGGGTCGCCGTCGGCGAGGGCGGCGTCGAGGGGTTTGAGGAGCAGGCAGGCGCCGCCCTCGCCGCGCAGGTAGCCGTTGCGGGCGGCGCTGAAGGGCACCGAGTCGCCGGTGGGTGACAGGGCGCCGCCGAGGTAGGCGTTGGTGGTGTAGTAGCCGGCGCTGAACAGGTTGGGTGAGCCGACCAGTGCCATGGGGTAGTCGCCCGCGCGCAGGCCCTGGACGGCGAAGCCGAGGGCGGACAGCCCGGCGGAGCAGGCGGAGTCGATGACCATGCTGGGGCCGGTCCAGCCGAACTGGTAGGAGACGCGGTTGGCGAGGAAGGCCATCATGGTGCCGGGGAACGCGGCGCCGTCGGAGCGTCGGCCGCGTGCGGTCATGCGTTCGGCGTAGTCGGACATGAAGGCGCCGGCGAAGACGGCGACGGGTTCGCCGGTGAGTGTCTGCGGGTCCAGGCCGGCGTTCTCCACGGCGTGCCAGGCCAGTTCGAGCATGAGCCGGTGCTGGGGGTCCATGAAGGCGGCCATGCGGTGGGCGATGCCGAAGAAGCGGGCGTCGAAGCCGTCGATGGAGTCGAGGAGGAACGCGCGGGGGGTGTTGGCGGCGGCGACCTGCTCGTCGAGTCCGTACCAGCGTCCGGCGGGCACGTCGTGCAGGTGCCGTTCGCCGCGGGAGACGACGTCCCAGAATTCGGTCAGGGTCTCTGCGCCGGCGGTCCGGCAGGACATGCCGATGACGGCGACGGGTGCGGCGTCGGTGCCGTGGGCGGTTGTCACGCGGCGGCCTCCGGCTGTCCGGCGCGGGTGATGCGCTGGCCGTGCAGGCCCCGGATGCGGCGGCGTGCCTCGTCGCCGGTGATGGTGGCCTCGTGGTCGGGGATCTCCCGTTCGAGGGCGGCCCGGGCGTCGGTGAGGAGGGTCCGTACGAGCTGGGACTTCATCATCGCCAGCGCGCCGCGTGGTGCCTGGGCGCTCTGCAGGGCGATGCGGTGGGCCTCCGCCGGGACGGTGTCGTGGGCGCAGATCCTGGTGCCGGCGCCGCGTTCGCGCAGTTCGCGGCCGGTGTAGGTGCGGCTGGTGTACATCATCTCGGTGCCCAGCGCGCGGCCGAACGCCGCCGGCACGACGTGGGAGGCGCCGAGGATGGGGGTGAAGCCGAAGGTGAGGAAGTTCATCGCGTAGCGGGAGCGTTCGCTGAGGACGGCGATGTCGCAGTAGAGGGCGAGCAGCAGTCCGCCGCCGAGTGCGTGTCCCTGGGCGGCGGCCACGACCGGCACCGGGCAGGCGGCGATGGCCTGCATCATTTCCCAGAGTTCGACGACGCGCTGCTCGTGGGTGCCGAGCATGCGTTCGGTGGCGCCTCCGGCGCTGAAGACGCCGGGTGCGCCTTCCAGGACGACGGCCCGGACGTCCCGGTCGTCGCCGGCCCGTTGCAGGGCGGCGATGAGGCCGGCGCGCAGCTCGGGGGTGAACCGGTTGTGGCCCGCCTCGTCGCACATCCGGACGGTGGCGACGGGCGCCTCGGTGTGCAGCTGGACGGGCCCGTAGGAAAGAGCGGTCACGGTATCAGTCCTTGCCGGTGAAGGGTGTTCAGCCGCTCGTGGACCCGCTGGTCGGCAAGGCGTTCGGCGACGGCGCGCAGCGCGCGGTCGGCGTGGCCTTCGGGGGCGGGGAACAGTTCACGGCGGTAGCGCTTGAGTGCGCGTACGGCTCCGTGGTCGGCGGCCCGCAGGCGCCGCAGCAGCAGCCGCAGTTCCTGGCGGCAGTCGTCGGTGCGCTGGTCGGCGAGGCCGATGTCGGCGGCCTGTTCGGCGCTGACGTGCTGGGCGCCGAGTGCGAGGGAGAAGGCGCGGTGGCGGCCGGTGCGTTCGGCGACGACGGGCAGGATCACGGCGGGTACGAGGCCGAGGAGGACCTCGGTCATGCGGAAGCTCGCGCGGGGGCCGGCGATGACGTGGTCGCAGGCGGCGGCGAGGCCGACGCCTCCTCCGGTGGCGGCGCCGTCGACGACGGCGACGGTGACCAGGGGCGAGTCGGCCAGGCGTTGCAGCAGGTGGTGCACGGCGGTCAGGCGCGGCCGCCAGCCGTCGCGGTCGGCCTCGCCGAGGGCGATGCCCGAGCAGAAGCTGTCGCCGGTGGCGTCGAGGACGAACACCTCGGCGCCCTCGGCCGCTTCGGCGGCGGTGAGGGCGCCGGTGAGGGCCGTGAGCATGTCGTCGTCGAGGCGGTTGCGGGTGGCGGGCGTGTCGAGGGTGGCGCGGACCAGGGGCGGGCGGCCGGTGTCCACGCGCAGCGGGGCGGGGGCTGTCAGCGCCACTCGTACCGCCTGATGTAGTTCTCGACGCCGGCCAGCACCAGTTGCTTGCCGTGGTCGCGGAAGGGCGCGAGGAAGGTCTCCTGGAGCGAGTCGTCGACGTCGCGGTGGGCCTTGGGCACCAGGATGCGGCGGGTGACGGGCAGCATCTGCTCGTACTCGGCGAAGGTCAGCTCGCGCCGCAGGGCGAGGCGTTCCGCGATGCGTGCCTTGCCGAGGGTCGCCTTGGCGCCGGGGGCGACGGTCGCGCCGAAGAACTCGGAGGCGCAGCCGGATCCGTAGGAGTACATGCCGAGCCGGGCGCCTTCGACGCGTTCGGCGCTCTGGTGGTCGATCAGGGAGGCGAGGGCGAGCCAGATGGCGCCGGAGCACAGGTTGCCGACGACCCGGCCGTAGCGCAGGGAGGGGGCGACGCGCCGCTCGAAGTCCTCGGCGATCGCCTTGGGGGCGCGGGGTGCGAATTCGCGCATCAGCTTGCGGTGCGCGGCTCTGACCATGCCGCCGAACGGGGTGTGCATGACGACGTGGTCGAAGGAGTCGGCGAAGTCGGTGCCCGGGACGTTGGCGGTGTAGGCGCGGAAGCTGTCGGAGAGGCACTCGAGGTAGGCGAGCAGCGACAGGTCGGGGTTGTACAGGTCGTAGTCCGGGGCGGGCCGGGCGGTGTCCATGACTTCGAAGCTGTTGAGGCCGTAGGCGCCGGGGGTCAGGGCGAGAATGCCGGGGCTGTCGCCGACGAGGAGCGCCACGGCGCCGTGGCCGGTGGTGGGCTCGGCGTATTTGGCGTACTCGTCCATGGGGTTGACGTCGGTGGCGATGATCAGTGCCTTGGCGCCGGGCCGCAGGCCGGACCTCAGGTAGCCGGCGGCGAGCTGGAGGGCGCCGGTCGCCCCGTAGCAGGCCTGCTTGACCTCCATGTAGCGGCACTGCCGGGACAGGCCGAGGTGTCGGTGGACGTGGGAGGCGAGGGACTTGCTGTAGTCGAGGCCGGACTCGCTGGAGGTGACGAGGAGTTCGATGGAGTCCCGGTCGTCGTCGCTGAGGGCGTCGACGAGGGGTTTGGCGGCGTTGACGGCGCCGGTGACCGGGTCCTCCCAGGGGAGCTGGACGGACCGCTCGTCCATCATGAGGTTGTCGAAGCGGTCCGGGTCGAGGCCGCGGGCGTCGAAGAGGGCGCGGGCGGAGATCTTGGCGACACCGGCGTGGACGTTCAGTGCCTCGACGCCGATACGGGCGGTGCTCATCGCGGGCCGCCGGTGGCGAGATGGGCGACGAGGCCGCCGATGTCGGGGATGTCGGCGAAGGTGGAGACCCGCTCGCGGCTGCCGAGCCGGTGGGTGAGGGTGGTGATGATCTCGACGCGGTCGACGGAGTCGGCGCCGAGGTCCTTCAGGCTCCGCCCGTCGGTGATCTCCTCGGCGGGTACGTCGGGCAGGATCTCGGCGACGACCTCCGCGAGGACGCGCCGGACGGTGGCTTCGTCGGTGGCGGCGGGGGCGGTCATGAGTCCTCCAGGAGCTGCTGGATCGAGCAGACGGCGAGCAGCCGTCCGGTCGCGGCCTCGGTGACGGCGACGTCGGCGATCTCGTCGCCGGCCACGGTGTCGCTGTGCCACAGCCGCACGGTGAGGGTGAGTTCGGCGTCGGCGTCGGCGTTGCCGAAGTAGCCGATCCGGTGGTCGACGACGGTGCGGCGGCTGAAGCCGCGCGGGTCGCGGCCCAGGGCGCGCCACTGGCGCAGCAGGGCGGTGTCGACGATGGCGAAGTAGGAGGCGAAGTACATGAGCCCGGCGCCGTTGAGGTCGCGTACCCGGTCCAGGGTGTAGGTGGTGGTGTACGGCGCGGACGCGGTGCGGCCCGGGATGCCTCCGGGGTGGAAGGTGCCCGCCTTGCGGGCGCGGCCGCAGATCCCGCGGGGCGAGTGCTCGGCGGGCAGCGGGGGCAGGTGCTCGTGCCGGTGGCCGGCCGGGGACGCCTCCACCAGGCCCTCGTTGCTGTCCGGGTGGGAGCGGGAGATCCAGCGGTTGTAGTTCTCGACGTACAGGCAGTCCTCGCGCTGCTCCTCGTGGAAGGCCCGCGGGTCCAGGCCGGTCGCCGGGGTGCCGGGGCGGGAGAGGCGGTGCAGGGTCATCACGGACTGCGGTCCGAGGTCGAAGACGCGTGAGGTGACGTCGAACTCGTCGCCGAAGGCGATGCCGTAGGGCTGGATGTGCCGGCTGCCGCGGACGCGGAAGTAGTAGAAGGAGAGGTACGTGGGGTGGCCGTCGGCGCTGCGGGCGGCGTACACGTTGGTGCCGGTGGCGGCTTTGACGGCCTCCCACGTCCAGTCCCCGAGCTGCCCGAAGAACAGGGAGCCGGCGCCGCACATGCCCGGGGCCACCGTGACGCGGCGGGTCAGCAGGGACGTGTCGGCGGGCGCCGGTTTGTCGATCAGGTCGGTCGGGCTCACTTTGCGGTCGCCCCCAGGGCCGCGACCTGGCTGCTCACATAGGTGCTGAGCTGGTTGACCGTGGGGTGGGCGTAGACCGTGTCGAGCATCTCCTCGAGGCCGTACTTGGTGTTGAGGAGGGACACCAGCTCCACGCCCAGGACGGAGTCGAGTCCCAGCTCGGCGAAGGTGGCGTCGTCGTCGATCTCCTCGATCTCGCAGTAGAGGATCGCGGCCAGGTGTGTCCGCAGTTCGTCGCGGATCGAGTCGGCACTCACCAGGGTGGTCATTCGCTTCTCTCCTCAGCCTGTTCGGCTCGCCCGGCCCGCTCGACCGGCCGTGCGAGCAATCGGTGTGACGCTAGGAAGGGCGTCTCGGGGACCGCTGGAGCCGTCCTCGAGACGTGGAGGGGCGGTCGCGGTGGGGCGGTTCACGCGACGGCCTGCGGTTCGCGGACCGCCGCGGGCAGGAAGCCGAGCAGGGTCAGCAGGCTGCGTGCCTCGACGTTGAGGTGGCTGCCGTACCGCACGAACCCGATGAGCTGGCGGACCGTCATCCAGGCGAATCCGGCGGGTGCTTCCAGGGGGAAGTCGTCGGCGACCTCGACCAGCAGGTAGCGGCTCCGGGCGTGGTAGAAGCGGCCGCCCTCCTCGGACTGCACGGCGTCGAACCGGATCTGCTCCCGCCCGGCGGTGAGCACGGTGTCCAGGTACGGGGGCCGGCCGGCCGGGTCGGGGCCGCCGGCGCGGTCGGTGAGGTAGTCGGCGGGCTGGCACTGGACGGTGGGCGCCATCTCGATGCGGTCCAGCGCCCCGGTCTCGATCCGGGCCTGCACCAGCAGGTGCAGCACCCCTTCGACGCGTTTGGCGAGGAAGGCGATGACTCCCTGGCTGCGGGGCGCGAACATGGGCTGCGACCAGCCGGTCACCTCGCGGTTGGAGGCCTCGACCCCCACGCCGAGGACGGTGAAGTGGCGGTCCTCGGCGTGGGCGACGATGCCGTCGCGCCGCGACCAGTCCGCGAGGCCGGCCAGGGGCACGAGGCGGCGGCTCAGCGTGCAGCGGCCCTTGGCCTCGGTGAACCAGCTCAGCAGTTCGACGGTGTTGTGCAGGGAGCGGCCGTCCTGCTGCCAGGACCGTACGAGGGCGCCGTCGAAGGTGTCGTCGTCGGGGTGGGCGCCGCGGCCCACGGCGGGGCGGCGCAGGGCGACGGCGCCGGACAGGACGGTGCGGGTGTCCATGTTCACCAGGTCGTCGCTCTGCAGGAGTTCGGCGATCTGGTCGAAGCTGAGCCAGCAGAAGTCGTCCAGGACGGGGATGTCGGCGTCGGTGCGCACGATCATGTTGCGGTTGCGTTTGGCGAGGAACCAGGACGCCTGCTCCGACTGGAGGGCGTCGAAGAGGACCTCGCCGCCGCGCGGGGCGACGAAGTGCTCGAGATAGGGAACGGGCCGCCCGCCGTGCACACGCATGTAGTTGCTCTTCGTGGCCTGCACGGTCGGCGACAACTGGACGAGATTCACATTTCCCGGTTCCATCTTCGCCTGGAGAAGGCAGTGCGGAACTCCGTCGAACTCCTTCACCAGGATTCCGAGAATTCCGTGTTCCGGCTGAACGATGATCGGCTGCTGCCAGGCTTCCACGGCCCGTCCCGAGTCGGTGACCTCGAGGCCCTGGACGGAGAAGAACCGTCCGCTGCGGTGCACCAGGTTCCCGGAGTCCGCCTCCATCGACCAGCCGTCGAGGCGGTCGAGGGGGACCTGGGCGACCTTGTAGGCGTTCGCGGCGCACCGCTGCTCGAACCAGCGGTGGAATTCTGTTGTGTCGGAGAACATCTGGGGGCCTCCCGTTGGGTCTCTTCCAAAAATGTGCCGAAGGGCCGGCGATCGCGGCCGATTCGCAAGAGAAGTTCGAGCCGGGTTCGAGCCCGGGAATTGAGAATGTCGAGTCTCGAAGTGGATATGCGGCGCAAGGAGTTGATCCGGTGACAACCGAAGTCGAGGAGACCGTGACGGTGCGTGGGGAATGCGCGCCCGGTTTCGAGGAAGTGGCGCGTGCTTTCGCGGGGAACTTCCGCGACGGCACGCAGACCGGGGCGGGGGTGAGCGTGTATCTGCGCGGCCGTGAAGTGGTGAACCTGTGGGGCGGGTTCGCCGACGAGGCCGCCGGCCGGCCCTGGGAGCGGGACACCCTGGCCGTGCTCGCCTCCCCCACCAAGTCCGTGGCGGCCGGTGCGCTGTTCGTGCTGATCGAGCGCGGCGTCCTGGAACTGGACGCCCCGATCGCCCGCTACTGGCCCGAGTTCGCGGCGGCCGGCAAGGAGTCGGTCACCCTGCGGATGCTGCTGGCGCAGCGCACCGGTGTGGTGGCGCTGGACTCGGACCCGATCACCTACGAGAAGCTGCGCACCGGCCGGCCGGTCGTCGAGGCGCTCGCCGCGGCCCGCCCCGAGTGGGCGCCGGGCACCGCGCACGGCTATCACGCCATGACCTTCGGCCACATGGTCAGTGAGGTGGTGCGGCGGGTCACCGGCTCGACGGTGGGCCGGTTCTTCGCGGAGGAGATCGCCGGGCCGCTGGGCCTCGAGTGCTTCATCGGCCTGCCCGAGGACCGGCTGCCGCGGCTGGCGACGATGGTGCCGTCCAAGGCCGAGGTCCTGATGGACGGCGGTGCGGCCGGCCAGGTGACGGAGCTGCTCGCGGCGCTCGGCGACCCGTCGTCGCTGACCTTCCGGGCGACGATCGGCAGCATGTCCTTCGACGCCGACACCGGTGACGACGCCAAGCGGGTGCGGCTGGAGAACGCCTCCTACGACGGGGTGGCCGACGCCGGGTCGCTGGCCCGCTACTTCGCCGCGCTGATCGGCGAGGTGGACGGGGTGCGTCTGGCGGGGCCGGCGCTGGTCGACGAGATCCGCCGGGAGCACTCCTCGGGCCGGTGCCGCACCATGCTGATGGACACCAACTGGGGCCTGGGCATGATGCTGCCGGACGGGCCGCTCTACCCGGCGTCCGCCGGGCCGCTGGGCTCCTTCGGTCTGGCCGGCGCGACCGGCTCGTTCGCGTGCGCCGTCCCCGGCCGGCAGCTCGCCTTCGCCTATGTTCCGGGCGGCGGTTCGCACGTCGTCGACCGGCTCGATCCGCGGGCCCGGCGCGTCGCGGAGGCCGTGCACCGCAGCGCCGCCGCCTGCTGAGCGGGGGTCAGCGGGCCGTGGCCCGGTCCGCGGCGTGGGCACCGGCGCTCTCCAGGATCTGAAGGCTGCTGCGGCGCAGCTGCTCTTCGGCGGTGGCGCGGGCCCGCGCCGGGCCCCCGCCCAGGGCGGCGGCGTCCGGGTCGAGGGCCGCGTCGTGACGGACGAGGACCCGGCTGCGGGCGCCGTCGTCGGTGACGCTCCAGGTGGCGGTGTGCGCGCGCAGCGGCGCGGGCGCCGCGGGGCCGCTGAGGACCAGGCGCCGCCCGGGCAGGCGAACACGGGGGCCCGCGCCGCGGCACAGCAGGTCGTGGACGGTGTCGGCGGGCAGGTCGAGGAGGATCTCCTGGGTCAGGGAGAACATCAGGTCGTCGAGGTCCTCGGGGCGCTCTGCCCAGTAGCGCACGGCGGCGACCTCGTCCGCGTTGTGGCGCTCGAGCGCGCCGGCGAGGAACGTCGCGGTCGCCTCGTCGGCGGTGGTGAGGGTGTAGGCGTTGGTGAGCGTGATGCGGGTGCCGGCGGTGTCCGGTTCGAAGCGCCAGGTGCCTTCGGCGGCGGACAGCGGGGCGCTCGGCCGCTCCTGACGGAAGGTCACCCGCAGTGCCTGCTCGTCGGCGTGACGCGTAGAGGTCCAGGCGCGCACGTCGTCGCCGGAGGCCACCCACATCCGGAAGCGGTCGCCGCCGTCGGGGCCTGGGCCCAGCTGTTCGACGTGCAGGCAGGGCGCGAACAGCAGGGGCCAGCGGTCGATGCCGGCGATCAGCCGGTAGGCCCGCCGTGCGGGGGCCGGGGTCGTGGCGACGTACTCGGCCGAGCGGCCGGCGGCTGTCATCCGCATCTCCAGACGGTGGGCGGGCTCGTGTCACCCGGCAATCTCGCCCAGCCGTCTCGATCCCTCCTCGACCCGGGATCGAGCCGCCGCACGGAGTGTGAACCTCCCATAGGACGACTGGAGTCGCTGTCATGCGTGTTCTGTTCACCGTGTTCCCGGCCACGGCCCATGTGCATCCGATCGTTCCGCTCGCCTGGGCGCTGCAGAACGCGGGCCACGAGGTGCGGGTGGCCATCCACCCGGACACCGTGCGTCTGGTCACCGAGGCCGGACTGCCCGCGGTGCCGCTGGGCTCGCGGGAGGTGCTCGCCGACGCGGTGAAGTGGAACGACAACTTCGAGATGCTCGACAGCCTCAGCGACGCGCTGTCCCTGGACACGGGTGACGCCCCGCAGTGGGAGCGCCAGTGGCAGGGGCTGACCGGCATGCTGCGGATGTTCACGCCGATGGTGGACGACCTGGTGGCCTTCTGCCGCGGCTGGCGGCCCGACCTGGTGGTGTGGGACCCGTTCTGTGTGGCGGCGGGTGTCGCGGCGAGGGTGACGGGCGCGGCGCACGCGCGTTTCCTGTGGGGTCAGGACAACATCGGCTGGCTGCGCGGCAAGTCCCTCGAGCGGCGGGACGACCGGTCCGGCGACCCGGTGGACGCGCTGATGGCGCCGATGCTCGAACGCTACGGGCTGGAGTACTCGGAGGACCTGCTGCTCGGCCAGTGGACCATCGACCCGATGCCCAAGGCGCTGCGCCTGCCGCTCCCCCACCGCTACGAGCCGATCCGGCGGGTCCCCTACAACGGCAGCGCGGTGGCCCCGGCCTGGGTGCACGAGCGGCCTGAGCGGCCGCGGGTGCTGCTGACGCTGGGCATCGGCGGCCGCGGCCGTCAGCTGTTCAAGGCGGCCGGTGTCTCCTTCCCCGAGGTGGTCGACGCGCTGGCCGGCCTCGACGTCGAGGTGGTCGCCACGCTGCACCGAGCGATGCTGGAGACGGTGACCCGGGTGCCGGACAACGTCCGGCTGACGGAGTACGTGCCGCTGGCGCAGATCCTGCCGAGCTGCTCGGCGATCATCCACCACGGTGGCGGGGGGACGTTCGCGGCGGCCACGGCGGCCGCCGTGCCGCAGCTGATCGTGCCGATGCCGTGCTGGAGCGAGGCGACCACGGCCCGCTTCATGGCCGGCCGGGGCGCCGGACTGGTCGTCACCACCGAGGAGTTCGACACGGAGCTGCTGCGCAAGCAGATCACGCGGCTGCTGGAGGAGCCGGCGTTCGGCGAGGGCGCGCAGGCGCTGCGCGCGGAGATCAACCAGGCGCCCGGCCCGGCCGAGTTCGTGTCCGTGCTGGAGGAACTGACCGCGGAGCACCGCCGGTGACGGCGCCTGCGGCGGGGGTGCTGCGGTTCGGGGTCCTCGGGTGCGCGGACATCGCGCGCCGCCGGGTGCTGCCCGCGATGGCGGCCGCGCCGGACATCGAACTCGCCGCGGTCGCCAGCCGTTCGCCCGCCCGGGCCGCCGAGACGGCCCGCGCCCACGGCGCCCGTCCGGTGAGCGGGTACGAGCGGCTGCTCGCCGACCCGGACGTGGACGCCCTCTACATCCCGCTGCCGGCGGCGCTGCACGCCGTCTGGGTGGAGGCGGCGCTCGAGGCGGGCAAGCACGTCCTGGCCGAGAAGCCGCTGACGACGGACCCGGCCCGCACCCGCGCGCTGCTGGAGCGGGCACGGCGGCGGAAGCTGGTGCTGCGGGAGAACGTGATGTTCGTGCACCACGGTCAGCACCGGGCGGTCGGCGCGATGGTCGGTGACGGTGTGATCGGCGAACTGCGGTCGTTGCACGCGGCGTTCACGATCCCCTCCCCCGCCGACGGGGACATCCGCTTCGACGCGGACCTGGGCGGCGGCGCGCTGTCGGACGTGGGCCTGTACCCGGTGCGGGCCGCGGTGCACCTGCTCGGCCCCGGCCTGCGGGTAGCGGGCGCGGTGCTGCGGGACGCAGCGGGCCGCGGTGTGGAGACCTCGGGCGCCGCGCTGCTGCGCCGCGCCGACGGGGTGAGCGCGCAGCTGACGTTCGGGATGGACGACGCGTACCGCTCGCGCTACGAACTGTGGGGCAGCGAGGGCCGCATCACGGTGGACCGCGCGTTCACCCCGCCGGCCGGTCACCGGCCCCGGATCGTGGTGGAGGACGCAGCCGGTGCCCGCACGGTCGAGCTTGCGGCCGAGGACCAGGTGGCGGCCACGCTCGCCGCGTTCACGGCGGCGGTCCGGGGCGGGGACACCGTGCCCGCCGGCGGGGAGCTGCGCGACCTGCTGGCGCAGGCCGACCTGCTGGCCGCGATCCGCCGCGCGGCGGCGACCTGACACCTGCGGCGCCCGCGACCCCGGGGGGGCCCGGGGGCCGGTGGGCCCGGGGGGCCCGGGGGCCGGTGGGCCCGGGGGGCCCGGGGGCCGGTGGGCCCGGGGGGCCCGGGGGCCGGTGGGCCCGGGGGCCGGTGGGGCCCGGGGGCCGGTGGGGCCCGGGGGCCGGTGGGGCGGCGCGTCGCGGGTGGTCACGGCGTGCGATGAAGCCCGCAGGCCAAGTCCGGTGGGGCGGTCCGGCAGAGGCCACGTCCTGCCGGGCCACGTCACGTCCGGGCCGGGTCAGGTCCGATCAGGTCGGTTCAGATCCGAGGCTCGCTCATGTGCAGCGGCGCGGTGCGCGTACCCGGGTCGGCCGGGCGCGCCCGCCTGCCCGCGCTGCCCGACGGCTCCGGGCACCGGCGTACCCGGGGGCCCCGGGGAGTCCTTTCGGGGGTCGTGAACTGCTGCTGTTTGACTTCGTATGAGTGAGTTCTGCCGTGTGCGGGTGAGTTGGTGTGGGCTGTGGTGTGTGAGGGCTCGCGGGGTGGACGGGGGTTCGTCTGTCGAATGGGTGACCTTTGCGGGTGGTGGTCGTTGGGGGTGGTGGCGGGTGTGTGTGGTCCAGGACAGGAGGGGTGGTGATCACCGTGGGCGGTCTGCGGGAGGTGGCGGCGCCGTTCGTGGTCACCGGACCTTCGGTCGCGATCGGCAGACGCGCCCAAGGGCACCCGATCCGGCGACGGACGACACCGCCCCCGCACGACCAGAGCGATCGTGCGGGGCATCGGACCGTCCAGGCCGACCGGCGTGCCCCTGGGCGTGAGGAAACCCGCCCCCGCATCCCCGGACCACGCACACGATGCGTGCCCCCGGACGCGGAACGAACGCGGGCAACCAGGGCACCCAACACCGTTCGGGGTGCCCGCAGCGACCAGGAATGGGTCCAAGACTCACTCCTGCTCACTGACTAGGAACGGTCGCGGAGGTGCGGTCAGGTGCGGGTCAGGGCCTGAACCGCGGTGAGGGTCTCTGCCGGGCCCGGCAGGGCGGCCAGTTCGGCGGCGAGGGTTCCGGCGCGCCGGGCGTAGGAGGGGGTGGCCAGCATGTCGCGGCAGGCGGCGGCGACGGTCTCGGGGCCGTCCTCGCCCGGTGGCAGGACGCGGGCCGCGCCGTAGGCGGCCAGGCGCTGGTTGGGGGCGAGGACCTTCGGCATGGTGGGGACGACGAGCTGCGGCACACCCGCGTGCACGGCCGTCAGCGCGCTCTGGCCGCCGCCGGAGTGCACGAGCAGGTCGCAGGTGTGCAGGACCGTGTCCAGCGGCAGCCAGCCGGCGCGCAGGCCGGGGTGCCGTTCGCGCAGGGCCGCCGCGACGTCCTCGGGGGCGGCGGCGACGACTTCCACGTCCGGACCGGCGACGTGGGAGACGAGGGCGTCGAGGTGGTCGAACTCGTAGTCCTTGCTGACCCGGCTGCCCGCCGTCACGCAGACCCGGCGCCGCTGGGAGGGGGTGTACATCCAGCGTTCCAGCGGCTGCTGGCGGCCGCAGGGCACGAACCGCATGGTCCGGCCGGCGGGTGCGCCGGGGTCCGCGACGCTGGGCGGGCAGATGTCGATCCACAGGTCAGGCGCGGGCAGGGACGTCAGGCCCAGGGCCCTGAGTTCGGGGGCCAGTTCGTCCTCGGCGCCCCGGTCCATCTCGGCGGGCTCGCCCATGTCCCAGGCGTGCCGCACGTACGGGATCTTCAGCTCGGCGGCCAGCAGCGCGGCGCCGAAGGCGAGGGTGCCGCCGACGACGGCGTCCGGGCGCCAGTCGCGGCCCGCCTCCCGCAGCGCGGGCAGGCTGCCGGCGGCCAGCCGGCCGAAGCCGCGGCCGCCGAAGTGCATCCTCTCCCCCGCGTCCGCCGGCAGCGTCAGCGCGGTGCCGTCGCGGTCGGCCAGCATGAAGTCGCGCATCGTCCGCTCGGTGACGGGCGCGGCGGGCAGTCCGGCGGAGGTGATGACGCCGCTCATGTCGGCGGTGGCCGCCATGAGCACCTGGTGGCCGGCGTTGCGGGCGGCGGTGGCCAGCGGCACGAGGGCGAACACGGTGGCCGGACTGCCGCCGGCGAGGAAGAGGATCCGCATGGTTCAGGCCGGGGGCGCGCCGCGGTGGGCGGGGGCGAAGGCCAGTGCGTCGAGCGCGGCGACGACCGCGGCCTCCTCGTGGTCGAAGTGGCGCTCCAGTTCGCCGGTCAGGCGCTCCAGCTCGTGTTGCAGGCCCTGCGGGTCGCCCGGCTCCAGGCGGGTGACGAGGTCGGCGATGTCGCCGCGCAGCTGTGAGACGACCTTGTGCTCCTCGCGGAGCTTGGCCAGGGTCGGCGCGAGGCCGGGGAACTTCGACTCCAGGACGGGGAAGGCGCCCTGGTCCTCGCCGCCGTGGTGGACCTCCAGCGCCTTGCAGAAGCTGAGGCAGTTGTCGCGCAGCTGCTGCAGCAGGGTGCTGTCGCCGATGTCGACGGTGTCGGCGCGTCCGGCGGCGAAGTCGGCGACCTGGCGGCGCAGTTCGGCGATCTCGCCGCGCAGCCAGCCGTGGATCTCGGTCAGTTCCTGGCCCAGGCCGCGGGCGCGGCGCCCGTCGTCGTAGGTCTCGGTCTCGAGGACGACGACGGGGATGATCCGCTCGGTGTTCTTCTGGTAGTCGGCGTAGCCGGGGGCGATCCCGCAGGCCTTCGCGAAGACCCGTTCCCGCTCCTCGCCCTCCAGGACGGTGGCCCTGGCCTGGTACTTCTCGGTGCCGACCTCGACGGTCAGGAGGGGGTTGGCGCGCAGGTTGTGGTACCAGGCGGGGTTCTTGGGGCCGCCGCCCGCCGAGGCGATGACGACGCCCTTGCCGTCGATCTCCATGTAGCCGACGGGGCTGGTGGTCGCGCGGCCGCTCCTGGCGCCGGCGGTGGTCAGCAGCGCCAGGGTGCCGCCCGCGAACGGTCCGCCGACCTTGCCGCCGTTGGCCCGGAACTCCTCGACGACCGGCCGGTTCCAGTCCGCGACAAAGGGCTGCAGCTCGTCTGCCATGGAAATGCGTTCTCCTCGGTTGTTGCGTCAGTGTTCGAACCGGCGGGGCACCGGTTCGACGATCACCGGCCGGTCACCGGCCGGTCAAGGATGGCCGCCGGTTCCTCGACCGGCGCTCGAGCGCTCCTCGAGCGGCTGCCACCAGGCGCGGTTGTCGCGGTACCAGGCGACGGTGCGGGCCAGGCCGTCGGTGAAGTCGGTGCGCGGTTCGTAGCCCAGTTCGCGGGTGATCTTGCGGCAGTCGACCGAGTAGCGCCGGTCGTGGCCCTTGCGGTCGGCGACGTGGTCGACGCTGGACCAGTCGGCGTCGCAGGCGTCCAGGAGCAGTGCGGTGAGTTCCTTGTTGGACAGTTCGGTGCCGCCGCCGATGTTGTAGACCTCGCCGGAGCGGCCCTTGGTGCGGACGAGTTCGATGCCCCGGACGTGGTCGTCGACGTGCAGCCAGTCGCGGACGTTGCCGCCGTCGCCGTACAGCGGCACGCGGCGGCCCGTGAGGAGGCGGGTGATGAACAGCGGGACGACCTTCTCCGGGTACTGGTGCGGCCCGTAGTTGTTGGAGCAGCGGGTGATGCGCACGTCGAGGCCGTGGGTGCGGTGGTGGGCCAGGGCGATGAGGTCGCTCGAGGCCTTGGCGGCGGAGTAGGGGGAGTTGGGGGCGAGGGGGTCGGTCTCGGGCCAGGAGCCGATGTCGATCGAGCCGTACACCTCGTCGGTGGAGATGTGGACGAAGGTGGTGGGGCCGTGGCGCAGGGCCGCGTCCAGCAGGGTCTGGGTGCCGGCGACGTTGGTGCGGACGAAGTCGGCCGCGCCGGCGATGGAGCGGTCGACGTGGGACTCGGCGGCGAAGTGGACGACCTGGTCGTGGCGGGGCATCAGGGTGTCGACGAGGCCGGCGTCGCAGATGTCGCCGTGGACGAAGGTGAACCGGGGGTTGTCGCGGACGGCGTCGAGGTTGGCCGGGTTGCCGGCGTAGGTGAGCGCGTCGAGGACGGTGACGGTCACGTCCGGGTCGCCGTGGGGGCCCAGGAGGGTGCGCACGTAGTGGGAGCCGATGAAGCCGGCTCCGCCGGTCACCAGGATTCGGGTCGTCATGAGGAGATCTGCACCTTGCTGTGGTCGCCGAGGATGAGCCGGTTGGTGGCCGGTATCCGCGGGGCGGGGGTGACGGTCACGCTGCGTCCGATGAGGGAGGCCTGGACGCGGGGCACGCCTTCGAGGCGGGAGTCGCGCAGCACGATGGAGAATTCGATCTCGCTGTCCTCGATGAGGCAGTTCTCCGCGATCGAGGTGTAGGGGCCGACGTAGGAGCCGCTGATGAGGGTGCCCGTGCCGATGACGGCGGGGCCGACGATGCGTGAGCCGCGGACCTCCGCGCCGGCCTCGACGCGGACCCGGCCGATGAGTTCGCTGGCGGCGTCGACGGTGCCGGCGGTGTGCGGTTCGATGCCTTCGAGGACGGACCGGTTCACCTCGAGCATGTCGGTGACGTTGCCGGTGTCCTTCCAGTAGCCGCTGATCGTCGTGGAGCGCACGTCGTGCCCGTCGTCGATGAGCCGCTGGATGGCGTGGGTGATCTCCAGTTCGCCGCGCTCCGACGGTTCGATGGCGCGGACCGCCTCGTGCACGGCGGGGGTGAACAGGTAGATGCCGACGAGCGCGAGGTCGCTCTTGGGTTTGGCGGGCTTCTCCTCCAGGCCCACGACCCGTCCCTCGTCGTCGAGTTCGGCGACGCCGAACGCGGACGGGTCGGGCACCCGGGTCAGCAGGATCTGCGCGTCGGGGCGTTCGGCGCGGAACCCGGTGACGAGGTCGGCGATGCCGCCGACGACGAAGTTGTCGCCGAGGTACATGACGAAGTCGTCGTCGGCGAGGAACTCGCGGGCGATCAGCACCGCGTGGGCGAGGCCGAGGGGTGCCTCCTGCGGCAGGTAGGTCACCTCCAGGCCGAATCGTGCGCCGTCGCCGACGGCGTCGCGGATCTCGTCGGCGGTGTCGCCGACGACGATGCCGACCTCGGTGATGCCGGCTTCCGCGACGGCTTCCAGGACGTAGTAGAGGACGGGCTTGTTGGCCACCGGGACCAGTTGCTTGGGCGCGGTGTGGGTGAAGGGCCGCAGGCGCGTGCCTGAACCTCCGGACAGGACGAGAGCCTTCATGGCCCGGACGCTATGGGGCCGCGCTCAAATCCGGCTGGGGACCGGATCGGGCGCAGGCGGACCTCCGCTCCAGCACGTGTCCATGACCGGGCCCCGCCCGCCGTGTCGGTGGCACAGTCGCACCTCGACGGATGACCGAAAACCAGGGTCGGCCGGAAAGGACCGGACGACCCGAGTCGGAAACGGGAGACATTCGCCATGCACAGCACACTGTCCCGGCGCCGCCTGCTGGGGCTCGGCGCAGCCCTGGGTGCCGGCGCCGCGTTCGCCGGCCCGGCCGCCGCGAACGCCTGGGCCGCGGCGCCCCGGCCCCGGGGCCCGGGGGCGTGGCCGGTCAGGATCGAGCTGCCGACCGGGTTCCACCCGGGCGGTGTCGCCGCCGGCCGGCTGCCCTACGCGTACTACGGCTCCCTGTTCGGCGGGGAGATCTACCGGGCCGATCTGGCCACCGGGCGGGGCGAGGTGATCTCCCCCGACCTGGGCGAGGGCAACAGCGCGGCGGGCATCGCGCTCGACTGCCGCGGGCGGCTGTTCATCAGCGGCGCCTACAGCGGCCTGGCGCGGGTGATGGACGTGACCACCGGCCGGGACCTCGCCTCGTACCGGCTGGGCGGTGAGGGCACGGTCGTCGCCGATGTGGCGGTGCTGGCGGACGCGGCCTACGTCACCGACGCCTTCCGCCCGGTGCTGTACCGGATCCCGCTGGGGCCGCGCGGTGAACTGCCGTCGGCGCGGCAGGTGGAGAGTGTGCCGCTGTCCGGTGACTGGGTGCAGGGCGCTCCGGGCGAGGTGACGGCGCTGGGGATCTCGCCGACGCCGGACGGCCGGGCGCTGATCGTGGTGCACCTGCTCGCCGGGGGCGCTCTGATGCGGGTGGATCCGGCCACCGGCGCCGCCCTGCGGATCCCGCTCGGCGGCGCCGTGCTGCCGTCCGGCAACGGCATCCGGCTCGACGGCACCACCGCGTACGTCGCCCAGCGCGACGCGGTCGATGTGCTGCGGCTGGACGCGGCCGGCACCCGTGCCGTGCCGGTCACCCGGATCACCGACCCCGACTTCGACGGGCCGTCGGCCGTCGCCGTCCACGGCGACCGGCTCTACGTGTCGAACTTCGGCCCGACGACGCCGACCCACCAGACCCCGTACCACTCGACCGCCGTGCCCCTGGTACGGCGCACCCACCGCAGCGCACACACACAGGAGGAGACGGCATGAGCGAGACCACCAAGGGCCAGGGCGGGACGCGGGAGCAGCGGGTCGCGCTGGTGACGGGCGGCACCAGCGGCATCGGTCTGGAGATCGTGCGGCGGCTGGCGTCGGCGGGGACGCCGGTGCATCTGTGCGGTCGTTCGCAGGAGACGGTGAGCAGCACGGTCAAGGAGCTCGTGGAGGAGGGCCTCGCGGTCACCGGCTCGGTGTGCGACGTGCGGGAGCAGGAGCAGATCGCGGAGCTGGTGCGCACGGTCGTCGAGCAGCACGGTCCGATACGGATCCTGGTCAACAACGCCGGCCGCAGCGGCGGGGGTCCGACCGCGGAGATCACCGACGAGCTGTGGACCGATGTCATCGCCACCAATCTGACCAGTGTCTTCCGGGTCACCAAGGAAGTGTTGACGGCGGGCGGGATGCAGGAGGCGGGCCGCGGCCGGATCATCAACATCGCCTCGACGGGCGGCAAGCAGGGCGTGGTCCTGGCGGCCCCGTACTCGGCGTCCAAGCACGGTGTGGTGGGCTTCAGCAAGGCGCTCGGCCTGGAGCTGGCCCGTACCGGCATCACCGTCAACGCGGTGTGCCCCGGTTTCGTCGAGACGCCGATGGCGGAGAAGGTCCGTGCCGGTTACGCGGGCGCGTGGGGGGTCACCGAGCAGGAGGCGTACGAGCGCATCACCACCCGGGTGCCCAACGGCCGTTACGTGCAGGTGCGGGAGGTCGCCGCGATGGTCGAGTACCTGGTCGGCGAGGACGCGGCGGCCGTGACCGCGCAGGCGCTCAATGTCTGCGGCGGCCTGGGCAACTACTGACCGGCACGTCCTCGAGAGCAGGGAGCACCTGGTGATGAGCACTCAGCGACGCGTGGCCCTGGTGACGGGTTCGTCGACGGGCATCGGCGAGACGGTGGCCCGCAGGCTGGCCGCCGAGAACATCAGCGTCGTCGTCAACTCGGCGCGTTCGGTGGAGGCGGGCGAGAAGGTGGCGGCGTCGCTGCCCGACGCCCTGTACGTCCAGGCGGACGTCTCGGACGAGGACCAGGCCCGCCGGCTGGTGGCCCGTGCCGTCGAGCACTACGGGCGTCTGGACATCCTGGTCAACAACGCCGGTGTGACGCGGGCGGTTCCGCACGCGGATCTGGAGGCGGCGAGTCCGGCGGTGTGGCGGGAGATCTTCGATCTGAACGTCTTCGGCACCTGGCAGACGACGGTGGCCGCGATGCCGGCGCTGCGCGAGAGCGGCGAGGGCGTGGTGGTCAACGTCTCCTCGGTGGCCGGCAGCCGGCCGACGGGCAGTTCGATCCCGTACGCGGTGAGCAAGGCGGCCGTGGAGCACATGACCCGTCTGCTCGCGGTGGCGATGGGCCCCCAGGTGCGGGTCAACGCGGTCGCGCCGGGTCTGGTGGAAACGGGCTGGACCGAGGGCAGCGACTTCTTCGCGGCCATCGCCGAGCAGGTCGCCGCGGTCGCCCCGCTGCGGCGTGTGGGCCGGCCGGAGGACGTCTCGGAAGCGGTCCTGTCGCTGATCCGTGCCACGTACACGACGGGTCAGGTCCTGATGGTCGACGGGGGCGGCACCCTGGTCCGCTGACCTGCCCCGGCCCCTGTCCCGGTTTCCGTGCGGGCGGGGGCCGGGGCTTCGTCGGCACACGGTCCGGGGCGGTGAACGGGGCCCCCGCCCCGGCAGGGGGTCCGGGGCGGGGGTGTCTCGGGGGCTCAGGTGCGCAGGCCCGCCTTCTCCAGGGCCTGGGCCGCGGCCGCCAGGGTGTGCTTGCGCGCATTGAGGGGCGTGTCGTTCGCGGAGATGAGGACGCTCAGCGTGGTGACGCCGGCCCGGGCCCAGGCGTGCATGCGGTCCGCGATGCGGCCGACGGGGCCGAGGAGGGCGGTCGCGTCGATGAAGTCCAGCGGGATCGCTGCGGCGGCGCCGGGGCGGTCGCCGGCGGCCAGGCGGTCCTGGAAGGCGTCGATGCCGGCGTCGAAGCCCATGCCGCGGGCGAGCCGGCAGTAAAAGTTGTCGGCGCCGCCGATGGCGAGCAGCCCGGTGTAGTGCGTGCGCAGCGGTGCGGCGGCCTGTTCGAGGTCGTCGGCGACGGACACGGCCGTGTAGGGGATGACCTCGAAGCCGTCGAGGGTCCGTCCGGCGCGTTCGCGGCCGGCGGCGAGCCGGGTGACGGAGTCGGCGACGAGCTGCGGGGTGGTGAAGCCGCTGACCCAGCCGTCGGCGATCTCCCCCGCCAGGCGCAGGCTCTGCGGGCCGACCGCGCCGAGGTAGACGGGGATCGGGGTGTCGGGCCGTTCGGTGAGGACGGTCAGCGGCGCGCCGCCGAGGCCGTGGGCGGGCAGCTTGAAGTGGGTGCCGTCGTAGCGGACGGGGCCGCCGGCCAGGGCGCGGCGGACGATGTCGACGTATTCGCGGGTGCGGCCCAGGGGGTGGGCGAAGTCGACGCCGTACCAGCCGTCGGAGACGTGCGGGTTGGACACGCCGAGGCCGAGGCGGAAGCGGCCGCCGCTGAGGGCGTGGAGGGTGGCGGCGGACAGGGCCGCGGCGCCCGGCGGGCGGGCGGGGATCTGCATGATGCCGGAGGCGAGCGCGATGCGGCTGGTCAGGCCGGCGGCCAGGCCCAGGACGCTGACGGCATCGGACTTGAGGCCTTCCGAGGCGAACGCGATGTCGTAGTCGAGGCGTTCGGCCTCGCGGGCCAGTTCGCCGGCCCCCTGGTAGGGGAGGTTCACTGCCAGGCGCATGAGCGGTGTCCTTCTGGTGGGCGGGGGCGGTCAGGCCGGCTGGGGGGCCAGGGCCGTGGTGGTGTGCAGCAGTTCGCGGGCGCGGTCGGTGTGGAGCCGGTCGTCGTCGGGGGTGCGGGGCCGGGCGGGCAGCAGCGCGGCGGCGGTGTGACGGCCGAGTTTCACGGAGCGGTGGCGGCAGGCGATCGTGGTGAGGCCCTTGCCCGGGCCGGTCTCCAGCAGCAGGTGGCGGCCGGTGGACAGGAGTTTGTCGAGGGTGGGCCAGAAGTGCACGGGGGCGACGGGGTGGCCGGCCCACAGGGCCGGGTCGGCGACGGTGTCCGCCTCCAGGCGGGTGCGGGTGAAGGCCGACCACAGCGGGAAGAGCGGCGGGTGGGCGGTGATCCGCCGGTACAGCGTCAGGTCCCTGAACAGCGGTGCGAGGACCGGGCTGTGGAAGGGGTGGTGGGCGGCGACCGGCAGGGTGGTGATGCCCGCGCCGCGCAGGTCGGCCGCGATGGCCCGCAGGGGGGCGCTCAGGCCGGCGAGGACGGTCTGCCGGGGGGCGTTGCGTGCGCCGATCGCGATGTGGGGGTGGCGGGCGAGGAAGGGGCGCAGGTCGTCGGGGGTGCCGGCGACGGTCAGCATGCCGCCCGGTTCGGTGGGGGCGATGCGGGTGACCCGGTCGTGCATGACGGCCACGGCGTCCTCGAGGGTGAACACGCCGGCCAGGGTGGCCGCGGCGAGTTCGCCGACGCTGTGGCCGAGGAGCGCGGCGGGGCGTACGCCCCAGGAGAGCACCATGCGGCCGAGCGCGTAGTCGAGGGTGAACAGCAGCGGCTGGGCGCGGCGTACGTCGTCGATGCCGATGGCGGGCTGCTCGGCGAGCCAGTCGTCGCGCAGCAGCTCGCCGTCGGGGAACAGGGCCAGGCACCGGTCGACGGCGTCGGTGAACGCCGGGTCGCTGTCGTAGAGTCCGGCGGCCATGCGCGGGTACTGGGCGCCCTGGCCGGGCAGCAGCAGCACCACGTCGCGGGGCGCGTCGAGCAGGGTGTCCATGCGCGGGCCCTTCTGCGGTGTCCGGGTGGTGGCGTCAACCTGCCGTGGGGGCGTGGAGGTTCGCTCGAGGACCGGTCCAGTCCCCGGCCGGGGCCGGGTGCCCGTCCCGAGTGCGGCTCGAGGAGGGGTCCATCGTGCGGGGCGAGGCTCGGCCGGTGCCGGTTGCCCGGCGAGGTACCCCAGGAAGGATGCGACGGTGCGGTGGGACGACGTCTATCTGCGCGCCTGCGCCACCCGGCTGCCGGCGGTGATGCCCGCCGAGGAGGCGGTCGCCCGTGGCCTGGTCGACGCGGTGTCCGTGCGGCGTATGCAGAGCACGGGTGTGACGGTGGGCGAGCAGAGCCCGCCGGACATGGCGGTCGCCGCGGCCCGTACGGCTCTGGGGCGTTCGGGTGTGGTGCCCGACGACATCGCGCTGCTGCTGCACGCGTCGCTCTACCACCAGGGCTACGACATGTGGGCGCCGGCGTCGTACGTCCAGCGGCTGGGGGTGGGCAACCGCTGCCCGGCGATGGAGGTGCGTCAGACGTCGAACGGCGGTATGGCCGCACTCGAGCTGGCGGCCGCGCATCTGACGGCCACCGGGGCGCCCGCGGCGATGATCACCACGGCGGACCGGTTCTGCGCGCCGGGCATCGACCGCTGGCGCACCGATCCGGGCACGGTCCTGGCGGACGGGGCGACGGCGACGGTCGTGGCCCGCGGGCGGGGTTTCGCGCGTCTGGTGTCGCTGGTGCTGGTGTCGGAGCCGGGGCTCGAGGAGATGCATCGGGGCGAGGACCCGCCGGGTGACGCGCCGCTGGCGGTGCGCTGCCCCGTCGACTTCGAGGCGACGACCCGGGTGTACCTGCGCACCGCGGAGGGGCAGCGGTCGGTCGCGCGGATGGCGAACGCGCAGACGGAGACGATCGAGCGGGCCCTGGAGGAGGCCAAGGCGCAGCAGGCGGACATCGACTGGTTCGTGCTGCCGCACCTGGGCCGGCGCCGTCTGGATGTGAACTTCTTCCGCCGTTACGGCATCGACCCCGAGCGGACGCTGTGGTCCTGGAGCCGCGGGATCGGGCATCTGGGGGCCGGTGACCAGTTCGCGGGTCTGACGCATCTGGTGGAGAGCGGGCGGGCGCGGGCGGGGGCGCGGGCGCTGCTGCTGGGTGTGGGCGGTGGCTTCACCTGGTCGGCGGCGGTCGTGGAGTTCACCGACGTGCCCGCCTGGCCGGCGTCCGCCGCCGCTCAAGCAGACCTGTAGCGCCTCGCCGCAGAGTCCGGAAGGTATGCCGCCCCGCCAACCGGGGCCGGCTCACGAGAGGGAGAAGATTTTCATGACCATCGATGATCTCCGCAGGATCCTCGTCGAGTGCGCCGGTGAGGACGAGACCGGGAGCCTGGACGGGGACATCCTGGACACCCCGTTCGCCGACCTCGGTTACGACTCGCTGGCGCTGATGGAGACCGCGGGCCGGATCAAGCAGGAGTTCGGTGTGGTGATCGCCGACGAGGACATCGCGACCGTGGAGACTCCGCGGGTGCTGCTCGACACCGTGGCGGAGCTTTCGCGTTCCGTCGCCGCCGCATGAGCGGGCGGCGCCGGACGGTCATCACGGGCATCGGGGTCCTGGCCCCCGGCGGCGACGGTACGGAGGCGTTCTGGGACCTGATGACGTCGGGCCGTACCGCGACCCGCCGCATCGCCGCCTTCGACCCGTCCGAGTTCCGCTCCCAGGTCGCCGGCGAGGTCGACTTCGACGCGGCGGCGCACGGGCTGAGCCACCGTGAGACCCGCCGTCTCGACCGTGCCTCGCAGTTCGCGCTGGTGACCGCGCGTGAAGCGCTCGCCGACAGCGGCCTGGACCTCGATGCGGCCGACCCGGCGCGGACCGGGGTGAGCGTCGGTACGGCGATCGGCGCGGCCACCAGCCTGGAGCGGGAGTACCTGGTGCTCTCCGACACCGGCAGGAACTGGCTGGTCGACCACGCGTACGCGTCCCCTCATCTGTTCGACTACTTCACGCCGGCGACGATCGCCACCGAGGTCGGCTGGGACATGCGCGCGGAAGGGCCGGTCAACACCGTCTCCACGGGCTGCACGTCGGGCATCGACGCGGTGGGCAACGCCCATCAGCTGATCAGCGAGGGCAGCGCGGACGTCGTGTTCGCGGGGGCGACGGAGGCGGCGATCACGCCGCTGGCGGTCGCCTGCTTCGACGCGATCAAGGCGACGACGCCCCGTAACGACGATGCGGCCACCGCGGCACGCCCGTTCGACGCGACCCGTAACGGGTTCGTCATCGCCGAGGGGGCGGCCATGTTCGTCCTCGAGGAGCTGGAGCACGCCCGGCGGCGCGGGGCGAAGATCTACGGCGAGATCGCCGGGTACGCCAACCGCTGCAACGGCTACCACATGACGGGTCTGAGCCCCAAGGGCCGGGAGATGGCCGAGGCGATCGGCGCGGCGATGGACGAGGGCCGCGTCGAGCGCGACGGCCTGGACTACATCAACGCGCACGGCTCGGGCACCCGGCAGAACGACCTGCACGAGACGGGCGCCTTCAAGCGGGCGCTGGGCGAGCACGCGTACACGACGCCGGTCAGCTCGATCAAGTCGATGATCGGGCACTCGCTCGGCGCGATCGGTTCGATCGAGATCGCGGCCTGTGCGCTGGCGATCGAGCACGGTGTCATCCCGCCGACGGCCAATCTGCACGAGAAGGACCCCGAGTGCGACCTCGACTACGTGCCGGTGACGGCGCGTGAGGCCAGGGTCGACACGGCGCTGACCGTCGGCAGCGGCTTCGGCGGGTTCCAGAGCGCGATGGTTGTCCGCAGGCTGCAAGGAGCGACGCGATGACAGTGGTGTTCACCGGGCTCGGCGTCATGGCCCCCAACGGGCAGTCCACCGAGGAGTTCTGGACCGCGACGCTGGAGCAGCGCAGCGGTATCGGCCCGCTCGAGCGGTTCGACGCCCGCGGCTACCCGTCCCGGCTCGCCGGCCAGATCCGCGACTTCAAGGCCGCGCAGGCGCTGCCGGGCCGGCTGCTGCCGCAGACCGACCGGGTGACCCGGCTGGCGCTGGTGGCGGCACAGGCGGCGATCGAGGACTCGGGTATCGACCTCGAGTCCGTGCCGGACCTGGACATGGGGGTGATCTCCTCCAACGCCCACGGCGGTTTCGAGTTCACCCACCGTGAGATCCAGAAGCTGTGGACCAAGGGGCCGGAGAGCGTCAGCGTCTACGAGTCGTTCGCCTGGTTCTGCGCGGCGAACACCGGCCAGATCTCGATCCGGCACGGGATGCGCGGCTCCGGCAGTGTGCTGGTGGCCGACCAGTCGGGCGGTCTCGACGCGCTCGCGCTGGCGCGGCGCACCATCCGCCGCGGCACGCCGCTGACGATCGCGGGCGGGGTGGAGTCCTCCTACGACCCGTGGGGCTGGGTGTCGCACCTGGCCACCGGGCGGATCAGCGAGGCCGACGACCCGCAGCGCGCGTTCCTGCCCTTCGACACGGCGGCGAGCGGTTACGTGCCGGGCGAGGGCGGCGCGTACCTGATCCTTCAGGACGCGCAGGCGGCCCGGGAGCGTGAGGGCGCGTGCGTCTACGGCGAACTCGCCGGTCATGCGGCCACGTTCGACCCGCGGCCGGGTTCCGGCAGGCCGCCGGCGCTGGCCGCCGCGATCCGCGGGGCCCTGAAGGACGCGCGGATCACGCCCGAAGAGGTGGACGTGGTGTTCGCGGACGCGAGCGGTGTGCCGGAGCTGGACCGGGTCGAGGCCGAGGCGCTCGCCGCCGTGTTCGGGCCGTGCGGGGTGCCGGTGAGCGCGCCCAAGGCGCTGACGGGCCGGCTGTACGCGGGCGGGGCGCCGTTGGACGTCGTCGCCGCGCTGCTGTCGCTGCGTGACCAGATCATCCCGGCCACCGCGCACGTCACCGACGTGCCGGACGAGTACCGGCTGGACCTGGTGACGGGCCGGCCGCGGCGGGCCGAGCTGCACACGGCGCTGGTCGTCGCCCGCGGCAACGGCGGCTACAACTCGGCGATGGTGGTGCGCTCGTGAGGATCCTTTTCGCCGCGGCGCCCGGTTACGGGCTGATGCTGCCGCTGGTGCCGCTGGTGTGGGCGGCGCGGGCCGCCGGGCACGAGATCCTGGTGGCCACCACCGCCTACATGACGAAGGTCGGCGCCGAGTCGGGCCTGCCGATCGCGAACGTGTTCCCGCGGCGCGACGTGGGCGCGGACCTGATGCTCGCCGCCGCCGGCAAGGCCCCCGGGCCCGGCTCCGCCGATTTCGAGGACCCGGACCTGCCCACGGGCTACTGGGAACTGGCCGGGCGGCTCAAGCCGTTCGAGCTGTTCACGCTCGCCTCCACCGGCGGCACGATCACCGCGGGCCGCGACTTCGGCGCCGAGCTGATCGTCTACACCTCCGACCACCAGGCCGGCCGGATGGCGGCGGTGGCGCTGGGGATCCCGGCGCTGGAGGTCGGCAACCGGGTCTCGTGGTCGATGCGTGATCCGGAGGTGACCGGCACCTCCGGTCACAACGACCGCAGCGGCATCGTCGCCGACGACTCCCCCGTGGTGGCCGCGCTGCGCGCCGAGCTCGGCATCGGCGACCGTGAGCCGGAGCTGATCGCCCGGATCGACCCGCGGGCGCCGAGCATGGGCGGTCTGGCGCACGACGAGCCGGACGTCCGCGACGGCACCCCGTGGTGGCCGATGCGCTACGTGCCCTTCAACGGCGGTGTGGAGCTGCCCGCGTGGGCGCTGGTGCGGCCCGAGCGGCCGCGGATCTGTCTGACGCTGGGCACGGTCACGCCGCTCCTGTCGGACGGCGGCGCGCTGGCGTCGCTGCTGCAGGGGCTGGGCGAGCTGGACGTCGAGGTGATCCTCGCCGACCACTCGACGGACCTGTCCAAGCTCGGGGAGCTGCCGGGCAATGTGCGGGTGGCGGGCTTCCTGCCGCTGTCGACGTTCCTGTCCACCTGCTCGCTGGTGGTGCACCACGGCGGCTCGGGCACGATGGCGACCGCGCTGCACTACGCGGTGCCGCAGCTGGTCCTGCCCGGCGGTTCCGACAATCCGCTGGTGGCGCGCCGGGTGGTGGACCGCAAGGTCGGTCTGATGCTCGATCCGGCGGAGGCGGACGGGCCGCGGCTGCGGGCCCTGGTCCAGCAGCTGCTCACCGAACCGGCGTTCGCCGGCGCGGCGGCCGAGGTGAGCGCGGAGATGGCCGCCCAGCCCAGCCCCGCGCAGGTACTGGACCGTGCCGTGCGGTCCGTGACCGCGCAATCCATGACGTCTTGACCTCAGGAGATTCCCGTGACCCCGACCGTGGCGACCGCCCCGTCCACCGACCTCGACATCAGTGCCCTGTACGCACAGGTGCAGCAGTTCTACGCCGGCCAGGTGCGCCACCTGGACACCATGCGGGCCGAGGAGTTCGCCGCGTCGTTCACCGGTGACGGTGTCTTCGACCACCGTCCGGGCGCCGACCCGCTGGTGGGGCGTACCGCGATCGCCGCGGCGATCCGGGAGTACCAGAACACCCGGCACGCCGCCGACCCGGTGCAGCGCCGTCACTGGTTCAACATGCTGCAGGTCTTCCCCCAGGACGACGGCACGCTGCGCACCGAGTACTACGCGGTGGTGCTGCAGACGCGGCCCGGCGTCTCGGAGCCGATGGTCGGGCCGAGCTGCTTCGTCACCGATGTCCTGGCCTACGAGGACGGTGAGCTGCGCACCAAGTTCCGCAAGGTCAGCCCGGACTACGTGGTCTGACACCGCGCCGGGCGCACCGGCACGAGGAGAGGGGCGGCCCGCCGGCGGGCCGCCCCCTTTTTCCTTGTGCGGGTGGTGTTCAGGCCAGGCAGCAGGGCAGCCGGCCGTGGTATTCGATCATCTCGCCGAGCGCCGTCTGCATGACGGGCATGGGCAGCGGGTCGGTTGCCGGGGTGCCGTCCAGTTCGGCGTAGGCGCGGTGCAGGTTGGGCACCAGGCGTTCGCTGTCCAGGAGCGTGCCGTAGGGGCCGAGGTCGGCGTCGCGGGCGGCCTCGACCGGGGTGCGGCCCGCGCGGTGGCCGTCGCGGGCCAGTTGGAGGACCAGCCGCAGATAGCCCTCGGTCTGCTCGAACACCTCGGGCCCGGCGAGGGGGCCGTGGCCGGGGACGATCGTGGTGGCGCCGAAGGCCCGCAGCCGTTCCATGGCCGCCAGGGAGCCGGTGATCGAGCCCATCAGGCAGAACGGTGTCACCCCGTTCATGACCAGGTCGCCGGTGAACAGGACCTTCTGTTCGGGCAGCCACACGACGGTGTCGTTGGAGGTGTGCGCGGGGCCGATGTGCTCCAGCTCGGCGCGCACCGATCCGACGTGCAGGGTGAGGCGGTCGGTGAAGGTGAGGGTGGGCGGGGCGAGTTCGATGTCGCCCCAGTCGACGTCGGGCCACAGGCCGGTCAGGTGCAGGCCGGCGGCGATCATCTCGCTGCGGGTGCGTTCGTGGCCGATGACGAGCGCCTCGGGGAACAGGTGGTTGCCGAAGGCGTGGTCGCCGTGGAAGTGGGTGTTGACGACCGTGCGGGGGGCGCTCGCCCCGTTCAGGGCGAGGGCGGTGGTGCGCAGGTGCCGGGCGCGGGAGTCGGTCGCGGCGGTGTCGACGAGGGCGCTCTCGCCGCCGGAGACGATGATGCCCGCGTTGTTCAGGCACCAGCCGCCGGGCGGCTGGAGGTAGGCGTGGACGCCCGGGGCGACCTCCGTCGCCCGGCCGGGGGGCGCGGGGGCTCGGGCAGGGACGGTGGTGCTGGACGGCACGGCCTCTCCTCACGGCAGACGGCGGGAACGGGCCGAGTCTGCTGCGGGCCGCTTGTGGCGTCCTCGACCCTCCAGGCGCATTTGAGCGGATCGCGACCGGCCGGTCAGAGCGTTGCGAGGTGACGGCCCGCCCCGGGGCACGCCGAGCAGAAGGAGCCCAGATGACCGACGAGTTCCGGCACGGGTCCGGTGTGGCGGACGCCGCGCGCACTGTCGCCCGGCTCGCCGCCGAGCGGGCCGAGCAGGCCGAGCAGGCGCGCCGTATGGACGCGGATGTGCTGCGCGCCCTGGTCGGGGCGGGTTTCGCCCGGCACTTCGTGCCCGCCGCGCACGGTGGCGCCGCGGCGACGTTCACCGAGCTGGCCGCGGGCATCACCACGCTCGGCGCGCGCTGTCCGGCGACCGCGTGGAGCGCGTCGATCGTGGCGAGCCTGTCGCGGATGGCCGCCTACCTGCCCGAGGCCGGGCGCAAGGAGGTCTGGCGCGAGGGCCCCGACACGGTGATCGTCGGCTCCGTGTCCCCGGTGGGCCGGGCCCGTGCGGTGGACGGCGGCTGGCGGGTCGGCGGCACCTGGCCGTACGTCAGCGTCGTCGACCACTCCGACTGGGCGCTGGTGACGGCCCCGGCCGCGGCGGGCGAGGGGCGGCCCCTCCCCCGGCTGTTCGCCCTGCCCCGCGGCGCCTACCGCACCGAGACCACCTGGTCGGACGTCGGGATGCGCGCGAGCGGCAGCAACACGCTGATCGCCGAGGACGTGTTCGTCGCCGACGAGCTGAGCTTCTCCGCACAGGACCTTCTGACCGGGCGGGCACCGCAGGGGGTGGAGGGCTGCCACGCGGTGCCGCTGCCGGCCGTCAACGGCCTGTTCTTCACCCTGCCGATGCTCGGTGCCGCGCAGGGCGCCCTCGAGCTGTGGTCGGCGTCCACGGCGCCCAAGCTGGCTTCCGCCTCCTACACGCCGGGCCCCGGGCCGGGGCGCGGCTTCTACGAGGAGACGCTGGCCCGCTGCTCGGGCGAGCTGGACGCGGCCCGTCTGCTGCTGGAGCGGGTCGCCCGGGTCGCGGACCGCGGCACGGCTCCCACGCCGCTGGAGACGGCCCGCGCGCAGCGTGACTGCGCCCTGGCCGCCGAGATGCTGGTTCGGGTCGTGGACCGGCTCTTCGCGGCGTCCGGTACCAGCGGGCACAGCGTGAACACTCCGCTGCAGCGGCTGTGGCGCGATGTGCACTCGGCGGCCGGGCACGTGGTGCTGCAGCTGGGTCCGGCGGCGGCGGCCTACGCGGGCCGTGCGGCGGGTGAGCGGTGATGGCCGCCCGCCGGTGGCCGGTGCGGGTGGTGCGGCGGTGCCTGCGGCCGGTGTGGCAGGGTCTGGTGGCCTGCGGCGGGGTGTATCTGGCGGGTGAGAGCACGCGGACCGCGGCGCAGCGGCCGCCGTTGCTGCTGCGGCCGCCCGTGGGGCATCCGGAGCGGCTGCGGCCGGATGTGCCGCTGACGGCGCTGGAGCGGGCGCTGCTGGAGGAGTGGCAGCGGGCCGGCTGACCGGCCGCGGCCCGTGCGGGCACACCGAGAACAAAGAAGAGAAGGGGCCCGGCGGACATCTGTCCGCCGGGCCCCTTCTCTTCTTTTCGGTGTGTGCCGTGGTGCGGCGGGCTCCTACCAGCGCAGCAGCAGCTGCCGGGGGCCGCGGACCAGGGAGCCCTGGCGCCAGGGGACCTGTGCGGCGGGGACCGCCAGGCGCAGTGCGGGGAAGGCGCGCAGCAGCGAGGCGAGGGCCACGCGCAGTTCCAGGCGGGCGAGTTGGGCGCCGGTGCAGTGGTGCGGGCCGTGGCCGAAGGCGACGTGCGGGTTGGGGCTGCGTTCCAGGTCGAGCACGTCGGGGTCGGGGAAGACGTGTCCGTCGCGGTTGGCGGAGATCATCGCCGCGATGACCGAGGCGCCCTCGGGAAGGACGGTGCCGCCGACGTCGATGTCCTCGGTCGCCAGGCGGGGCAGTACGTCCCCGCCGCCGAGGGCGATGTAGCGCAGCAGTTCCTCGACGGCGGTGTCCAGGTGCTCGGGGTGGTCCACCAGCCAGGACCAGCGGTCGTGCTCGAGCAGCGTGTAGACGAAGTTGGAGATCTCGGCGGCGGTGGTCTCGTAGCCGGCGAGCAGGAGTGTGCCCGCCAGGCTGATGAGTTCGGCCTCGGTGAGCCGGTCCTGGTCCTCGTCGCGTGCGGCGATCATCTGGGACATCAGGTCGTCGCCGGGGCGCTCCCGCAGCCGGGCGATGTGCCCGGTCAGGTAGGTGCCGAAGGCCTCGCCGACCTGTTGCATCTCCTGCGGGTCGACCGCGCCGTTGCTGAAGGCGACTTCGGCGACCCGCTGGAAGTAGTGCCGGTCGCCGGGCGGGACGCCGAGCAGTTCGCAGATGACGGTCATCGGCAGCGGCATGGAGAAGTGGGCGACCAGGTCGACCGCCTCGCCGCCGGCGGCCCGGGCGCGCAGGCCGTCGACGAGATCGTCGACGATCTGCTGGATCCGCGGCCGCCGGCGCTGGATGCTGCGTTCGGTGAACGCGGCCGCGACCAGGCGGCGCAGCCGGGTGTGCTCGGGCGGGTCCATCGCCAGCAGGTGTCCGGGGGCGGTGACCTCCCGCACGGTGCGGGGCACGTCCTTGCCGACGGTGGCGGCCCGTGAGAACCGCCGGTCGGCGAGGACCTGTTTCACGTCGGCGTACCGGCTGACGAGGTAGCCCTCGCCGCCGTAGGGGAGGCGGACCCGCTGGACGGGGCAGCGGTCCCGCAGGCGGGTGAACTCCTGCGGGACCTCCAGCGGCGGGCCGGGTTCGGTGTCGAAGGGGAACGCCGGCGCGTGCCCGGCGGCCGCCGGGCAGGTGTCCGCCTGCCCGGCGGCGGCCGGTTCTGGGGCGGTGTGCCCGGCGGTGGCCGGTGCGGGGGCCGCCGGCCGGGGGGCGGTGGTGGTCACGCCGGTTCCTTGGCGGGGGCGGGAGCCGCGGCGGCCGAGGCGGTGGTGGTGGGCCTGGGGGTCACCACCGCGGTCGGGATGCGGCTGCTGCGCGGCCTGCCCAGGCGCAGCATCAGCGGCCGTTCGACGTAGCGGCACAGGAGCAGGCCGAGTGCCTGGGTGACGACCAGGGTGGCCAGCACGATGCCCCAGCCGGCCCAGAGTCCGAACTTGGCGGTGGGGCCGACGACTTCGCGGGCGATGGCGAGGACGGGCCAGTGCACCAGGTAGGTGGCGTAGGAGGCGTCGCCGAGGGCGACCCAGCTCTTGCGGGCCATGAACGAGGAGCGGCCGTCGATGTCGCGCAGGGCGATGAGGGGGATGAACAGGCAGACGGTGATGGACATGATGCCGCTGCTGGCGTAGGTGGCGGGCAGGGCGCCGTCGACGGCGAGCCAGACCAGGTAGGTGGCGACGGCGGTGGCGAGGAAGATCCAGCGGCCGCGGATCCTGGGCCACCAGCCGGTCTGCACGATGCGGGCGAGGACGACGCCGAGGAGGAACTCGGGCAGACGGCTGAGGGGCAGGAAGTAGACCATCCACGCCTGGTCGAAGGAGAGCGGCGCCCAGAACGGCCAGACGGGGCCGCCGACGACGGAGTTGATGACGGCGGGGATGGCGATGACGAGGCCGACCAGGACGGCGAACGCGGCCCACAGGCGGTTGGCCGGAATCTTCAGCAGCGGCCGGATGAACAGCGGCAGGGCGAGGTAGAAGGCGATCTCGCAGGAGACCGACCAGTTGATGCCGTAGACGCTCATCAGGTAGGCGGGGTCGGGGATCCAGGCCTGTACCAGGAAGAGGTTGGCGACGGCCGGGCCGACGTCGGTGGGGCCGATCATGGCGAGGGGGCCGACGACGGCGAGCAGGATCAGGGTCAGTGCCCAGATCACGACGTGGCCGGGGAAGATCTTCGCGGCGCGGGCGCGCCAGTACCGGCCCAGCCCGTTGCGCCAGGACTCGCCCCAGGTCAGGACGAAGCCGGAGAGGATGAAGAACGACGCCAGGGCGGTGGTGCCGTAGGGCCAGATGTGGCCGAGGTTGTTGACGTACTCGCTCTCGAAGAAGCGGGCGGCGGCGAGTGTGTGGGTCCAGAACACCGCGTTGAAGAGGATGAAGCGGTAGCCGGTGAGCGAGGGGAGTTTCGCTATGCCGGCGGACGATGTCGATGTGGGCGAGGAGGGGACGGACATCCCGGTCGCTCCCGTCGTGTGTGGTGGGTTTCTGGGACTGGGTGGTGCGGCGGTGCTCAGGCGGGGCGGACGGACAGGGCGTGGCGGAAGACGCCACGCGGGTCCCACTTCGCCTTGATGCGCTGCAGGCGCGGGTAGTTGTCCTTGTAGTAGAGGTGGTGCCAGGGCACCCCGGAGGTGTTCCAGCGGGGGTCGGCCAGGTCGATGTCCGGGTAGTTGATGTAGGCGCCGTCACTGCCGCGGCCCGGGACGGGCACCCCTCCGGTGGCGGCGAACACGTCCCGGTAGGTGCGGCGCAGCCAGTCGATGTTGACGGCGTCGGCCTCCGCGTCCTGCCAGGTGTTCATGAAGATCACGTTGAGGACCGAGTCGCGGTGCGCGCTGGCCGTGGCGCCGGCGGGGAGGGTGTTGGTGCGGCCGCCGTAGGACTGGAGGGACACCGAGGCGCTGTCGTTGCGGTGGTCGGTGGAGTTCAGGTGCGTGAAGAGTGCGTCGGTCTGGGCGCGGGTGAGGGCGCGGCGCAGATAGGCCGACTTGATCTTGTGGCGGCCCTTGTCGGTGTCCTGCGACTCGGCGAGCGCGATTGTCGCGGTCAGCCACGGCTCGCTCGCGGTGTCGGTGATGTAGGGGGTGACGCCGACGCCGTCGGTCAGCGCGCTCACGTAGCGGTCCAGCAGTTCGCGGGAGCCGGGGAGGGTGCCGTCGAGGTGGGTGAAGGCGATGGCGCTCTGCCCGGGGTCGTTGTCCTTCAGCCGGCCGGGCAGCACCAGTCCGCTGTAGAGGCCGGTGTACGGCGAGGCGGGGTCGCTGTTGTCCTCGTGCCACCGGCCGTGGTTGTGCAGCAGACGGCCGAAGGCGGCCTGGTCCATGCCGTCGCGGGGGTAGATCACCGCGTTGGAGACGATGGTGGCGGGCGGGCGGGGCAGCAGGTGCGCGGGGTCGTCGCCGTGGGCGTTCGGGGAGCGGAACCAGTAGCGGGTGACGATGCCGAAGTTGCCGCCGCCGCCTCCGGTGTGGGCCCACCACAGGTCGCGGTGCGGGTCACCGGGCTCGCGGGTGGCGACGACGGCGCGGGCGCGGCCGAAGGCGTCGACGACGACGACCTCGAGCGCGTACAGGTGGTCGGCGGCGAGGCCGAAGGCGCGGCTGAGCGCGCCGTATCCGCCGCCGGTGATGTGGCCGCCGAAGCCGACGGTGGCGCTGGCGCCGCCGGGCAGGGTGACGCCCCAGCCGTAGTACAGGCTCTTGTACACGTCGATGAGCTGCGCGCCGGCTTCGACCATGAAGGCGCGCCGCCTCGGGTCGTAGGTGACGGCGTTCATGGCGGCGAGGTCGATGACGACCTGGACGGCGGGGTCGCCGACGACGTTCTCGTAGCAGTGGCCGCCGCTGCGTACGGCGATGCGCCGGCGGCGCTGTACCGCGTGGCCGACGGCGTGGACGACGTCGGCGGTGGTGGCGGGGAGGCAGAAGGCGTCCGGGGTGGCGGTGAAGCGCTTGTTGCTGCCGCGTACCGACAGGGCCGCGTAGCGCGGGTCGTCGGGGGTGACCCGAAGTGCCGGGGCCGGGGCCGGGGCCGGGGCGGGGGCGGGGTCGGTGGCGGCGCGGGCGGCGGGTGCGAGGCCGGTGGTGGTGAGGCCGGCGGCGGCGCCCGCCGTGAGCGCCTGGGCGACGAAACGCCGACGGCTCGGAGCAGTCATTGTGACCGTGCACCTTTCTGGGTGGGTCGGGGGGCGGCGGTGAACAGGTCGGTCCGCACCTGGACGGGTACGGGTCCGAAGGCGATACGGGAGGTGAGGTGGGCGCCGAGCGGGGTGCGGGTGACCAGGGCGGCGGCGCGGGAGCGCAGGTAGGTGGCGGCGGGTCCGGCGGTGCCGAGGAACGCCTTGGCCTGCAGGCGCTGGACGCGGGTGACCCGGGCGGCGGCGGGTGCCCGCAGCCGCTGGAAGGGGGCGAGCCGTTCGCGGGTGCACCGGCCGGCGGCGAGCGCGTCGAGGAGGACGGGGTGCAGGGTGGCGGCGTCCTGCAGGGCGAGGTTGATGCCCTGGGCGCCGAGCGGGCCGTGGGTGTGGGCGGCGTCGCCGGCCAGGACGAGGCCGTCGCGTACCCATTCCTCGGCGTCGGCGGCGAACACGTCCAGCAGGGCCAGGTCGCTGAGGCCGGTGAGGTGTCGGTGCAGGAGGTCGGCCAGTTCGGGGACGGCGGCGGCCAGTTCGTCCCTGATGGGGGCGATGCCGCCGGCCGTGGCCGCCTGCCAGCCGCCGTGCGGCAGGGCCCAGCCGACGCGGAGCCGGTCGGGGTGGGTGTCGTGGACGAGTACGGCGGTGCCGGCGGCGCGGTGGATGCGGACCCGTCCGGTGGCGCGGCCGGGCGCGGGCAGGGTGAACCAGACGATGTCCTGGTCGAAGGCCTCGCGGCGGCCGGCGCCGATGCCGGCGAGGGTGCGGGTCCGGGAGAAGCGTCCGTCGGCGGCGACGACCACCCGGGCGGGCACGGTGGTGCGCGTTCCGGCGGGGCCGGTGAACACCGCCCCGGTGCAGCGGCCGCGGTCGTCGCGCAGGGCGCTGATGCGGTGGCCGGGCAGGTGGGTGAAGCCGGGCAGCCGGTGGCAGGCGGCGAGGAGTTCTTCGAGCAGGTGGCGTTGGGGCAGGGCCAGGAGGCGGCCGTAGGGGGGCTCGAGGCGCCGGTAGTCGATGTCGAGCAGGACGCGGCCGCGCTCGAGGACCTGGAAGCCGTCGAGGGTGCGGGCGCCGCGGCGGCTCGCGCTGTCCAGCACGCCCAGCTGGTCGAGGATGCGCTGTCCGCCGGGCTGGAGGATCTCGCCGTGGAAGTCGCGCCGGTAGGTGGTCGACTTCTCGGCGAGGGTGACCCGCACCCCGGAGCGCAGCAGCATCAGGGTCAGGGCGAGCCCGGCCGGGCCGGCGCCGACGACGAGGACGTCGGCGGGCCCGGGGGTGTGCCCGGTCGCCCTGTCCGGCCCGGCCGGTCTCACACCGCGGTCCGCGCGGACAGGGCCCGGTTGATCAGGGCCAGGTAGTCGCGGGGGGTCTCCGCCTCGTCGAGGCCCTCCTCGTCGAGGGTGACGTCGTAGTCGCGTTCGATGCGGCCGGTGGTCTGCAGCAGGGCCAGCGAGTCGTAGCCGAGGGCGAGGAAGGGGACGTCGAGGACGTCGCCGTCGAGGTCGACGCCTTCCTCGACGCCGGCGCACTCGCGCAGCAGGGTCTTCAGGTCGTCCAGTTCCAGGTGGTCCATGGCGTCTGTCTCCTCTTCCACGTGTGTCACTGCGGTCCGGGGCCCTGGCTGAGTACGGCCGCGGAGTTGAAGCCGCCCCGGCCGCGGGCGAGGACCAGCGCGTTGCGCAGCCGCATGCCGTCGCGGGGGGCGGTGACCAGGTCGATCGGGCAGTCGTCGGCGGGGCGCCGGGTGCCGGTGGTCGGCGGGATGACCTGGTCGCGCAGGCTGAGCAGGGCGGCGGCCACGTCCAGGGGCGCGCCGCCGGCCAGCAGGCGGCCGGTCATGGTCTTGGGGGCGGTGACCGGGACGCCGTGCGGGCCGAACAGGGCGCTCAGGGCGGCGGCTTCGGCCCGGTCGGCGTCGCGGGTGCCGGCGGCGTCGGCGAAGACGACGTCGATCTCGTCGGGGCGCAGTCCGGCGTCGGCGAGGGCGAGGCGGGCGGCGTCGGCGAGGCGGTCGGTGCCCGGGCCGTCGAAGGTGGCGGCGTATCCGGCGAAGGTGCCGTAGGTGCGGGCGCCGCGGGCGTGGGCGGCCGTGCCGTTCTCGAGGACGAACAGGGCGCCGCCCTCGCCGACGATGTGGCCCGCGGCCGCCGGGTCGAAGGGCAGGTAGGCGCGGGCCGGGTCGGTGACGGTGCTCATGGAGCCGCCGGCCAGGTGGGCGGCCCAGCCCCAGGGGCACAGTGCGGAGTCGACGCCGCCGCTGATCATGAGCCGGCTGCCCTTGCGGATGCGGCGGCGGGCCTGGGCGAGGGCGTCGAGGCCGCCGGCCTGTTCGGAGACGACGACGCCGCTGGCGCCGCGCAGGCCGTGCCGGATGGAGATCTGGCCGGTGTTGACGGCGTAGAACCAGGCGAAGGACTGGTAGGCGCTGACGTGCTGGCCGCCTTTGCTCCACAGGGCCTGCAGTTCGCGCTGGCCGAACTCGAAGCCGCCGGCGGAGCTGGCGGTGACCACGCCGGCGCTGTAGTCCGGCAGGGCGGCCACGTCGTCGCCCCAGTCGTCCAGGGCCTCCTTGGCGGCGGCCAGCGACAGGCGGGTGACGCGGTCGGTCTGCGGGAGCAGCCGGCTGGGCAGGTGGTCGGCGTCGACGAAGCCGGTGATCTCGCCGGCCAGGCGTACCGGGTAGCGGGTGGCGTCGAAGCGGGTGAGGGGGCGGATGCCGCTCTCGCCGGCGAGGACGGCCTGCCACCAGGCTTCGGTGCCCAGTCCGTTGGGTGCGGTGACGCCGATGCCGGTGACGACGGTGGCGGTGGTACGCGGGGAGGTGGCCTGCGCGGGCCGCACGGTGTGCGCGGGGGCCCGGTGTTCGGCCAAGGCCGTGGTCATCTCATTCCTCCGTGGATGCTCCGCCCTTCAGGGCGGAGAGGAAACGGACACCTGCGGAGCAGGGCAAGGAACTGTGATTCGCCGCCAGGGCGGATCACAGTGCTCTGACCCGTAGGTTTGGTCTTCACGTCGGGCGCCGCTAGTTTGTGAGCGTGGTCACGAGGTGCGTGAAGCGGGCGTATCGGTACCGCTTCTGTCCGACCGATGCGCAGGCGGCCGAGCTGTCGCGCACGTTCGGCTGCATCCGCAAGGTCTACAACCTCGCCCTCGCCGCTCGTACCGAGGCGTGGGAGCGGCAGGAGCGGGTCAACTACAGCCGGACCTCGGCGATGCTGACGGTGTGGAAGAAGACTGAGGAGCTGGCCTTCCTCAACGACGTGTCGTCGGTGCCGTTGCAGCAGTGTCTTCGGCACTTGCAGACGGCTTTCACCAGCTTCTTCGGCAGACGGGCCAAGTACCCTCGTTTCAAGTCGCGGAAGAGGTCGCGAAGGTCCGCCGAGTACACCACCAGCGGTTTCCGCTTTCGTGACGGCCGCCTGACCCTGGCGAAGATGGCGGAGCCGCTGGACATCGTGTGGTCGCGTCCCCTTCCTGAGGGAGCATCGCCGTCCACGGTGACCGTCTCGCAGGACAGCGCCGGCCGATGGTTCGTCTCGATGCTGTGCGACGACCCGTCCGTCGAGCCGCTCCCCGCGACCGATACGGCGGTCGGTGTCGATGTCGGCCTGGACCACCTGCTGACCCTGTCCACCGGGGAAAAGATCGCCAACCCCCGGCACGAGCGCCGCGACCGTGCCCGCCTCGCCCGTGCCCAGCGGCAGCTCGCCCGCAAGGCCAAGGGTGACGGCGCCAACCGGGCCAAGGCCCGGCAGAAAGTCGCCAAGGTCCACGCCCGGATCGCCGATCGCCGGCGTGACGGCCTGCACAAGCTGACCACTCGTCTCGTTCGTGACAACCAAACGATCGTGATCGAGGACCTGACCGTGCGCAACATGGTCAAGAACCACACCCTCGCCCGGGCAATCTCGGACGCGAGCTGGAGCAAGTTCCGCTCCATGCTGGAGTACAAGGCCGCCTGGTACGGACGGGAAGTGATCGCGGTGGACCGCTTCTTCCCCTCCTCCAAGATGTGCTCCGCCTGCGGCACCCTCGCAAGGAGAATGCCGCTTTCCGTCCGTACCTGGACGTGTGACAGCTGTGGGGCGGTCCATGACCGGGACGTGAACGCGGCGAAGAACCTTCTGGCGGCCGGGCCGGCCGTGTCTGTCTGTGGAGCTGGTGTAAGACCTCAACGGAGCACTCCGGGCGGGCAGTCGGTGACGAAGCAGAAACCCTCACGGCGCGAGCCGTGAGAATCCCCCTCTTTCAGGAGGGGGAGAAGTCAAGCTGCCTCCTGCAGTCGCGGCCGGGTCAGGACGATGGCGCTCTGGAAGCCGCCGAAGCCGCTGCCGACGCTGAGGACCGTGTCGGTGCGCTGTTCGCGGGCGGTCAGGGGGGTGTAGTCGAGGTCGCACGCCGGGTCGGGCTCGTGCAGGTTCGCCGTCGGGGGGACGGTGTTGTGCTCGATGGCCAGGGCGCTGGCGGCGACCTCGAGCGACCCGATGGCGCCGAGGGAGTGTCCGATCATCGATTTGATGGAGCTGACCGGGACGGTGCGGGCGTGGTGGCCGAGGCTGCGTTTGAAGGCGGCGGTCTCGTGCCGGTCGTTCTGCTTGGTGCCCGAGCCGTGGGCGTTGATGTAGTCGACGGCGGTGGGGTCGAGCCGTGCCTCGTCCAGGGCGGCGGTGATCGCCTCGGCCATCTCGGCGCCGTCGGCCTTCAGGCCGGTCATGTGGTAGGCGTTGCTGCGGCCGGCGAAGCCGGAGATCTCCGCGTACACGTGGGCGCCGCGGCGGCGGGCGTGTTCGAACTCCTCCAGCACCAGGACGGCCGAGCCTTCGCCGAGGACGAACCCGTTGCGGGTGCGGTCGAAGGGGCGGGAGGCGGTGGCCGGGTCGTCGTTGCGGGGGCTGGTGGCCTTGATGGCGTCGAAGCAGGCGACGGTGATCGGCGAGATGGGTGCTTCGGTGGCGCCGGTGACCATGACGTCGGCGCTGCCCTCGCGGATCAGGTCGACGGCGTGGCCGATGGAGTCCAGGCCGGAGGTGCAGCCGGTGGAGATGAGGGAGACGGGGCCCTGGGCGCCGGTGGCGCGGGCCACTTCGGCGGCCAGCGAGCTGGGCACGAAGTAGTCGAAGAGGTGGGCGACGGCCCGTGTGTGGTCGACCTCCCAGGCCGAGCCCTGTTCGCTGACGACGCCGTACTCGTCGTCGAGTCCGGTGGTGCAGCCGACCGCGCTGCCGAGGGTGACGCCGGTGCGCAGCGGGTCGGGCAGGTCGGTGGGCAGGCCGCTGTCGGCGAGCGCCTCCCGGGCGCTGACGAGGGCGAACTGGGCGGCCCGGTCCAGGCGGGCGGCCTCGGCGGGGCCGAAGCCGTGCGCGGCGGCATCGAAGTCGGCCTCGGCCGCGATGCGGGAGCGGTAGGCGGATGCGTCGAACAGGGTGATGCCGCGGGTGGCGGTGCGGCCCGCGGTGAGCGTGTCCCAGAAGTTCCGGGTGCCCACGCCGCCGGGCGCGACGACGCCTATGCCGGTGATGACGACCCGTCTCATCGCCTGGTCCCTCACAGTTGTCCTCCAGATAGGGGCGCGGTGCGCCGCGCCACACGGCAGGCCCGCCCGATGAGCCGGGGGATCTCCCGGCCGCGTACGAAGAAGTGGTCGCCCGGGACGGTGCGCCGCACCAGCGGGCCGGTGGTCCAGCGCCGCCAGCCGTCCATCGCCTGCGCGTCCACCACCCGGTCGTCCCGGCCGTCGACGGCCAGGACCGGCACCGGCAGGGGGCCTCCGGTGGCGGGGTCGTTGGCGGCGGCGCGCAGGGCGGCGCCGAGCCGCAGGTCGTCCCGCAGGACGGGCAGCACCGTGCGGTGCCACACGCTGTCCGGGTCGGCGAGCAGGCCGGTGGGTGCGGAGCCCAGGTCGCCGAGGAAGGTGAGCAGTTGCTCGTCGCTCAACTCGCCGCTGTGGTGGGCCAGGACCGCGTCCGGCGGCGGGCAGGCGCCGACCGCGAGGAGCACGGGGGGCGGCAGGCCCTTGTCGGTGAGGGCGCGGGCGAGGGTGTAGGCGACCATGCCGCCCAGGCTGTGCCCGTACAGGACGTAGGGGCCGCTGTGCGCGGCGTCGGACAGGACGCCGAGCAGGTCCTCCAGCAGACCGGTGCGTGAGGTGGGGCGCTTCTCGTGGCGCCGGGAGTCACGGCCGGGCAGCAGCACCGGGCGGATGTCGATGTCCGGGCCCGACCGGGTCGGCCAGCGGGCGAAGCCGGTGACCCCGGCGCCGGCGTGCGCGAAGCAGTACAGCCGCAGGGGTGGGCGGCCCGCCGGGGCGGGGCCGCCTCCCGCGGCTGCTGTGTGCACGGATCCGTTCATGGGCACCGACCTTCGCGGACCGGCCTGGAGAACGGCTCGAATCAGCCAACCACCGCCCCCGCGCCGGTGGTTCAGGCCGCGTACAGGTTGAAGGTGGAGGTGCGCCGGGGGGTGGAGGACACGTCGAGCTGCGGGTCGACCGCGAGCATCGCCTGGTGCAGGCGCTGCAGTTGCGGCGAGGGCTCCACGCCGAGCTCGTCGATCAGCCGCCGGCGCAGCCGGTGGAAGACGTCGAGCGCGGTGGCCTGGCGGCCGGAGCGGTAGAGCGCCACCATCGCCTGCGAGTGCAGCCCCTCGTGCTGGGGGTGGCGGGCGATCAGGTCGGTGAGTTCGGCGATCACTTCGACGTGGCGGCCCAGGCGCAGATCGGCGTCGATCCGGCGCTCACGGGTGACGAGTCTGCTCTCTTCCAGCCGCATGACCTCTATCTCCAGGATCGGGCCGACGCGTACGTCGACCAGTGCGGTGCCCTGCCACAGATCCAGCGCCTGCCGGTAGGTGCGGGCGGCGCGTTCGTCCTCGCCGTCGTCGAAGGCCTGCTGGCCCTCGGCGACGAGCCGCTCGTACTCGTGGACGTCGACGGCCTCGGGTGGGATCTGCAGCAGGTAGCCGCCGTGCCGGGTGGCCAGCACGTCCTTCGCGGTGCCCGGGACGTCCGGTCCCATGGCGGTGCCCAGCCGGCGGCGCAGCTGGAGAATGTACGTCTGGAGTGTGGTGAGTGCGCTCAGCGGCAGTTCGGTGCCCCAGATCTCCTCCATGAGTGTGGGCACGGGCATGACCCGTCCCGGGTAGAGGGCGAGCAGCGCCAGGATCTGCCGCGGTTTGCCCGCCGTAGGAACGATCGACATCCCGTTGACGTGGCCACTCAGCGGACCCAGAACCTGAATCTTCATGGTTTCCTCCGTACCTCGACGGCCTGCGCTCGGCTTCCGAGCCGGTTTACGAATCGGTATCCGAGGCGCGGTCGATATTGCGCCACTGGGGACCCGCTGTCCTTTCTTCACTATCCATGGACGAGATGCACCGTAGCTTCTTTCGACCGGGTGACCCGAGTAATCTCCAGCCGCTGTCGAGCAGTTCTCCGCCGGGCGGTGCCTGACGCGGCACTGACACATGCCTGACCACGTGAACGGCAATAGGGAAGCGCCTTCCTTACGGCCGTGCGGCGCTGTTACTTTCGGCGCCATGGAGACGTATTCGGAGCGTGAGGTGCCGCCGGGAGCGGATCCGCTGACCCGGCAGCTGCTGCGGCAGATGGTCGCCGGCTGTATGCGGCTGGAGCCGGCGGAACTGCCGGACGACGACGAGGACCTGGTCGATCACGGGCTGGACTCGATCAGCACCATGCGGCTCATCTCCGCCTGGCACCGGCGCGGCATCGAGGTCGGCTTTCCCGAGTTGATGGCCCGCCCGACGCTCGGGCACTGGTGGCAGCTGCTTTCCCAGGAGCGTCCGACGCGCACGCCCTGAAAACAACTCAAGGCCCCTCATACGGAGGCTGGAGTCCCGCTCGCGCGCCCCGCACGGCCCGCCGACACCGTCTAAGGTCCGATAGTCGAAGAGTTGTACCAGGCTTTTTCGTGAAGCCGGAATCGGATCACCGGACGGAGCCCCCCATGGAATTCGGCGTCAACTTCTTCCCGGTCGTCGACCCGGTCAAGAAGAGTGCGAGCACCTATTACGACGAAAGTCTTCAGCTGGTCGAGCTGGCCGAGGCACTGGACTTCGAACATGTCCAGACGGTCGAGCACTACGGCTCCCCCTACGGCGGTTACAGCCCCGACCCGGTGGTGTTCCTGACGGCCGCCGCCGCGCGCACCAGCCGCATACGGCTGGTGACGGGCGCGGTGATCGCCTCGTTCGCGCATCCGGTGCAGCTGGCGGCGCGGCTGGCGCTGCTGGACAACCTGTGCCACGGGCGGCTGGACGTGGGCTTCGGACGCGGTTTCCTGCCCGACGAGTTCGAACTGTTCAACGTGCCCATGGAGGAGAGCCGGACCCGTTTCACGGAGGTCGTCGAGGCGTGTGTGGCGCTGTGGAGCGGCAAGGAGGTCCGGTTCGAGGGCGAGGTGCACCGTTTCGGTCCGGTGACCGGCTTCCCCCGGCCCTATCAGCGGCCGCACCCGCCGGTGTTCGTGGCGTCCGCGACCAGCGCCGCCTCGTGCGCGCTCGCCGGTGAGCAGGGCCACCATCTGCAGGTGGTGCCGTCGGTCACCAGCCAGGAGCAGCTGACGCAGATGACGGCCGCCTACCGCGAGGCGCGGCGTGCGGCGGGCCACGAGGGCCCGGGCCGCATCCAGATCAAGTACACCTGTTACCTCGGTGAGGACCGGGCCGCGGTCCTTTCGGACGCGGCCGCGTGCGAGCGCAACTATGTGGAGCAGATGGCGGCGGCGGTCGCGTCCTGGGCGAACGCCCGCTCGGAGCAGTACCCGGGCTACGAGCAGTTCGCCGACAAGGCCCGCTCCTACGACTTCGACACGGCGCTGGCGGCGAACAAGGTGCTGGCCGGCACGCCGGACGAGGTCCGCGGCCAGATCGCGACGATCCGCGACTGGTACGGCGACGACATCTGCCTGAGCCTGCAGTTCAACCCGGGCCCGCTGCCCTACGAGCGGGCCGAGCGGGCCATGGAGCTGTTCGCCCGGCATGTCGCCCCCGCCTTCACCGGCAGCGTCGCGGCCGTGGCCGCCGCGTGAACGCGGCCCGGTACGAGGGAGCGCCCATGTACGGCACCGGTGACGGGCTGCGGCTGTTCGTGTTCCACCACGCGGGCGGCTCGCATCTGCTCTACCGCGACTGGCCGAGGCTGCTGCCCGCCTCGTGGGACGTGCGGCTGCTGGACGCGCCCGGCCGCGGGCGGCTCACCGGCGAGCCGCAGATCGACGACGCCCACGCGCTGGCCGCGTTCTTCCGGCGCCGTCTCGCGGCCGATCTGAGCGGCCCGTTCGCGTTCTTCGGACACAGCATGGGCGCCCTGATCGCCTACGAGCTGACCCAGCAGCTGGCCGCGGAAGGCCACCGGCTGCCGGTGTGGCTGGGGCTGTCCGCACGCGGCGCGCCGCGGCCGCAGGGCGAGGGCACCCGCCGCCACGCCCTGCCCGACGAGGAACTGCGGCTGCACCTGGCCGCGATGGGCGGCACCCCGCTGGAGGTGTTGCAGGACCCGGACCTGTGGGAGATGTTCGCGCCGGCGCTGCGCAACGACCTGCGGCTGGTGGAGAGCTGGCGCCCGCTGCCCGGCGCGCCGGACCTGCGGATGCCGCTGAACGTGTACGGCGGGCACGGCGACGTCGTCGTCGCGCCGGAGCGGCTGGCCGGCTGGCAGGAGCACGCGCGGCGGTTCATGGGGCTGCGGATGTTCGACGGCGGGCACTTCTACTTCCAGGCCGACCCGGTCCCGCTGCTGGAGCACGTCGCCCGTGACGCGAGCGCCGCGCTCGCCGCGGCCCGGGCGGTGGGTGCGGCGTGAGCGGCACGGACGCGGACGTCGTCGTCGTCGGGCTCGGCGCGTGGGGCGCGTGCGCGCTGTGGCAGCTGGCCGGGCGCGGGGTGCGGGTGATCGGCGTCGAGCAGTACGGCCTGGCCAACGCCCATGGCTCCTCGCACGGGGAGAGCCGGATGTTCCGCACCGCGTGCCTGGAGCATCCCGGGCTGGTGCCGCTGGCCCGCCGCTCCCGGCAGCTGTGGCAGGAGTTGGAGCGGGAGACCGGCACGCACCTGCTCGATCCGACCGGGGCGATGCTGATCGGCCCGCCCGACGGGCGGATCGTGGGCGGTGCGCTGCGCGCGGCCCGCGAACACGGGCTGGACATCGAGGTCCTCGACCGGCGGGAGCTGCACCGCCGGGCGCCCGCCCATCAGGCGCTGGCGCCCGGCGACGTGGGCGTCGTCGAGCCGGCGGGCGGGCTGACGCTGCCGGAGATGACGATCCGGGCGGCGGTCGGCGCGGCCCGGGCCGCGGGCGCCGGCGTGCTGACCGACACCCGGGTCACGGCCCTGGAGCTCACCGCTACGGGTGTCGAGGTGCACACGGCCGCCGGCCGGGTGCTGCGGGCCGGGCAGGCGGTGGTGACCGCCGGGCCGTGGCTGGGCCGGCTGGTGCCGTCGCTGCCGCTGGAGGTGGTGCGGATGCCGACGACCTGGTTCACCCCCGCGAAGGCCGACGAACGGTTCACCCTGCGCCGGCTGCCGGTGTTCATGCGCGAACTCGCGGGCGGGGACGTCATCTGGGGGCACGGGGTGCTGCCCGGAGGCACCGAGCTCAAGCTGGGCCTGGAGGACGGCGGCCGGCACTTCGCCACCGTCGACCCCGACACGGTGGAACGCTCCGTGTCGCCCGCCGACTGGAGCGTGCTGGCCCGCCATCTGGCGGACGCGGTGCCCGGCGCCGGGCAGGCGCCCTCGCGGGCGGTGGCGAACATCTACGCCCGCACGCCCGACGGGCAGTTCGTCATCGGCCGGCCCGGGCGCGATCCGCGGCTGCTGGTCGCGGGCGGCTGCAGCAGCCACGGCTTCAAGCACTCCACGGGCATCGGTGAGGCGGTGGCCGACCTGGCGCTGGGCAAAGAGCCGGCCGTGCCGCTGGGCTTCACCGATCCCGACCGCTTCTAAAGGGACGTGCGAGGAAGACAATGAAGTTCCGCATTCTCGGTCCGGTGGAAGTCCACGACGAGCGAACCGGTGTGAGGATCCTTCCCACGGGTGCCAAGCAGCGCGCCCTGCTGGGCGCGCTCGTGGTGAAGTCGGGGCAGATCGTGTCCGTGCACCGGCTGATCGACGAACTGTGGGGCGAACAGCCGCCGGCGAACGCGACCAACGCCCTGCAGGCGCATGTGGCGCGGCTGCGGCGGCTGCTGCCGGTGCCAGAGCCGGGCTCCGGCGAGCCGCACCACGAGTGGATCGTGACCCGCTCGCTCGGCTACGTCCTGCGGCTGGGGCGTGCCGGCACCGACGCCGACCGCTTCCACCGGCTGGCCGCCCAGGGCCGGGCCGCCGCCGCCACCGACCCCGAGCAGGCGGCCGAACTGCTGCGCCAGGCGCTGGCGCTGTGGCGGGGGCCCGCGCTGGAGGGCAGCGTGCTGGGCGACATCTGCGCGGCGGAGGCGGCCCAGCTGGAGGAGAACCGGCTGACCGCCCTGGAGGCCCTGTACGACGCGTGCCTGCGAGCGGCCCGGCACGGTGAGATCACCGGCGAGCTCGAGGAACTGACGACCGACCACCCGATGCGGGAACGTTTCTACGACCTGCTGATGCTCGCCCTGTACCGGTGCGGGCGGCAGGCGGAGGCACTGAGCGTGTACGACCGGGCCCGCAGACGGCTGGTGCACGAACTGGGCGTCGAGCCGGGTCCCGCGCTGCGCGGCCGGATGGAGGCGATCCTCCAGCACGACCCGCGACTGGCCGCGCCGGGCCCGGCCGGGCAGCTCGCCCGCGTCCACCCCCTGCCGCCGCCACCCGCACCCGCGCCCACCGCGCCGGGGCCGGCGGGCGGCCCGGACGCCACGGTGCTGAACCTGACGGGCGAGATCGCCCGGCTCCGCAGCCGCATCGAGCACCTCTCCCTCGAACAGGAGGCCCTGATGCGCCGCTTCGACCAACTGGTCGCCAACCCGGCCTCGGGCCACTAGGCCCTGCCCCGGGGCAGGGCCGTGGGCGTCGGCCGGCCGCTCCGCGCCCGCGGGCAGCCGAAGCCCCCCGGCCCGCCGGTCGACGAAGGCACCGCTCCCGGGCCGGCGGCCCGGCCGGCCCGTGCTGCCGCCACGCGCCAGGACCGCGGAGGCCGCTCCCCAGCAGCGGGCGACGCCCGCACCGCTCGGCCCCGGCCCCGGCCCCGGCCCGGGGCCGGCGGGCCGGCGGGCCTGTGACAGGGCCGTGCGCGTGGCCGTCCGCTCCGCAACTGCGGGCAGCCGAAGCCCCCCGGCCCACCGGCCGACGAAGGCACCGCTCCCGGGCCGGCGGCCCGGCCGGCCCGTGCTGCCGCCACGCACCAGGACCGCGGAGGCCGCTCCCCAGCAGCGGGCGACGCCCGCACCGCTCGGCCCCGGCCCGGGGCCGGCGGACCGGCGGCGGCAGCGGAGCGGCGCACGGCCGAACCGTGTCGACGGCCGTTCGGCAGAGGGCAGTTACGACCGGCCGCCGCACGGCAGATGCACGCTCGCCGACCGTGCCTGCAGGTACCGCGCGTGCGAGGCGCCCGTCAGGCGGCTGCGGCCGCACCACTCCCCCGGGCCGGGGACGACGAACCAGCGGCGGCCCGCGGCAGCATCCGGCCAGGGGCAGGCCACGCGGGGCACCGTCCGCGGACCGGCGAAAGCGGCGGAGCCGGCGGCGTCAGGCGCGGCGCCGGCAGCGGCCCGCAGCAACCGGCATGCCGGCCGAGCCACGTCAACAGCCGCCCGGCAGCAGGGCGTCATCACCGGGCCGCCCGACGCCGTCGGCCGAGGGCGGCAGATACCGCGAGCACGAGGCGCCCCGGCCGGCGGCGACCGCCGCACTACTCCCCCGGGCCGGGCCTACAACTGGTCGCGGCTGCCCGCCGGCAGCACGACGGGGCCCAGCAACGGGGCAACGGCCGTGCGGCAGAGGGCAGTCACCACCGGGCCACACCCCACGGCGCTGCTCGGCCGCCAGCCCGCCAGGAGCGGGCAGATACCGCGAGCACTGCGCCCACTTCGGCCGCGACCACCCAACTCCCCCGGGCCCGGCCTACAACTGGTCGCGGCTGCCCGCCGGCAGCACGACGGGGCCCAGCAACGGGGCAGCGGCCTTGCGGCATGCCACGCCGGGCGCCGTCCGGTCCCGGCGAGTGGCGGGGCCAGGGTGCCGGGGTGGGGGCGGCGGCAACGGGGCAACGGGCGTGCGGCAGACGGCAGTCACCACCGCGGCCGGGCCGGCAGGGCAGGGCCGGCCCGGGCCGGAGGTCAGGCGAGGGCCGGGGTGGTGGGGGTCGGGGTGTGGAAGTCGCGGCGGTACCACAGCAGGGGTGGCTTCGCCGGGTCGCCCGTGCGGATCTCCACGGGCGTGCCGAGCACCAGGTCGTGGTCGCCGGCGCGCACCACGTCCGTGGTGCGGCAGCGCAGGACGACCTTGGCGTCCGGCAGGTAGGGCACCCCCGTACCGTCCCAGGCGGCGAACTCGCCGCCCGCGAACCGGTCGGCGCCGTGCGTCGCGCACCGCTTCGCGACGGCGCGCTGGTCCTCGCCGAGGATGCTGACGCAGAACTCGGCGGCGGCGGCCATCGCCGTGTGGCAGCTGGAGGTGAGCGCGATGCCGACCATCACCAGCGGCGGGTCCAGCGACACAGAGACCACCGAGCCGGCCGTGAAGCCGTGGCGGCGTCCGGCCGCGTCGAGGACGGTTACGACGGTGACGGGCGACGCCAGCTGCGCCATCGCGTCTCGGAAACTCTGCGGGCCGACCGCGGGCCTTGCCGGGTCGTCGGCTCCTGTCACGGGGGCTCCTTCTGTTGGTGGTTGCCGCGCCTCAGCGGGCGGCGCCGGCCAGGGCCGGCAGGGCGCGGTGCCCGGTGGGCAGCTCCGCTTCGCGCGGGGCGGCGCGGCCCCAGGGGAAGCCGTCGTGGATCAGCAGCCGGTCCGGCGGCGCGGTGCCGTCGGCGCCCTTCTCCACGGCGAGCGACACCAGCACCTGGGGGCGCGGCTCGAGTTCGGTGAACAGCCAGCGGTCGGCGGTGTCGCCCTCGGGCGGGCGGAAGCCCAGCACCCCGCGGTCCTCGGCGAGTTCGAAGGCGAACGAGTCGAACGGCAGCCCCAGCCCCAGGCCGCGGGCCTTGGCGTAGGCCTCCTTCAGCGTCCACAGCCGCAGCGTGGCCCGGTCGCGCCGGCTGCCGGGGGCGATCGTGGCGAGGTGGGCGCGTTCTTCGGGGGCGAAGCTCTCCACGATCCAGTCCAGGCCGCGTTCGCCGCCCCGGTCGAGCCGTTCGACGTCGATGCCGACCCGGCGGTCGCGGGCGACGGCGACGACGTTGCAGCCGTGCGCGTGCGACAGGTTGAAGTCCAGCTCGGCCTCCGGGCCGCGGGGCCGGCCGTGCGGCGGCGACTGGAGGAACGGGCGGCCGCGCGAGGACCGCCAGATCGTCGCCTCCGCCTCCGGGATGCCGGTCTGCAGGGACAGCACCCGCCGCACCAGCGCGTGGGCGACCAGGTACTGGCGGCGGTCGCGCTCGAAGAGGAACCGGCCCGCGATCTCGCGCTCGTGCTCGTCCAGCCAGTGGCCGGCCAGCAGCGTGCTGGTCGCCTCGTCGAGGGCCTCGTTGAGGCAGAACCAGATCTGGACCGTGCCGCGGCCGGCGCCGACGGCGCCCGTCGGGGTCATCGGGCCCCCGCGGGCACCCGCTCGCGCCGTATCTGGCGGAGCATGCCCGACAGCACGTTGCCGGTGCCGATCTCGGTGAACTCCGGATCGTCGCCGTACCGACCGTCGAGGAGCGCCTCGACGGTCTCGTGCCAGCGCACCGGCTGGTGGATCTGCTGCAGCAGCAGCTCGCCGACCCGCTCGTGGGTGTAGGGGCGGGCGGTGGCGTTGGCGATGACGGGGAAGGCGAGCGGGCCGAACACGGTCCGCTCCACGACCGGGTACAACTCCTCGGCGGCCGGGGCCATGTAGCGGGAGTGGAAGGGGCCGCTCACGGCGAGGCGGCGCACCATGCGGGCGCCCACGTCCTCCAGGATCGGGCCCGCCTCCTCCAGGTCCGCCACCGGGCCGGCGAGGACGATCTGGGCGCCGGTGTTGAGGTTGGCCAGGTCCAGGGAGGCGAACCCGGCGCGCAGCAGCAGGAAACGCAGTTGTGTCTCGGGCAGGCCGACGACCGCGCTCATGCCGCCGCCGTCGATACGGGCCATCGCGGCGGCCCGGGCGGCGACCAGGCGCAGCCCGTCGGCGAAGCCGAACGCGCCCGCGGCCTCCAGGGCGTTGTACTCGCCGAGGCTGTGCCCCACGGCCACATCCGGCCGTACGCCGGTGTCCTCGAGCGCCGCGCGGTGGGCGAGGGCGTTGACGGCGAACATCGCCGGCTGGGTGTAGCGGGTGTTGCCGAGCTGCCCCTCGGGGTCCTCCAGGCACAGTCGGCGCAGGCTGTAGCCGAGCACGTCGCCGGCCTGTTGCTCCAGGTCGGGGAAGCGGTCGAACAACTCCCGTCCCATACCGACGCGCTGGGCGCCCTGGCCGGGGAACATCAGGATCCGGGTCAAGGTGATCACTGCCTTCTGGGGTAGTGCGGAAGTCGGTGTCCGGGTTCGGGGGTTCCGGCCCGGGGTTCGAGTTCGGGTGGTCCGGGCCCCGGGGGGTGCGGGGGTCCCGGGGTTCCGCGGTTCTTCGGTTCCGGGTCCGGGGGGTCGGGGTCCCGGTCCGGGTCCGGTCCCGAGGGTTCGGGTTCGGGTTCGGGTCAGACGGTGGCGGCCTCCGGGAACGCCTCGTCGGCGAGTGCCCCGAGGTCGGCCGCGGTGAACAGGGTTTCCAGGGGGACCTCGCGCCCGCCGTCGGCGGTGATCCGCGCGGCGATCCGCAGCAGCTGCCTGCTGGTCGCGCCGAGTGCGAACAGGTCCTGTGCCGGGTCGAGTTGCGCGGCGTCCACGCCGGTCTCCGCGGCGACGACCCGGGCGAGCCGCGCGAACGCGGCGTCCGCGCCGGGAGCGGAGATGTCACGGGCCGAGACCGAGACCGAGGCCGCGGGCGCGGGCGCGAGAGGGCCGGGGTCGGGGTCGGCCGGGGTGTCGGTGCCGATCCCCCACAGGGCCCCCATCCGTGCGGACAGCGCGGGCCCGCCCGCGGGCGGCGTCTGCGGCGTCGGCAAGACGGCTGCCGCGGGCGTGGGTGCCTCGGCGCTGTTGCTCACCGATGTCGCCGGGGCCGCCGCGGCGGGAGGTCCGGCGGGCTCGTGTCCGGGCGTCGCGGAGGCGGCGGCCGGGACGGGAAGGGGGAAGGTCACGCGGGTCAGGGGTGTCGCGGGGAGGGACGCCTTGGGGGCGGTGAGGGCGGGCCAGGTCACCGGTTCACCCGCCATCCATGCGGTGAGCGCCTTGGTCTCCTCCCCCGGCGCGGCGGCGCGGTGTTCGACGGCGCCGGCTCCTTCGGCGCGGATGCGGCGGGCGAGGTCGCGCAGTGCGGCCGGGGCCTGGGCGCGGTCGGTGACGAGGCCGGCGCGGGCGGGCCGGTCGGTGCGGCCCTCGCGCAGGGCGCGGGCCGCCGCGGCGGTGGTGAGGGCGGGGTCGTCGGCGAAGGCGGTGGCGAGACGGTCGGCGAGGTCGGCCAGGTTGCCGGGGGTGTCCGCGGACAGCGGCAGCGCCAGGGCCGTGTCATCCGCGGTCCCCGCGAAGGCCGGGGCGGGGGTGGGGGGTTCCTCGACGACGAGGCTGCCGTAGGAGCCGCCGCCGGCGAAGCCGTTGACGAGCGCCCGGCGCCGGGCGCCGGGGGCGGTGCGCCACCGGTCGGCGCCCGGTGCGGCCAGGGTCACCGCGCCGGGGGTGCGGGTGAGGGCGGGGTTGACGGCGGACGTCAGCCGGGTCGGGTAGAGGTGGTCGCGGCGGAACTGGGCGATGAGCTTGCCGAGCTGCGCGAAGACGGACGCGGCCTCCAGGTGCCCGGTGTTGGGCTTGACGGTGCCCACCGGCACGGGCGAGGGGTCCGGGCCGGGTGCGCCGAGGAGCCGCTGCAGGGCGGTGAACTCGAGCGCGTCGGCGAGGGCGGCGCCGGCCGCGGCGGCCTCCACGTAGCCGATGTCGGCGGGCCGCAGGCCGGCGTCGTCGAGCGCGGCGCGCATGGTCTCCTCCTGCCGCTGCGGGTCGGGGATGCCGAACTGCCGTGTCGTGCCGGAGTGCTGGAGCGCGCCGCCGCGCAGGACGGCGTGCACCGGGTCGCCGTCGGCCAGGGCCTGCTCGAGCGGTTTGAGGAGTACGGCGCCGACGCCTTCGCCGACCTGCCAGCCGCCGGCCCGGTCGGTGAAGGCGCACGAGTCGGCGTCCTTCGCGAGCAGGCCCATCTCGGACAGGACGTCGAGGTGGTCGGGGTGGAGGACCAGGTTCGACCCGGCGGCGAGCGCGGCGTCGCAGCGGCCGCCGGCAACGGCGCGGAACGCGGCTTCGACGGCGGCGAGTCCGGACACGCATCCGGTGTCGAGGACCACGCTCGGCCCGGTCAGTCCGAAGGCGTGGGAGGTGCGGTGGGCGAGCCCGCCGCGCGTGGCGTGGGTGCTGCCGGGCCGCTGCGCGGCGCGGGCGGCGACCCCGTACAGGGCGTGGTCGTGCCACATGGTGCCGACGAACACCCCGACCTGCCCGGCGGCCGCCAGCCGGCCGGGGGTGAGCGCGGCGTCCTCGAGGCAGCGGCGGGCCACCGACAGCAGCAGTCGCTCCTGCGGGTCGATCGCGGCGCCCTCGGCGGCGCTGATGCCGAACTCGTCGGCCTCCGCGGACAGGACGTCCTCCAGGTAGCCGCCGACGTGGGCTCCGGCGTGCCGGGCGTGCGGGTGCAGCGGCGCCCACCGGTCGTGGGGGGCCGGGCCGGTGGCGGTGGCGCCGGCGGCGAGGAGGGTGTCGAGTTCGTCCAGGGTGCGGGCGCCGGGCAGGTCGGCGGCGAAGCCGACGACGGCGACGGCGCGCTGCCCGCCGTCCCGGCCACCTGGCGGGACGGTGACAGGGGCGGTGACAGGGGCGGGGTTCACGGTGGGGGCAGGGGCGGGTCCCTCGCCGGGGGTGAGGGCGGCGCGGGCGGCGCGGCTGTGCGGGGTGAGGGCCCCGCCCCACAGGGACAGCAGCAGTTCCTGGTCGGCGTCGAGGGAGAAGTCGCCGCGGACGGCGTCGAAGTCCATCTCGCCCACCGCGCACAGTCCCAGGCCCCGTTCCGGTGCGCCGGTCAGCAGCAGCTGGGCGATGTGCCCGGCCTCGATGGTGGAGAAGCGGGCGGCGTTGCGTTCGCCGTAGGCGGGGGCGATGGCGGCCGGGGTGGAGACGAGGAAGACGCCGAACGCCGACCCCTCCACGAGGGCGCGGTTGTGCAGGACGTGCAGGTCGGTGCCGTAGCGGGCGCCGGGCGCGACCGCGACCAGGGCCCGCTCGGCGGGGTGCAGGTAGTACAGGCCCGGCTCGGTCGCCTCTACGGCGCCGGGGGCGATGTACACGTACACCTGGACGGGGTAGAACCCGCCGCCCGACGGGTAGCGGCGTTTGGCGCGGCCCTCGAGCTCGCCCCAGGTCACGGTGGACAGCAGGGAGAGCAGGTCGTGGGCGGGCAGGGGGCCGTCGTCGAACTCGCGGAAGGAGGAGGCGTCGAACAGGGCGACGGCCTCCGCGGGGCCGGCATCCGGTACCGGCAGCCGGCGCATCGTTCCCGGCAGCCGGCGCTCCGCGACGCGGGCGTCCTTGAACGCGGCCTTGGCCTTCGGGTCGAGGGCGATGCGCACATCGGCCGCCCGGCCGGCCGGGGCGGCGGGTGCCGCGGGGGCCGCGGGGGCGGCCGGGGTGGCGCAGGCGGCGATGCTGCGGGGGGTGGGGCTCTGGATGAGCACCTCGACGGGCACCTGCGCACCGCCCGACACGGTCTCGATCTCCTGGGCGAGGCGGATCATGGTGAAGGACGTCGCGCCGAGGTCGAACAGGTCGTCGTCCGGGCCGACCTGGTCCACGCCCAGGATGCCGGCGGCCGTGCGGGCGACCGTCTCCGCGGTGACCGGTCCGCCGGCCGCCGGCGCCGGAGCGGCGGCGGGGGGTGCGGGGGCGGTGAGAGCGGTCAGGGCGTCGAGTGTCGGCTTGCTGATGAGCGCCTCGACGGGCAGCGCGGTGCCGGTGAGCCGTTCGATCTCCTGCGCGATGCGGATCATGGTGAAGGACGTCGCGCCGAGGTCGAACAGGTCGGCGTCGCCGTCGAGTTCCTCGACGCCCAGGATGTCGGCGACGGCGCGGCGCACCTCCGCGTCCACGCCCGGGACCGCCACCGGGACCGGGGCCGGTGCCGGTGCCGGGTCGGCCGCGGGTGCGGCTGGGGCTGCGGCGCCGGCCGCGGGTGCGGCTGGGGCTGCGGCGGTGGCGGTGGCTGCGGTTGCGGGTGGGGTGTCGAAGAGGCGGGTGGCGGCCTGGCGGTCCAGTTTGCCGTTGGTCGTCAGCGGCAGTCGGTCCACGAAGCGGTAGCGGCTCGGGACCAGGTAGGCGGGCAGCGTCTCGCCCAGTGCCCGGCGCAGGGCGGAGACGTCCGGCTCACGGCCGGAGTGGGCGGCCACGCACACGGCGGCCAGGGCCTGTTCGCCGGAGCTCTCGTCGTGGACGGGAAGGACGCGGGCCTCCGCGACGGCGGGCACGTCGGTGAGCGCCGCCTCGATCTCCTCCGGTTCGATGCGCAGCCCGCGCAGCTTGAACTGGTTGTCGATCCGGCCGAGGTAGCGGATCTCCCCGTCCTCGGCGAGCAGTCCGAGGTCGCCGGTGCGGTACAGGCGGGGTGAGGGGTCGTCGTCGGGGAAGGGCGAGGCGATGAACCGTTCGGCGTTCAGTTCGGGCCGTCGGTGGTAGCCGAGGGCGACCTGCCGGCCGCCGATGACGATCTCCCCCGGGGTGCCGGGGGGCACGGGGCGCAGGTCCTCGTCGAGGAGGTGGATGCGGGTGTGGGCGACGGGCCGTCCGATCGGGACGGTCGGCTCGTCCCAGTCGGGCCGGCAGGCCCAGTGGGTGACGTCGATGGCCGCCTCGGTGGGCCCGTACAGGTTGTGCAGTTCGGTGCCGGTGCCCAGCACCTCGTAGAAGGTCCGCATGGTGGCGACGGGCAGTGCCTCGCCGCTGGCGAACACGTAGCGCAGGGCGGTGCATCGGGCGGCGGCCGGGTGGCGCAGGAACATGCCGAGGACGGACGGGACGAAGTGGGTGACGGTGACCTGTTCGTCGTGCAGCAGCCGGGCCAGGTAGGCGGGGTCGGCGTGGCCGCCGGGGCGGGCGACGACGAGGGAGGCGCCGGCGATCAGCGGCCAGAAGAACTCCCAGGCCGAGACGTCGAATCCGTAGGGGGTCTTCTGGGCGACGCGGTCGGCGGGCCCGAGGGGGAAGCGTTCCTGCATCCACAGCAGGCGGTTGGCGACGCCCTGCTGGGAGTTGCGGCAGCCCTTGGGCTTTCCGGTGGTCCCGGAGGTGTAGATGGTGTAGACGGGGTCGTCGCCGGTGACCGTGACGGCGGGCGGGGTGGTGGGCCGGCCGTCCAGGGCGGCCCGGTCGGCCGCACGGTCGGGGCAGACGACGAGGGCGCCGGCGGCGGTGGGGACCGCGGCGTGCGCCTGGTCGGCGACGACGACGCGGGCGCCGCTGTCGGCGAGGAGGTAGCGGATGCGCTCGGGCGGGTTGGCCGGGTCGACGGGCACGTAGACGGCGCCGGCCCGGACGACGGCGACGAGCGCGGTGACCAGGTCGGGCGAGCGGTCCATGTGCACGGCGACGTGGTCGCCGGGGCGCACGCCGAGGGCGTGCAGGTGGTGGGCCAGGCGGGCGGTGCGCTCGGCCAGTTGCCGGTAGGTGAGCGTGCGGCCCTCGTACCGTACGGCGACGCGGTCGGCGCGGCCGGCGAGGGCGGACTCGAGGAGACCGGCGAGGGTCAGGGGGGTGCGGTCGTCGACGGGGCCGACGACGCGCAGGTCGGTGCCGGGGGCGACGTGGGCGTCGGCGGGGGCGACGGTGTCGGGGCGGACGGGGCGGGACGCGGTCCGCGCGCCGGTGTCCGCCCCGGAGGCGGGACGGGGCTCGGCGCCGGCGTAGGCGTCGGGGTCGACGTAGGCGTCGGCGACCGCGTGCAGCTCCTCGGCGCCGGCCGAGGGCGCGGCGGGGGCGGTGGTCGCGGTGGCGTCGGTGGCGTCGGCGCCGGTGGCGAACCGGCGTACGCGGTGGGCGTAGCGGTCGAACATGGCGTCCAGCACGGCGGGTTCGAGGATGTTGTCGGCGGCGTCCCACTGGCCGGCCAGTTCGTCGCCGACGAGGAGCGGCACATGGTCGAGGGCGACCTGCGCGGTCTGCGACTGGCTGGTGCGCAGGGTGACGCCGGTGGGGTGCAGTGCCGGGTCGATCTCGGGGACGCGGGTGAAGACGACGGGCAGCCGCAGGGCGCCGCCGGAGCGGAACACGCGGGTGCGCAGTTCGCCCAGGCCCGGCCGGACGTCGGAGCGTTCGAGGTCGGCGCGGACGCGGGCCCACAGTTCGCGGGCGCGGTCGGCGAAGCCGTCGGGCAGGGTGTCGTCGACGGTGACCCAGGCGAGCTGGGTGAAGTCGGCGACCATGGCGTCGGCGCCCGGCAGCGAGGCGGGCCGGTCCCAGGAGACGACGGTGACGGTGAAGGGCCCGGCGTCGGTGAAGCGGGCGCGCAGTTCGTCGGTGTAGGCGGTGAGCAGCACCATGTCGGCGGGGACGCCGATGGCGGCGGCGCGTTCGCTCAGGGTGCGCCAGGAGCCGAGCGGGGCCCTGCGGTGGACGCGGGGGGCGCCGGGCGCGGGGTCGGGCAGCGGCGGGCCGGGCGGCAGGGCGGAGAACTTCTCGCGCCAGGCGGTGCGGGCGGCCAGGTCCTCCGGGCTGCCCGGCCGTTCGGCGAGGGCGCGCAGATGAGGGACGGGGTCGGCGGGGCCGGTGAGGACCGACTCGTCGCCGTCGTGGAGGGCGAACAGCTGCCCGAACAGCAGGGCGAAGCTGCGGGCGTCGGCGATCAGGGCGTCGAGGAGGACGTGCAGCACGGTGGTGCCGTCGGGCAGGGCGCTGGCCTCCAGGGCGTACATGGGGCGGCTGCCGAGGGGGAAGGCGCCGGCGCGCAGCCGGGCCCCGGTGGCGGCGAGCGCGGCTTCGGTGTCGGCCGTTGCGGTCAGGTCGTGGCGGGTGATGCGGTACACGTCGTCGGGGTCGTGCGGGGCGACGGTGAGGGTGCCGTCGTCGTGGACGGCGGCGCGCAGCATGGGGTGGTGGGCCACGAGCCGGTTCCAGGCCCGCTCCAGTCGGTCGGTGTCGTGCCGTTCGAGGAGGAATTCCTGGTAGACGCGGGTCTGTGCGCCGCCGTCGAGGCCGCCGATCCGGCCGACGAGGTAGGCGGACTGGACCTCGGTGAGGGGCACGGGCCGGCCGTCGTCGCCGTGCCCGGACACGGCCGGGGCGGCAGTGGCGGGCGCGGCGGTGGCGGTGAGGGTGGGGGTGGTGAGGGCGGGGGCGCCTTCGTCCGCGAGGCGTTCCAGGAGGCCGCGCAGGGTCTCGAACGCGGCCCGGGTGCGGGCCGTGTCGAGGGCGGTGGGGGCGAAGTCCCAGGACAGCAGCAGGGCGCCGTCGCGTTCCTGGACGCAGCTTTCCAGCTGCACGCCGGAGGTGAGGGTCGCGGAGGCGTCCTGGTCGATCCGGGTCGCCCAGTGGTCCGGGTCGCCGGGCTCCGCGAGGGTGCTGAGGCTGCCGAGCAGGCTGGTGAAGACCATCGGGACGGCCAGGCCGCGGCGGCCCGGTTCCGTCCTCGCGCGTTCGCGCAGGGCACGGACCCCGCTGACCGCCGCGTGCTCGAGGTCCTGCCACAGCCGGCCGCGTACGAGGTCGACCCGTTCGCCCAGTGTTCCGGCCGGCGGTGGTGCCACGAACACGGACGTGGACAGGAACGGGCCCACCACCCGTGCCACGTCCGGGTGGACGGGGCGGCGGTTGTAGGTGGTGAGCACCACCGGCAGCGGGCCGGGGGCGTCGCCCTGCACGGCGGCCGTGCACAGGGCCAGCAGCAGGGCGGTGGGCGTGGCCCGTATCTGCTGGGCGGCTTCCTTCACCCGCTGCCAGCGGCGCGGTTCCAGGCGCAGCGCGAGCCTGCCGTGCGCCGGCGCCTGCGGGTCGGCGGCGCCGGCCAGCGGCAGGGGGCGGCCGAAGTCGACACCGGCGAGCTGTTCGCGCCAGTACTCCAGCGAGGCGGCCGGCACGGGGCGGCCGTGGGCGGCGGTGACGTAGTCGCGGAAGGAGATCCCAGGCGGTGCGGGGGCGGCGGCGCCCGTGTAGCGGGCGTACCACTGCTGCAGGAGCAGCGAGACGCTCGGCCCGTCGGCGATCAGCTCGTCCACGGTGAACAGCACCCGGGAGCGGTGGCCGGGCAACTGCGCGACGCGGAGCGCGAACAGCGGCCAGCTGTGGGCGTCGAAGCCCTCGCGGGCCCGGCGGCGCAGCCCTTCGAGTGCCGCGGCCGCCTCCGCGGGAGTGGCGTCGCTCAGGTCCGTGCGCTCGACGCGGTAGGCGGGCACGTGCGCGAGGACCTGCTGGCGGCCGTCGGGAAGGATCTGGGCGCGCAGCATGTCGGTGGCGGCCACGAGGTCGTTCCAGGCGGCTTCCATGCGGTCGGTCTCGAGGTGTTCGGCCTCGAACTCCAGGTGGATCTGGGTGCCCGCGCCGGTGCCGCCGCCCAGGGTGCGTCCCGCGAGGAAGGACTCCTGGACTTCTGTGAGCGCGAACGGCTCGTACCGGGTGTCGGGGGCGTTCTGCGGCATGGCGGGGCTCCGGTTCCCTCTGCGGTCAGGCCTGGTCGGGGGCGTGAAGGGCGGACAGGTGGGCGAGGAGTTCGTCGACGCTGAACTCGCTGAGCAGCTGGAGCGGGAGTGTGTGGCCGAACCGCTCGGTGATCTCGAAGCGGAGGTTCATCAGGCCCAGGGAGTCCACGCCGAGTTCGACGAGGGTGCGGGCGGGGTCGATGGGTCCCTCCGCCCCCGGGCCGGCGGCGAGCTCGCCGACGAGCGCGGCGAGCGCCGGCAGGCGCGGGTCGCCCGGGACGGCGGCGGACGCGACGGCGGACGTGACGGCGACATGCCCGGTGCCGGCCGGCGCGGGGGCAGCGTCCGGGGCGGGGGCCGTGTCCGGGGCGGGGGCCGTCGGGGCCACCTGCGGGACGGGCGCGGGAACGTCCAGGGCCGGGGCGGGTGTCGGGGCGGCGGGGGGCGCCGCAGTCACGTCCGGGGCCGGGGCCGGGGTGGGTGCGGGGGCCGGCGCGGTGTCCGGTCCGGGCAGCCAGCGGCGGGTGCGCAGGAACGCGGACGGAGGCAGGGGCACCACGCCCGGCGTCCCGGTGTCGCCGTCGGGGTCCGTCGTGGGGCCGATCTCCCAGCCGGTGACCCACAGTTCGGCCAGCTGTTCCAGGCTTCCGGCCCGCCACAGGGTGGCGACGAGCTCGTCGGTCTCCGGCGCCTGGACGGCCCGGTCGCGGGCGACGGTGCCGGTGCGGACGGTCCCGGCACCGGGGGTGCCGGGGGTGCCGTCCGTGAACTGGGCGAGCGCTGCGGCGAGTTCGGCGGTGTCGGTGGCGACGACCGCGAGCCGGTGTTCGCGGGCGGCACGTCCGGTGCGCAGGGTGCGGGCGATCGCGGCCAGGCTCATGGCGGCCGCGGGGCCGGTCAGATGAGCGGCCAGGCGCCGGACCGTGGCGGTCAGGTGTTCGCCGCTCGGGGCGGACAGGAGCACCAGCTGCGGTGCGCCGTCGTCGGCGGGCGTCGGGGCGGGCGGCTCGTACTCCTCGACGATCACGTGTGCGTTGACGCCGCCCGCGCCGAACGAGCTGATGCCCGCCCGCCGGGGCAGTTCGCGGCCGTCCTCGTCGCGCAGCCGTGGCCAGGGGCCCGCCTCGTGCTGGAGCGTGAACCGGGTGTCCTGAAGGCGCAGTCGGGGGTTGACCGGCTCGGCGTGCAGGGTGGGGGCGAGCGTCTTGTGCCGCAGTTGGAGCAGGACCTTGGTCAGGGCGGTGATCCCGGCGGCCGATTCACCGTGCCCGACGGCGGACTTGACCGAGCCGATCGAGCACGGCACACCGGCCGCGGCGCCTCGGCCGTAGGTGTCGTTCAGGGCGGTGAGTTCGACGGGGTCGCCGAGTTCGGTGCCGGTGCCGTGGGCCTCGATCACGTTCACGGTCGCCGGGTCGGTGCCCGAACGCCGCAGCGCCTCGCGCAGCACGCGGGCCTGGGCGCGCGGGCTGGGCGCGGTGAAACCGTTGGTGCGGCCGCCGTGCGCGACGGCGGTGCCGCGGACGAGGGCGTACACGGTGTCACCGTCGGCCAGTGCCCTCGAGAGTCGCTTGAGGACGACGGCCCCGGCGCCCTCGCCGGGGCCGAATCCGGCGCCGCCGGCGCCGAAGCTGCGGCACAGGCCGTCCTCGGCGAGGAATCCGGAGCGGGCCAGCATCCGGAACCGGGAGGGGTGCAGGTAGAGGTTGACGCCGCCGACGAGCGCGGCCTCGCACTCGCCCTGCCGCAGCGCCTCGACGGCCTGGTGCAGGGCGACGAGGGAGGAGGAGCAGGCGGTGTCGACGGGCTGGCTGGGGCCGCGCAGGTCCAGCAGGTAGGACAGCCGGTTGGGCAGCGACCAGTAGTGCCCAGAGGGCATGTCGCGCTCGCCGGCCGCCCAGCGTTCCGCGCCCAGCAGCGGATAGTCGGCGCTGGTGATCCCGGCGAAGACGCCGACGCTGCGGGGTTCGCCGTCCGGGGCGGTGAGCGCGTCGAGCCTGGTGCCGGTGAGGCCGGCGTCCTCCATCGCCTCCCAGGCGACCTCGAGGAAGAGCCGCTCCTGCGGGTCGGTGAACGCGGCCTCGTGGGCGGACAGGCCGAAGAACGCCGCGTCGAAGGCGTCGACGCGGTCGAGGAAGTGGCCCTTGGCCCGGACGCCGCCGCTGTCGGCCCACCGGTCGGTGGGCAGGTCGCCGACGGTGTCCTTGCCGACGAGGAGGTTCTCCCAGAACGCGTCGGGGCCGTCCGCGCCGGGGTAGCGGCCGGCGAGGCCGACGACGGCGAACGCCTCCTCCCCCGCCGTCTGTCCGGCGGGCGCGGCCGCCGGTTCGCGGGCCGGTTCACGACCGGTCCCGGCGGCCGGGGTGCTCGCCACGGCAGGAACCGGGGCCGGGACAGGGGTCGGGGTGGGGGTCGGGACAGGGGTCGGGGTGGAGGGTGCGGCGGGGAGGCTGCGGGCGAGGTGGCCGGCGAGCTCGTGCACGTCGCGCACGCCGAACAGCGCGTCCGGGCCGATCGGTGCGATGCGGGCGCTGAGCTTGGAGGCGAGGGTGCGGATCATCACCGAGTCCAGGCCCAGCTCCTCCAGGGAGGTCCGCGGTCCGATCGTCCCCGCTGCGTGGCCCAGGGTCTCGGCGACGGTACGGGCGACCAGACCGACCAGGTCCCCGTCCGGCGTCGCGGCCCCCGCGCGGGGCGCGGCCACCGGTTCCGGCGCGGCGCCCGGCTCGGGCGCGGACACGGGCGCGGGTGCGGGTGCGGGCACGGGTGCGGGTGCGGGTGCGGGCACGGGTGCGGGTGCGGGTGCGGGCACGGGTGCGGGTGTGGGTGTGGGTGTGGGTGTGGGCAGCAGGTGGAGGTTCTGCAGGTGGCGGTGCCAGGCGTCGGCCCTGCCGTGGAAGAGGGAGACGACCTGTGGGCCCTTTGCGGAGAGCAGCCGTTCGAGGGCGCGGGCGCCGAGGGCGGCCGGCAGCGGCACCATGCCGACGTGTTCCTCGACCACGCGGCGTACCGGTTCGGGGATCGTCATGCCCGGCACGTCCCACAGCGGCCACTGCACCGACAGGGTGCGCCCGTGCCGCTGCCCTGCCGCGACGAGGGCGGCGCGGTGTTCGGCGAAGGCGTCCAGGCGGCCGTTGGCGTAGGCGTAGTCGCTCTGGCCGATGTTGCCGCTGACGGCCGCCACCGAGGAGAACAGGACGAACACGTCCAGCCGAAGGGCGGCGGTGGCCTCGTCGAGGGCGGTGGTGCCGGTGGTCTTGGGGGCCAGGACGGCGGCCACGTCGTCGCTGTTCTTGCGCAGCAGGTAGGCGTCGCGTACGACGCCGGCGGCGTGGAAGACGCCGGTCAGCGTGCCCTCGTGGGTGAGGATGTCGCTCACCAGGGCGGCCGCGCCGCCGGGGGCGGCGATGTCGGCCCGCACGTAGCGCAGGGGGCCGCCGGGTGCGGGGCGGTGTGCCGGGTCGAGGTCCGCGAGGGGGGTGCGGCCGCACACGACGACGCGGGTGCCGGGGTGGGCGGTGAGCCGGGCGGCGAGGTCGCGTCCGATGCCGCCGGTGCCGCCGGTGATCAGGTAGACGCCGTCGGGGCGGGGGGTGAAGCCGTCTTGGGGCAGGGTGGCCGGGTGCAGGACGCGGCGTGCCCTGCGCGGGGTGCGCAGGTCGGCGAGGTGGCCGAACTCCGGTTCGGGGCAGGCGAGTTCCGCGCGGATCAGGGGTGCGGCGGCGGGGCCGTCGTCGGCGAGCAGCAGGGCGCGGCCGGTCAGGCGGGGGTTCTCCTGGCGCAGGCTCTGGACCAGGGCGCGGGCCGCGTCGGCGCGCAGCACGTCGGCGGTGACGGCGAGGAGGGTGATGCGCTGGGTGCGGAAGGCGGCCAGCACCTCGCGTACGGCGTCGAAGGCGGCGGTCTCGTCGCCGGTGAGCCGCAGCACGAGGGCGACGGCGTCGGGGGCGGTGTCCTGCACGGCGGGCAGGGCGTCCAGGCTGCCGGCGCCGAGCGCGGCGGCGAGGTCGCCGACCGGGTCGTGGGCGAGGAGCGGCAGGGCGGGGGGCTGCCGGTCGGGCAGCGGGCTGTCCTGCCAGCCGGGCGTGCGCAGCACCAGTTCGTCCAGGAGCCGCTCGTCCAGGGGCGGTTCGTCGGAGGCCGGTGCGGCGGGCGGGAGGGCGGGGACGGCGTAGTGGCGGTCGGGGGCGAAGGCGTATCCGGGGGCGGGGATCCGGCGGTGGCCGGCGGGCGGGCAGGTGCTCGACCAGTCGACGGTGTGGCCTGCCACGTAGCGGCGGGCGTCGTGGTGGCGGGGGTCGTCGCCGTGGTGGGCGGGGTCGGTGGCGGGATCGATGCGGCGGGGGTCGGGTTCGCCGGCGGCGAGCTTGTCGAGGGAGTCGAGGAGTTCGGCGCGGTCGGCGACCAGCAGCGCCACCCGGTGGGGATGATGGTCGCGGGCGCAGGCGAGGGTGTGGGCGAGGTCGGTGAGGGCGGCGTCGGCGCCGGCGGGTGAGCGCAGCCAGCGGGCGAGTTCGGCGGCGCGGTCGGCCGGGGCGGTGGGCCGACGGCCCGACAGGGGCACGGTCACGGGCCGGTCGGCGGGGGTGGGGGCGGGCCGGTGGGGGGCCTGTTCGACGACGACGTAGGCGTTGGTGCCGCTGAAGCCGAAGGAGCTGACGGAGGCACGGCGGGGTCGTCCGCCGGGGGCCGCGGGCAGGGTGCGGCGCTCGGTGGCGACGGTGAAGGGCCCTTCGCCGAAGGGGATGGCCGGGTTGAGGGTGTGGGGGGTGCAGTGCAGGGAGGGCGGGATGTCGCCGGTGCGTACGACGCCGATGGCCTTGAGGAGGCCGGCGAGGCCGGCGGCGGCGGAGGTGTGGCCGACGTTGCCCTTGACGGAGCCGATCGGGACGCTGCCGACGGGGCGGGCGGCGGGGGCGAACACCTTGTTGAGGGCGGTGACCTCGATGGGGTCGCCGAGCGGGGTGCCGGTGCCGTGGGCCTCGACGTAGTCGATGCCGGACGCGTCGAGACCGAACCGGCCGAGGGTGTCGCCGATGAGGCGGGCCTGGGAGGCGGCGCTGGGGGCGGTGATGCCGTTGGTGCGGCCGTCCTGGTTGAGTCCGCTGGCGCGGATGACGGCGTGGACGGGGTCCGCGTCGGCCAGTGCCCGTGACAGGGGTTTGAGGACGACGACGGCGCAGCCCTCGCCGGGGACGATGCCGTCGGCGGCGGCGTCGAAGGGCCGGCAGCGGCCGGTGGGCGAGAGCATCCCGGCGCGGCTCATGAACACGTGCGGCAGTTCGGTGAGGTAGAGGGTGACGCCGCCGACGAGCATCATGTCCGCGTCGCCGAGCCACAGCGCCTGGCAGGCCTGGTGGAGGGCGACGAGCGAGGAGGAGCAGGCCGTGTCGACGGTGACGGCGGGGCCTTTGAGGTCGAGGTGGTAGGCGATGCGGGCGGCGAGGAGGGAGTTGGAGTTGCCCTGCATGACCTGGGCCAGGCGGGCGTGCTCGCTCGTCCGTTCGATGAGGTCCTGGTAGTCGTTCATCATGACCCCGGCGTGCACGCCGCAGCGGGTGCCGGCGAGGTCGGCGGTGCGCTGCCCGGCGTGTTCGAGGGCGCGCCAGGCCTCCTGGAGGAAGAGGCGGGCCTGCGGGTCGGTGAGTTCGGCCTCGCGGGGCGGCATCTTGAAGAAGGCGGCGTCGAACCGGTCGGCGCCGTCGACGAACGCCCCCCATTTGGACACCGACTTGCCCTCGGCCTCGGGGCGGGGGTCGTAGTGCTCGTCGATCTTCCACCGCTCGGCGGGCACTTCGGTGACGAGGTCGTCGCCGGCGAGGAGCCGCTGCCAGAACGTGTCGGCGTCCTCGGCGCCGGGGAAGCGGGCGCTGTACCCGATGACGGCGACGGGCTCCAGCACCCGGCCCGCGGAGCCCGCCTCCGCGGGCAGGGTGCGTCCCATGCTCCCGCCCGCCGGGCCGTCCCCACCGGGCCGCCGCTCCCCCGCGGCGGCCCGCAGCAACGCGGCGGCCTCGGCCCGGTCCACGCCGCCGGGCGCGGGGCGCGCCGAAGCTGTGGCCGCACCGGCTGCCGGCCCGCGCTGCCCCGCTACCGCGCGCAGGAGCGCGGCCGCCCGGTCACGGTCCACCGCATCCGGTTCCGCAGGCAGGGGGCGTGACGGTCCCTCAGCCATGTCGGCGGCCGGCCCGTTCTCCTCCGCTGCCGCGCGCAGGAGCGCGGCCGCGCGGTCACGGTCCACCGCATCCGGTTCCGCAGGCAGGGGGCGTGACGGCCCCTCAGCCATGTCGGCGGCCGGCCCGTTCTCCCCCGCTGCCGCCCGCAGGAGCGCGGCCGCACGGTCACGGTCCACGCCGCCGGGCGTCGCAGGCGCGGGACGCGACGGACCGCCGGTGGTGCCGGGCGTCGCCGCGTCGCCTCCGCCGGGACGCCCCTCCCCCGCTGCCGCCCGCAGCAACGCAGCCGCCCGGTCACGGTCCACGCCGCCGGGCGCCGCAGGCACGGGACGTGACGAGGTCCCGGCCGTACCGGCGGCCGTACGGTCGTGGCCCACGGCCCCGGCCGCGGGGCGCGCCGGAGCCTCGGCCGCACCGGCCGCCGGCCCGCGCTGCCCCGCCGCTGCCCGCAGCAACGCGGCCGCACGGTCACGGTCCACGCCGCCGGCTGCGGGGCGTCCCTCCCCCGCTGCCGCCCACAGCAGCGCGGCGGCATCGGCCCGGTCCACCGCACCGGGTGTCGCGGGCGTGGGAGGTGACGGGGTGTCGGCCGGGGCGGCCGACGGTCCGCTCTCCCCCGCCGCTGCCCGCAGCAACGCGGCCGCACGGTCACCGTCCGCGCCGCCCGGTGCCGCGGGCGCGGAAGGCGCCGGAGGCCCGGCCGCACCGGGCGTCGCGGGCGGGGTGGGGCGGAGGAGGGCGGTCGCGGACGCGGTGTCCAGGGTGCCGTTCTTGTATCGGGTCAGGATCTCTTTCGCGTCCATCGGTTCCCTCGGGTCCTCGCGTGGCAGGGGGGCAGGGCGGCGTGCGGTCAGCGGCCGGTGTCGCCGTATGCGGCTTCGATGCGGTCGAGCACCTCGGGCAGCCGGAAGGAGGTGCGGTGCAGGGCGGCCTCTCGGGCGATCGCCTCGGTGGTGGCGGCCAGCAGCGGTGCGGCCATTTCCTGTTTGAGGAGTTCGACCGAGGTGCGCGGGGGCCCGCACACGGACCGGGCCAGCTCCCGTGCGGTGCGCGGGACGTCCGCGTGGGGCACGACGCGGACGGGGGCGCCGCATTCGCGGAGTTCGGCGCCGCGGTAGTTGCGGGCGGTGTAGAGCATCTCGGTGCCCAGTTCGCGGCCGAAGCGGGCCGGGAAGAGGTGGGTGGCGCCCATGCCGGGAGTGAATCCGTAGCGCATGAAGTTGCCCGCGTACAGGGAGCGTTCGCTGAAGACGGCGAAGTCGGCGTAGAGGGCGAGGACGAGGCCGCCGCCGATGGCGTGCCCCTGGAGGGAGGCGATGACCGGCAGCGGGCAGCGGGCGAAGACGCGGAAGAAGTCGTCGGTGTCGAAGGTGGCGTCGCCGCGGGCGAAGTTGACCAGTTCGCGCTGGGTGCCGCCGGCGCAGAACAGTTCGGGGCGGCCTTCGACCAGGACGGCGCGGGTCCCGGGGTCGGCGGCGGCGCGTTCGACGCAGTCGACGAGTTGTGCGGTCAGGGCGGGCGAGAAGGTGTTGCGTCCTTCGGCGTCGTCGAGGGTGACGACGGCGAGGGGTCCTTCCCTGCTCAGCCGTACGACGGGCGTGGCGGCGCTGGTCGCGTGGGTGGTCATGCGGCACGCTCCGGGGCGGTGACGCGGCCGAGGAGCCGGTGGACGTGGGGGTCGGTGAGGCGGGTGAGGAAGGTGTGTGCGGCGTCGGTGCCGAGGTGTTCGTCGCGGGGGAACAGCCGTGTCCGCCAGGTCTTGAGCGCACCGGTGGTGGACCGGTCGACGCGGCTGAGGCGGACCAGGGTGCTGCGCAGGGCGCCTTCGGCGTCGTCGGTGGCCTGGTCGGCGAGGCCGCAGGCGTGGGCGGCGGCGGCGTCGAGGTCCTCGGCGAGCAGGGTGGCGGTGAAGGCGCGTTGTTCTCCGGTGCGGCGGGCCACGAACGGCCAGGCCATGGCGGGCACGAGGCCGACGAGGGCCTCGGTGAGCCGGAAGCGGGCGCGGGGGCCGGCGATGACCAGGTCGCAGGCGGCGGCCAGTCCCACACCGCCGGCGTGGGCGTGGCCGTCGACGAGGGCGACGGTGACGACGGGCGTGGCGGTGAGGCGTTCGAGGAGCCGCCAGTACGGGAGTTCTCCGGTGTCGCCGGGGTCGGGCAGGGTGTCGGGCACGCCGCCCGACAGGTCGGTCCCGGCGCAGAAGTCGTCGCCGCTCGCGGACAGGACCAGGACGCGGCAGCCGGTGTCCGTCTCGGCGGCGTCCAGGGCGGCGTGGAGGTTGTCCAGGAGCAGGGGGGTGATGGCGTTGCGGCGTTCGGGCTCGTCGAGGCGGGCGCGGATGACGCCGCGGGCGCGGGTGAGGGTCACGGCGGTCATCGGGCGGCTCCGTCGAGCCACACGTACTCGCGGTGGTAGTCGCGCACCGCGGCCAGCACGAGGCGGCGGCCGCCGGTGAAGCGTTCCTTGGTGATCTGCGGGAAGCGGTCGAGGTCGAAGGTGAAGTCCCGCATGCCGAACTTGAGTTCCGCGGTGGCGGTGAGCAGGGCGTCGTACTCGTCCATGCTCAGCTCGTAGCGGGCGTCGAGGGCCTCGCGGATGCCCATGGCGCGCACGGCGCGCCGGGATTCGGGGGTGATGGTGACGCTGTAGAACTCGGAGGCGCAGCCGGAGCCGTAGGAGAAGACGCCGACGCGGTGTTCGCGGTCGATGACGGCGTGGTCGATGGTGGAGGCGAGGGCGAGGTGGACGGTGCCGGCGTAGATGTTGCCGACCTGCTGCGGGTAGCGGATCGCCGGGCCGAGGCGGGTGGTGAAGTCGTCCTCGACGGCCTGGGGGGCCATGCCGCGCTTCAGTTTCCGCAGGGCGGCCCGGTGGGCGCCCTTGACCATGCCGGGGAAGGGGGTGTGCATGGCGAGCAGGTCGAAGGTGTCGAGGAAGTCGGCGCCCTCGACCTTGCGGGCGTAGTCGGTGAAGGAGCCCTTGAGGCAGTCGATATAGGTCAGCAGGGACAGGTCGGTGTCGCCGGCCTCGGCCTCGGGGTCGGGGCGGCAGGTGTCCATGACCTCGTAGGAGTGGAAGCCGTTGGCGCCCGGGTCGAAGGCGGCGACGACGGGGTGGTCGCCGACGAGCATGGCCACCGCGCCCGCGCCCTGGCTGGGTTCGACGTAGGTGTGCGGGACGGGGCGGGCCACGTCGCTGCTGATGACCAGGGCCTTGGTGCCCTCGAAGGGGCTGGCGGCGACGGTGGCGGCGGCCATCTGGAGGGCGGCGGTGCCGCTGTAGCAGGCCTGCTTGGTCTCGAACAGGCGGCAGCTGCGCGGCAGTCCGAGGTGGTCGTGGACGTAGGTGGCCAGTGACTTGCCGAAGTCGACGCCCGACTCGGTGCCGACGATGAGCAGTTCGATCGCGTCGCGTTCGCTGTCGGTGAGTGCGTCGATGAGGGGTTTGGCGGCGTTGACGGCGAAGGACACGGCGTCCTCGCAGTGCAGTGCGACGCTCTTGCGGTCCATCATCAGGTTGCCGATCCGGCTGTCGTCGAGGCCGCGGGCCGCGAACAGGGTCGGCACGTCGATGTAGGTCTCACCGCAGTAGGCGTTGATGGCTTCGATGCCGACCTGCTTCATGGTCTTCTCCGTAACTACAGGTTCTGGTGGCTTCAGGGCCGGGGGTCGGGGAGGCGGATCACCACGGAGGCGTTGATGCCGCCGAAGGCGAAGCTGTTGCTGAGCGCGGTGCGCAGCGGCAGGTGTTCGGCGGTGCGGCCGGCCAGCGGGACGGCGGTGTCGGGCCGTTCCAGGTTCACGTTGGGGTGGACGGTGCCCGCCCGTAGTTGCGCGACGGTGGCGGCGGCCTCGATCAGGCCGGCCGCCGACAGGCAGTGGCCGGTCAGCGGCTTGGTGGAGTTGACGCGCAGCGAGGGGCGGGTGCCGAACACCGCTGTCAGGGAGGCCGCTTCGGTGGTGTCGCCCAGGACGGAGCCGGTGCCGTGCGCGTTGACGTAGTCGATGTCGGCGGGCTCGAGGCCGGCGGTGGCCAGGGCCGCGCGCATGGCGGCCGCCTGGCCGTCGGCGTCGGGTTCGGTGCCGCGCCGGGCGTCCAGGCGCTGGCCGTGCCCGGTGATCTCGGCCAGGACCGGGGCGCCGCGGCGGCGGGCGGCGTGCGGGTGTTCCAGGACGAGCGCGGCGGCCCCTTCGCCGCGGACGAAGCCCTGCCGTGCGGCGTCGAAGGGCCGGCACATGCGGGCGGGTTCGTCACGGAAGTGCTCGTGGGCCATCGCCCCGGTGCGGCGCAGCGCCTCGGTCTCCACCGGGGACAGTTCGGCGACCGGGGCGACGACCAGGGCGCGTTCGGCCCAGCCGGCGGCGACGGTACGGGCGGCCTGGATCAGGGCGAGGGTGCCGCTGGCGGACGCGCCGCCCAGCGCCCAGCCCTCGCCGCGGATGCCGGTGAGTTCGCTGACCGCGCCGACCGTGTCCACGTCGAGGTGGGTCAGCGCGTAGGAGGCGCGCAGCCGGCCGGGTGCCCGGTCGTGGCCCAGGACGGTGGCCGCCTGGTGGGCGAGGGCGAGGTTGCTGCCGGCGACGATCAGCGCGGTGCCGTCGGCGAGTTGCTCCTCGGTCAGGTGCGCGTCGCGCACGGCGCGCAGCGCGACGCAGGCGGCGGTGCGGGCGGGCAGCGCGGCCCGGCCGGCGACCTTGCGCAGCCGGGCCGCGGTGACCTCGTCGCCGGCCAGGTGCCGGGCGGCCCAGGAGGCCAGGTCGAAGCCGTCCAGGGCGGCTGCGGGCAGGGCGCCGGTGTCCTCCTCCTCGCCGTGCAGGGTCACCGCGCTGCGGCCGGCGAGCAGGGCGGCGGTGAAGCCGTCCAGGTCGTCGGCGAGCGGGGTGAGGACCGCGGCGGCGGTGACGGCCACGGGGCCGGGCAGCGCTCTCACGCGTGGGTGCTCAGGTGCGAGCGGAAGACGGCGACGAGCGAGCGCAGGTCCTCGGCCCGGGTGAGGGCCGCGCCGGGCACGGTGATGCCGAGCTCGTCCTGGGCGGCGATCACCACGTCCATGCGGTCGATGGAGTTGGCGCCGAGGTCGCGCATGCTGTGGTCGAGGGTGATGTCGATGCCGGCCGTCTCCGGCAGTACGTCGACGATCTGGGCGCGGATGACGGCGAAGATCTCTTCCTCGGTCATGGTGTCGGGTCGTCCTCTCAGGTGTGCCGGGCTCTCAGGTGTGCCGGGGCTCTCAGGTGTGCTGGGGCTCTCAGGTGTGCTGGGGCAGCAGGGCAAGGGCCTGCTCGACGGTGAGCCGGTTGTCGCGTACGGCGGCCAGCAGCGCGTCGAGGTCGGCCGCGCTGACGCTGCCGGCCGGGACGGCGCCGGCGGGCTGCGGGGCGGTGCGGGAGGTGATGTGGGCGGCGAGGGCGGCCAGGCTCGGGTGGTCGTAGAGGACGCCGGCCTTCTCGTCGAGGCCGTAGGCGTTGTTGAGGAACGCGACGAACTCGACGCCGAGGATCGAGTCCAGGCCCAGGCTGTTGAACGTGGCGTCGGTGTCGATGTCCCACACGTCGCAGTACAGGGTCTGGGCCAGCTGCTCGCGCAGGGTCTCCAGGACGGCCGCCGTCCGCTCCCCCGCCGCCACCGGCGCCGCCGCGGCCGGGGCCGTCGCGGCCGGGGCTGCGGGGGCGGGGGTGGTGGCGTGGGGTGCCGGGGCGGGCGGGGGTGTGCCGCCCAGCGTCGCGGCGACATGGCGGGCGAACGCGGCGGGCGTCGGGTGGTCGTACAGCTCGGTGGCCTTGATGTCGATGGCGTACTTGGCGTTGACCAGGGCGATGAACTCGACGCTGAGGATCGAGTCGACGCCGAGCATCTGGAAGCTCTGCTCCGGATCGAGATCGGCGGGCTCCATGTAGAGCACCCCGGCGAGCACTTCGCCGACCTCTTCCGCGACCCGGTCCGCCACCGCCGGGTCGACCGCGCCGGCGACCGGGGCGACGGACGGGGCGGCAACGGGTGCGGCGGGCGCAGCGGCGGGGGTCGGGGTCGCCGGGACCGGGGCGGGAGCCGCCACGGACACCGGAGCCGGAGCCGGGGCCGGGGCCGGGGCCGGGGTGGGCGCCGTGCCCAGCGGCCGGAGGGAGATCTTGCGGTCACGGGTCATGGGTGGTGTCTCCTGTGGGTCGGGCCGGTCGGTCGCGGGCGGCGTCACGGCGCCCGGCGCCGCCGGCGCGGACGCCGGGGCCGGGCGGGGCACGAGGGCGGGCGCGGGCTCCACGCGGCGCGGCACCGGCGCGGGCGCGGGCGCGGCTTCCGGTGCGCGGCGCGGCGCCGGCGTGGGCGCGGGGTCAGCTGCCGGGCTCGGCGCCGGCGCGGCTGCGGGGGCCGGTGTGTGGGGGCGGCCGAAGTCGCGCAGGTGGGGGCGGGACAGGGCCGGTTCGGCCGTGGCGGTGCCCAGGCCCTTGTGGTGCAGGTGCTCGATCTGCAGGTCGTACCAGCAGCGGATGCGTTCGAAGGGGTAGTGCGGCAGCGGGATGCGGCGGGCGCCCGGCCCGGCGCCGCTGACCGTGGCGCGGTCGACGCGGCCCCCGTCGAGCCACAGCCGTACCGGGTCGTCCGCGGCGGCCTCGGTGCGCCGCCAGGGGCGGGGGCGGCCCGCCGCGAGGGCTTCGAGGGAGGCGAGCAGCGCGTCGAGGGAGTCGGCCGCCAGAGCGGCGCGGCGTTCCAGGGCGGGGCGTCCGACGGCGAAGGTGTGGGCGATGTCGGCGAGACGCGGCTCCTGGCCGCGGGCGCGGGCGGCGGTGAGGTGGCTGTGCAGGCGGCGGGCGGTGTCGGCCAGCGCCTGGTCGGTGCGGGCGGACAGGAACACCACGACCTGCTGCGGCCCGCCGGGCGTGCGGGGCGCGGACGGGGGCGGGGACTCGACGACGATGTGCGCGTTGGCGCCGCCGGCGCCGAAGGAGCTGATGCCCGCCCGCAGCGGACGGGCCGCCCCGTCGCGGGTGTGCCACGGTGCGGTGCTCTGCTGCACGGTGAACGGGATGCGGCCGAAGTCGATCTCGGGGTTGGCGGGGGTGGCGTGCAGGGAGGGCACCAGGGTGCGGTGCCGCATCTGCAGCAGGACCTTCGCCAGCGCCACCGCGCCGGCCGCCGACTCCAGGTGGCCGACGTTCGACTTCACGGACCCGATCGGCAGGTCTCCGGCGCCCTTGACGCCGTCGCGGGCGAACGCGGAGACCAGGCCGCGGATCTCGATGGGGTCGCCGAGCGCGGTGCCGGTGCCGTGCGCCTCGACGTAGTCGAGATCGCCGGCCGTCAGGCCCGCGTCGCGCAGAGCCTTGGTGACCAGGTCGGCCTGGGCGCGAGGGTTGGGCACGGTGTAGCCGTTGGTGCGGCCGCCGTGGTTGGCGGCGGTGCCGCGGATGACGGCGTGGATGTGGTCGCCGTCGCGCACCGCGTCGGCGAGCGGTTTGAGCACGAACGCGCCCACGCCCTCGCCGGGGACGTAGCCGTCGCCGCCCGCGCCGAAGCTGCGGCAGCGTCCGTCGCCGGCGGCGAACCTGCCCTGGCCGAGCATGAAGTACTTGTTGGGGTGGATCAGGACGTTCACGCCGCCGGCGAGGGCGACCTTCGAACTGCCGGCGCGCAGCGACTCCACCGCGAGGTGGATCGCGGTGAGCGCGGAGGAGCAGGCGGTGTCGACGGCCGTGCTGGGGCCCTGGAAGTCGAAGAAGTACGAGACGCGGTTGGCGATGGACCAGTAGGCGCTGTTGGCCAGGACCGGGTTGCCGCGCAGCCGCTCCTCCGCCTCGTGCAGCTGGTACTCGCCGTACATGGCGCCGACGAACACGCCGACGTCCTTGCGGTGCACGGGGTCGGCGGTGCTCACGAGGGTGTCGGGGGTGTATCCGGCGTCGTCCAGCGCGGCCCAGCAGGCCTCCAGGAAGAGCCGGGCCTGCGGGTCGACGGTGCCGGCCTCGCGGGGCGAGATGCTGAACAGCGGTGCGTCGAAGTTCTCCACGCCCTGAAGGAAGCCGCCCCACTTGGTGTAGGTGCGGTCCACGCGTGAGCGGTCGGGGTCGTAGAGGGCCTCGGCGTCCCAGCGTTCGCGCGGCACCTCGGTGATGCTGTCGCGTCCGGCGAGGAGGTTGGCCCACAGCTCGTCCAGGCCCTCGGCCTGCGGGAAGCGGCCGGCGACACCGATGATCGCGACGGCCCGCGGGTCGATGTCCCCGCTCCCGCCGGGCAGTTCGGCCCGCCCGGCGGCACCGGCCGGCAGGGCGGGCGCGGGCGTGGTGTCCAGCGGGGCGGTGGAGGAGGCGGGCGGTTCCTCGGCCTGCGGCGGGCCGGCGGAGACGGCGACCGCTGCGCCGGCCGCCCCGGTGCCGGGAGTGACGGCTTCGGGGGTGGCGCCGAGGGTGGTGCCGGGGGTGGTTTCGGTGGTGGTGCCGGTGAGTTCGGCGCACCGCTCGGGGAACTCCTCGAGGAGGTGCTCGGTGAGTTCGGCGACCGAACGGCACTCGAAGAGCAGCGTCTTGGAGAGCCGGCCGAAGTCCTTCTCCAGCAGTTCGACGACGCGGATGGCGAGCAGCGAGTCGATGCCGAGGTCGTCGAAGGGCCGGTCGGGGCTCACGTCGCCGACGGGGGTACGGGTGGCCTCGGCGACCGCGGCCCGCAGCCGGTCCTCCAACGCCCCCGCCGCGGCCGCGGGTGCGGGTGCGGCCGGTGCCGCAACCGCCGGGACCGGGGCGGGCGCGGGTGCGGGTGCGGCCGGTGCCGCAACCGCCGGGACCGGGGCGGGCGCGGCGGCCGGGGCCGGGTCGGGGCCGGTCAGGAGGGGGAAGGAGGCCCGCAGTTGGGGCAGGTCCCCGAAGAGGACGACGGGCGCGGGGTCCGCGGCCGGGGCGGCGAGGAGGGTCTCGAGGACGGCCAGGCCCACGTCGGCCGGCATCGGGCGCATGCCGAACGCGCCGAGGATCTGTTCGGCGTCGCCGCCGGTGCGCATGGAGCCGTCGGCCCAGTAGGGCCAGGCGACGGAGAGCGAACGCCCGTGGCGGGTGCCGGAGGTGACGCGGCGGGCGCGGCGGGCGACCAGTTCGTCGGCGGCGGCGTTGGCGAAGGCGTAGTCCGCCTGGCCGGGGCTGCCGAGGGCGCCGGAGACGGACGAGTAGACGACGAAGCAGTCCAGCGGCCAGTGGGCGGTGGCCTCGTCGAGCACGGCGGCCGAGGTGAGTTTGGCGGCGATCACCGTGTCGGCGTCGGCGCTGTCCTTGCGCAGGATGAAGGAGTCGCGCAGCGTGCCGGCGCAGTGCAGGACGCCGTGGACGGTGCCCTCGCCGTGCAGGCGGTCGGCGAAGGCGCGCACGGCCGCCGGGTCGGTGCTGTCGAGGCGGTGGTAGGTCACCGATCCGCCGGTGCGGGCGGCGTGCCGGGACAGGCGGGTGAGCTCGGCGGCGCGTTCGCCCTCGGCCGGGGAGCGGCCGGTCACCACGACGTGGGCGGCGTAGGTGCCGGCGAGGTGGCCGGCCAGCAGTGCGGCCAGGGCTCCCATGCCGTTGATCCAGTAGCGGCCGCCGTGGCGGAACGCCGGGCCGGCGGGCGCCGGGACGGTCCAGGGGCGCAGCACCGGTTCGGTGAGGGCGCCCTCGTGGCCGGTGCTCAGCCGGCGGGCGGTGGGCGGGTGGGCCGCCGCCGCCCGCACGGCGCGGGTCAGGGCGGCGGGCGTGGTGCCGGGCCCGAGGGCCAGGGCGGTGAGGTGGAAGCGCGGGTTCTCCCCGGCGAGGGAGCGGCCCAGGGCGGCCAGGCCGCTGCCGGTGACGGCGGCCGTGTCGTCGAGGCCGCCCGCGGGGTGGGGGACGACGATGCGGGCGCCGCGCCTGGCGAGCGGGCCCAGCAGGGCGCGCAGCAGGGCCAGTACGCGCAGCGCGTCGGCCCCCGGGCCGGAGCCCGGGTCGGCGGGCAGCGGCCAGACGACGACCGGCACGCCGCCCTCCGGCAGGCGGCCGGCCAGGTCGGCGCCGGCGGCCGCGGCGGCCTGGGCGTCGGGAGGGTCGGGCAGGCGCAGGTCGGCGCCCTCCAGGGGGGTTTCGCCGATGACGACGAGCGGCCCGCCCCACCCGCCGGTCCCGGCGGCGGCCGCGTCGGCGTCGGGGGCGGTGAAGGGGACCTCGGCGGGCGTGAACAGGTGCACGTCGGCCGGCAGGCGGGTCACGGCGGCTCCGGGCACCCCGGCAGGAACGACGGCCCCGTCGGACACGGCGGATCCGGCGGATCCGGGTGTCGTGGGTGCGGTGGGGGTGGTGGGCCGGGTGGGGCGCAGGGCGAGTCCTTCGAGGGTGAGGGCCGGTGTCCCGTCCGGTGCGCCGACCGTCACGTCGTACTTGCGGACCTGGCGGCCGCCGCCGGCCAGGCGCCGCGGGCGTACCTGCACCCACACCTCGTCGGGCAGCGGGCCGTGGACGTTCAGCGCGTCGACGGCGAAGGGGATGAACGTCTGCCCGCCGAGGTCCTCGCGCAGCACGCAGCCGATCACCGTCTGCAGGGCGCCGTCGAGGACGTACGGCGACAGGATCTGCCCGTCGGCGTCGGCGGGGGCGGCCGTGGTGGCGGCGACGCGGGCGAGGGCGCCGCCGGGGCCGTGCCGCAGTTCGCGCAGTACCTGGAAGGCGGGGCCGTAGCGGACGCCGTTGTCCTCGAAGTAGCGGTACAGCTCGGCCGGTTCGGCGCTGTCGGGGTGGGCGGCGGACAGGGCGGCCACATCGAGCGGTGCGGGCGGCGCGGCGGGGTCGGTGACGACGCGGGCCTGGGTGTGGGTGTGGTCGGAGACGATCCGCACCGTGTCGCCGTCGGTGACGGTGCGCAGGGTCACCGGGGCGGTGACCTCCACGGGCCGGTGGAAGGCGATGTCGGCCAGTCCGGTGGCCGTGGGGGCGCTGCGGCGGGCGGCCCGCAGGGCGAGGTCGAGCTGGGCGGCGGCGGGCAGCACGGGCCGGCCGGCCACCACGTGGTCGGCGGCCACCGGTTCGTCGGGCCGCACGGTGCGTGTCTGCCCGTCGTCGCCGGGGCGGGGCCAGCGGGTGCGGGCGAAGGGGTAGCCGGGCAGCCGGACGCGGCGGGCGGCGTGGCTCTGCGGTCCGGCGTCGGGCAGCGGCCCCTGACCGGTGAGCCACGGCTGCAGGTCCTTGGGTGCCGCGTCGGCGGCCAGGTCCCCGCCGTCGGCCAGGGCGCGGAGTTTGACGGCGAGTTCGCCGGGGGTGGCGGCGGACAGGGCGCAGCGCACGCGGCGGTGGCTGCGGCCGGTGCGCAGGGTGTGCACGACGTCGGCGAGCGGCAGCCGGCCGGCCGGGCCGGCCAGCGCGCCGGCCCAGGTGCGCAGCGCGGTCTCGGTGTGGGCGGACAGCAGGGCCCACCGCACGGGGCCGTCACCGGCGTCCTGCCCAGCGTGCTCCGCCGGCCCGTTCTGCCCTGCCTGTCCGGCGTGTGGGGGCTGTTCGGGTCGGATGGTGGGCGGGGCCTGTTCGAGGACGGCGTGGGCGTTGGTGCCGCCGATGCCGAAGGAGCTGACGGCGGCGCGGCGCGGCCCGTCGGGCACCGGCCAGCCGTCGGCGGTGGCGTCCTGGGAGGCGATGCGCAGGTTGCCCGTGCCGCCGAGGGCGCGGTTGGGTGCGGTGAAGGGGACCTGGCGGGGCACGGTGGCGTGTTCGAGGGCCAGGACGGCCTTGATGACGCCGGCGACGCCGGCGGCGGTGTTGAGGTGGCCGAGGACGGACTTGACCGAGCCGATCACCGCCGGGTGCGGGCGGTCGCCGCCGTAGACCCGTTCCAGGGCGGCGAATTCGATCGGGTCGCCCATGGGGGTGCCGGTGCCGTGGGTCTCCAGGCAGCCCACCGAGTGCGGGTCGACGCCCGCGACGGCCAGCGCCTCGCGGATCACCGCCTCCTGCCCCTCGGGGGAGGGTGCGTGGTAGTCCATCTTGCGGGCGCCGTCGTTGCCCACGGCGCTGCCGCGCAGCACGGCGCGCACCGGGTCGCCGTCGCGCAGCGCGTCGGCGAGGCGGCGCAGGACGAGCGCGCCGCCGCCGTTGCCGAACACGGTGCCGTCGGCGGTGTCGTCGAAGGGCCGGCACTCGCCGCTCGGCGAGAGGATCATGCCGGGGGCGGCGAGGTAGCCGGCCTGCGGGAAGTGCAGGGAGGCGCCGGCAACCACCGCCAGGTCGCACTCCTCCGCGAGGAGGGCCTCGGCGGCCAGGTGCAGGCCGACCAGGGTGCTGGAGCAGGCGGACTGCACGCTCATGCTCGGTCCGGTCAGGCCGAGTTTGTAGGAGATGCGGCCGGCCGCGAAGTCCTTGTCGGTGGAGGAGAAGCGCATCATCCCGGCGGCGTCGAGTTCGGTGATCCGGACCGGGGGGTGGACGGGCTGGCCGACGGAGGCGTACACGCCGGTGCGCAGCCCGGTGGCGTCGGGGGCGAACCCGGCGTCCTCCAGGGCGTGCCAGGCGACCTCCAGCAGCAGCCGCTGCTGGGGGTCGAGCCATTCGGCGTGCTGGGCGCTGTAGCCGAAGAACTCGGCGTCGAAGGCGTCGGCGTCCTCCAGGACGGCCCCGGCGGGCACGAACGCCTCGTGCCGCACGGTCCGCGGGTCGTGGCCGAGGGCGATCAGCTCGTCGGTGCTGTAGCGGCGGATGCCGGAGCGCTGCTGCTCGAGCAGGTCCCACAGCTGTTCGACGGAGGTGGCGGGCCCGAACCGGCAGGCCATGCCGACGACGGCGACGGCGTTCGGGTCCTGCCCGAGGTCGGGGCCGCTGGGCGGTGTGGTCATCGTTCGTCTCCGAGTCGGAACGCGCGCCGCAGCTCACGGCGGGAGGGGCGGGCGGGCACCGGGGCGGTTCCCGGCCGGTCGGCGGGGGCCGGGCCCGTGTCGCCGCCCAGGCGGGCGGTGAGCAGGCCGACGAGGTCGTCGAGGGTCGGCCGGGCGAACAGGTCGGCGAGTTCGAGCGAGGCGCCGGGATAGGCGTCGTCGAGGCGGGCGAAGAGCCGCCCCAGCAGCAGGGAGTTGCCGCCCAGGTCGAAGAACCTCCGGTCGCCCGGTACGTCGTCGAGTTCGAGGAGTTCGCGCCACAGGGCGCCGACCCGGTCCGCGATCGCCGCCCGTCCGACGGGCGCCGGTGCCGGTACGGATTCGGGCCCGGCCGCAGGCGCGGGTGCCGTGTCGGCGGGCGCGGATGCGGCCGCGGGCGCGGGTGCCGTGTCGGCGGGGGCGGGGGTGGTGGGGTCGGCGAGGCGGGCCGCCGCCTGCCGGTCGACCTTGCGGTTGGGGGTGAGCGGGAGTTGCTCGGCGGCGATCAGGCGGTCGGGCAGCATCCACGGCGGCAGCGCCGCGGAGGCGTACTCGCGCAGTGCGCCGATGTCGGGCAGGGCGGTGCCGGCGCGCGGGACGGCGATCGCCAGCAGCCGGGCGGAGGGGCCCTCGCCGTGCACGGTGACGACGACGCGGGCGAGCGCCGGGTGGCCGCCCAGTACGGTCTCGATCTCGCCGAGCTCCATGCGGTGGCCGCGGACCTTGACCTGGCTGTCGGCCCGGCCGAGGAAGACCAGCCGGCCGTCGGCGTCGCGGCGTACGAGATCGCCGGTGCGGAACCAGCGTCCGCCGCCCTCGGGCCGCAGCGGGTGGCCGGTGAACCGTTCGGCGGTCAGCTGCGGCCGCTGCCAGTAGCCGCGGGCCACGCCGGGGCCGCCGATCCACAGTTCACCGCTCTCCCCCACCGCCGCCTCGCGGGTCGCGGCGGTGTCGGTGACGAGCAGGTCCGTGGCGCCGATCGGCCCGCCGAGGTGGACGGGGCCGCCGGCGGTGACCGGTCCGATGGTGGACCAGATGGTCGCTTCGGTGGGTCCGTAGACGTTCCACAGGCTGCCGGTGCGCTCGGCGAGCGCGGCGGCGAGGTTGGGCGGCAGTGCCTCCCCGCCGCACAGGGCGGTCAGTTCACGCCGGCCGCTCCAGCCGCCGTCCACGAGCAGCTGCCAGCCGGCGGGGGTGGCCTGCATGGCGGTGACGGCCCGCTCGTCGATCAGCCGGCCCAGCCGGCGGGCGTCGACGACGTCCGCGCGTTCGGCGATCACGACGGTGCCGCCGGTCAGGAGCGGGAGGAACAGCTCCAGGACGGAGATGTCGAAGCACAGGGTGGTGACCGCCAGCAGCCGCCCGGGGGCGTCCTCGGTGATGCCGACCGTGGAGGCGATCGCCTCCAGGGTGTGCACGACGTTGGCGTGGGTGACCGGGACGCCCTTGGGCCGTCCGGTGCTGCCGGAGGTGAACATCACGTAGGCGAGGTCGTCCGGCCCGCACACCGCCGCGGCCGGCTCCCGCCCCTGCCCGCCCGTCGGCGCACCGGCGAGGGCCGCGGCCGGGGCGGCAGGGGTGGTGGGGGTGGCAGGGGTGGTGGGGTCGACGATCCGCAGCCGCTGCGGCAGCAGCCACGTCAGCTCGCGGTCGGCGACGGCCACCTCGCATCCCGCGTCCCCGACGACCAGCTTCAGCCGTTCGCTCGGGTAGGAGTCGTCCAGCGGCACATAGGGGCGTCCGCTCTTGAGGATGCCCAGCAGGACGGCCGGCAGCCGCATGCTGCGGTGCATCAGGACGGCGACGGGGGCGCCGGGCGCGGCCAGTCGGGACACCCGGTGGGCGATGTCGTCGGAGAGCGCGTCGAGTTCGGCGTAGCTGAGGCTGCCGTGCGCGTCCTCGACGGCCGTCGCCCGCCCGTGGCGGCGCACGGTGGCCGCGAAGCGCGTGACGAGGGTCCCGGCCGCCGGGTCGAGCAGCTCCCCCACCGTGGCGGGGCGGCGGGCCAGTTCGGCCGCGGTGCGCCGCAGGTCCTCGACGAAGGCGTCGACGCGCGCGGTGTCCAGGACGGCGGTGCGGTGGTTGGCGAGGATCTCCGTGCCGGCGGGGGTGTCGGTCACCTCCAGGCCGAGGTCGAAGTGCCCGCGCTGTCCGCGCCGGTACACCGGCTCCCAGCCGTCCGGTGTCGGGGCGTCGCCGGTGCGCTCCCAGTTCTGGTAGGCGAGGGTGACGGTGGGCACGGCGTCCTCGCCGCCCGCCGCCCGGCACAGTTCGACCAGGCGCGGGTAGGGCAGCCGGGCGTGGCCGAGCGCGCCGCGCACCTCCTGGTTCAGGTCCTTCAGCCAGTCGGTGACCGGCCGGCCGGGGTCGAGGTCGATCCGCAGCGGCACGGTGCTGACGAAGCAGCCGACGCTTGTCTCCTCCTCGCGCGAGGTGCGCCCGTAGGTGGGGACGGCGACGAGGAACGAGCGGTGCCCGGTGGCCCGGGACAGCGCGGCGGCGAACGCGGCGAGCAGCACGGTGAACGGCGGCACGCCGGCGCTCTGCGCGACCTGGGCGAGGTGCTGCGACAGGGCGGGCGGCATCCGGTACTCGCGGTGGCCTCCCGCGGCCCCGGCCCGCCCGCCGCCGCCGGGGAACAGCACGCCCTGCGGCGCGGCGCCGGCCAGCCGCTGGGTCCAGTACCGCTCGTCCTCCTGGAGGGCGCCGGGTGCGCCGGTCTCCTGCTCGCGGCGCAGCGCACGGGCGAAGGGGGCGGCGGGCGCCGGGGCGGGGCCGCCGTGCGCGGCGGCGGTGTACAGGGCGGCGAGGTCGTCGCGCAGCAGTTCGGCGGAGCGTCCGTCGACGGCGATGTGATGGGTGGTCAGCTGCAGGACGGGGCCCTGGCCGCCGTCCTGCGGCTCCCACAGGACGGCACGCAGCAACGGTCCTGCGGAGGTGTCGATCCGCCGGTCCGCCTCGTCCCTGACGGCCTGGCCGATGGTGTCCTCGGCGACGATGCGGGTGGCGAGGGCGGTGGTGTCAGGGGCGGGGAGGAAGGCGGGGGCGCCGTCGTGGGGCCGTACGCGGCAGCCGAGCACCGGGTGCCGGCGCACCAGGGCGGCGACGGCGTCCCGCAGGGCCTCGCGGTCGGCGGTGGCGGGCAGCCGCCACGCCAGGCTGATGTTGTACGGGGCGTGGGGCGCGGCGCCCTGGTCGGCGGCCCACATCCCCGCCAGCCGGTCGGGCAGTACGGCGGTCCGGTCGTCGTCGACGCCCGCTTCCACAGGCACGGGCACGGTCGCGGTCGCGGGTGTGTGCGGGCCGGCCGCCGTGACAGGCGCGGCAGCGGTGGTGGCGTCCGGCGTGGCCGCGGTGGCCGGCACCGGGCCGGCGGCAGGGGTGGTGGCCGCGGTGACGGCGGCGGTCAGCTGCGGGCCCATGTCGGCGAGCAGACGGTCGGTCAGTTCTTGCAGGGTGGCACTGTCGAGCAGGACAGACAGGGGGATGCGGCCCAGGTCGTCCTCGAGCATGCGGCTGAGGCGCATCAGGGAGATGGAGTCGACGCCGTAGTCGGTGAGCGGGGCCTGCGGGTCGATCGTCTCCGGCCGTACCCCGACGGCCTCGGCGACGCGTTCGCCCAGCCAGCGCAGGGCGGCCCGTGCGGGGGCGGTGTCCTGTGCGGGGGTGGCGGCGGGGGCGGCGGGCGCGGGTGCCGGTGCGGGCGCGGTGGGGGCCGTCTCGATGACGGTGGTGGTGGTGGGCAGGGCCCGGTCCCAGACGGTGTGGTCGCCGGCGACGAGGGCGATGTAGGCGGTGTCGGGGGTGGTGGCGGCGGTGAGGCGGGGCCACAGGGCCGCCACCGCGTCGCGGGTGGCGACCGGTGCGAGGCCGTAGGTCTGTTCGAGGTAGCGCAGGGTGTCGGGGGCGGGGGCCGTGCCCGCGTCGGCGAGGACCGGCCAGCCGACGGTCAGGGTGCGGCCGGGGCGCAGGCCGCGTGCGGCCCAGCGGGCGCGCTGGTGGGCGAACTGGTCGAGGAAGCCGTTGGCGAAGGCGTAGTCGCTCTGGCCCTGGTTGCCGACGAGGGAGGCGAGGGAGGAGGCGAGGACGAAGAAGTCCAGCGGGTGGTCGGCGAGGGCGGCGTCGAGGTGGAGCGCGCCGAGTATCTTGCTGCGGCACACGGCCTGGACGGCTTCGGGGGTCTTGCCGCGCAGGAACTGGTCGCGCAGTACTCCGGCGGCGTGGACGACGCCGTGCAGGCGGATGCGGCTGTCGGCGAGGTGGGTGGCGAGGTCGGCGACCTGTCGGGGGTCGGTGGCGTCGCAGCGGCGGTAGATGATCCGGTCGTCGCCGGCGGCGGCGCGGCGCAGGGTCTCGAGGGCGGCGTCGTCCGGTTCCGAGCGGCCGATCAGGACGAGGCGTGCGGTGGGGGCACGGTGCAGGATGCCGGCGGCGATGTGCCGTCCCAGTCCGCCCAGTCCGCCGGTGATCAGGTAGGTGCCGGCCCCGTCGAGGAGAGTGCCGGCGGTGCCGGGGGCCGGTTCGGGGGTGCGGGTGAGGACGGCGGTGCGGCGCCGGCCGGCGGGGCCCAGGCGGGTCCAGTCGGCGTCGTCGGCGGCGGTCTCCGCGAGGAGGGCGGTGCGGGCGGCGTCGGGGTCCGCCAGCGCCCAGGCGGCGTCGAGGGTGGCCAGGCGCAGGGTGAACCGGCCGGTCTCTCCCGCGGCGGTGCGCATCAGGCTGTGCAGGGCGCGCACAAGGGGGGTGAGGTGCCCGTCGGGTGCGGTGCGGGTCACCAGCAGGATGCGGGCGCCGTCCAGGGCGCGGCTGCGTACGAGGGTGCGCAGCAGGGTGAACAGGGGGGTGAGTGCGGTGGTGGTGAAGTGTTCCCAGGCGGCCGGGGTCTGTTCGAGGCGCAGGGGGGTGGTGCCGAGCCCGGGGTGGTGCGGGTCGGTGAGGTGGGTGAGGTCGATGAGGACGGTGGCCGGGGTGCCGGTGCGGGCCGCTGTCCGCTCGAGCTGCTGCTCGTCGAGGCCGGGGCCGGGTTCGAGCAGGGCGGCGGCCGGGATGTGGCCGGGGGCGTGGGCGGCGAGGGTGCCGGAGCCGTCGCCGATCAGCCACAGCGGGCCGTCGGTGCCGGCGCGGGTGTCGTCGCCGATGGGGGCGGTGTGCCAGCCCAGGCGGTAGCCGGCCAGCGGCACGTCGGCCGGGTGGGCGGGTGCGGTGGCCGGTTCGGGGTGTGCGGTGAGGGCGGCAGGCACTGCGGTGGTGTCCACGCGGATGCGGAAGCCGTCGATCTCGGCGAGGACCTCGCCGTTGTCGGGGTCGATGAGGCACAGGTCGAAGACGTGGACGCCGGCGGTCTCGTCGCGCCTGACGCGGCGTGTGTGGACGTAGGCGCCGGTGGTGGCGGGTCGGTGGACGGTGAGCCGGCCGATGGTCAGGGGCCGCAGCCTGCGGGGTGCGGGCGTCTCGGTGAGCAGCAGGTACGCGGCGCTCTGGCAGGCGCCGTCGAGGAGGGCGGGGTGCAGCACATGGCGTCCGTCCGTGTCCTCGCCCGGTGGCAGGCGCAGTTCGGCGGTGGTCTCCTCGCCGTGCACGGCGGTGCGCCGCACCGTGCGGTAGAGCGGCCCGTAGGTGAACCCGTGGGTGGTGAAGGCCTGGTAGAAGGCGTCGGTGCCGGTGTCGTGGCCGTCGAGGCGGGCGTCGAGGTCGGCGGGCCGGTAGACGAGGTGGGGGCGCAGGGGGGCGCCGGCGCCGTCGGCGGGCCGGGGGTGGGTGGTGCCCTGGGCGACGAGGGTGCCGGCGACGGTGGTGGTGAAGCGGCGGGTGCCGTGGGTGTCGGGTTCCTCGAGGTGGGTGGTGACGGTCATGGGCAGCCCGGTGGCGGGCCGGGGCCAGGCGAGGTCGCGGATGTCGGTGCGGTAGGGGTTCTCGTCGGCGGCGATCAGCGCTTCGTGGACGAGTTCGGGGTGGAACGCGCCGGGCAGCAGCATCTGTTCGTCGACGATGTGGTCGCGCACCCAGCGGGAGGCGCCGCCGAGGCGGGCGGTGACGGTGCGGGCGGCGGGCACGCGGACGGTGTCGGTGAGCGGCATGTGGGAGGGCCGCTCGGCTGCCGGCCGGCCGGCGCCGGGCACGGTGCAGGGGATGCGGGCGAAGGGGGTGGGCGGCAGCGGCACCCGTCGTGCCGGGCCGGTGGGGGCCCGGTAGGTGCCGTGGGCGACCCAGGCCCGCGCGGCGCCGCGCCCGCCGTCGTCGTCGTCGTGAGCGTGCGGGTGGTCACCGGTGTCGGGGCCGGGGTGGTCGGCGGTGGTGAGGGCGGGGTGGGGGGTGTCCTCGGCCAGGGCGCGCAGCGCGGCGCGCAGTTCGGCGTGGTCGTGGGCGGTGACGGCGGCGCGGTGCGGTCCCGGGTCGCGGCCGGTGGCCAGGGTGTGGGCGATGTCGGCGAGGGTCGCGGTGGCGTCGTCGACGGTGTCGGCGAGGCGGCGGGCGACGGTGCGCAGCCGGTCGGCGTCCGGCGCGGCGAGCGGCACGAGCACCGGTAGGGGTGCGCCGGTGCCGGCGGGCGGCGGCATCCGGTACTCCTCCAGGACGGCGTGGGCGCCCGCGCCGCCCGCGCCGAAGGAGCTGACGGCGCAGCGGCGCGGCCGGTCACCGCTCCAGGGTTCGGTGGCCCGCTGGATGTGCAGGGGGGTGTTGTCCAGGTCGAGTTTCGGGTTGAGCCGGTCGGCGCCGATGGTGGGCACGAAGCGGTGGTGGCGCAGTTGGAGGATCGCCTTGGTCAGTCCGGCGATGCCGGCGGCGGCCTCCGTGTGGCCGATGTTCGACTTGACCGAGCCGATGCGCAGCGGTTCCCGGGCGGGCCGGCTGTCTTCGAAGGCCAGGGCCAGGGCGCGCAGTTCGACGGGGTCGCCGAGTTCGGTGCCGGTGCCGTGGGCCTCGAGGTAGCCGATGCCGGCGGCCTCGAGGCCGGCGTCCTTGAGGGTGGCGTCGATGAGGGCGGCCTGGGCGCGCGGGTTGGGGACGGTGTAGCCGCCGGTGCCGCCGCCGTGGTTGAGGCCGGTGCCGCGGATGACGGCGTGGATGGTGTCGCCGTCCGCCTCGGCGCGGTCCAGGCGTTTGAGGACGACGGCGCCGGCGCCTTCGCCGGGGACGAAGCCGTCGCCGCCGGCGCCGAAGCTGCGGGTGCGGTCGCCTCTGGAGGGCATGCCGAGCGCGCACAGGCCGGCGAACCGGTCGGGGTGCAGGTAGAGGTTGACTCCCCCGGCCAGGGCGAGGTCGGCCTCGCCGTCGCGCAGGGCCCGGCACGCCAGGTGCAGCGCGGTCAGCGAGGAGGAGCACATGGTGTCGACGCTCAGGCTCGGGCCGCTGAGGTCGAAGGCGTGGGAGACGCGGTTGGCGACGGACGCGGCGGCGGTGACCGCGTATTCGGGGTTGTCGGCGCCGGCGGTGCGGGCGTCGTGCTGGGCGAGGAGGTGGCTGTTGGCGGTGACCCCGGCGAACACGCCCACCCGCGGCCCGCCGTGATGACCTGTCAGGGAGGGGCGGGCGTAGCCGGCGTGCTCGAACGCCTCACGGGCCACTTCCAGGAACAGCCGCTCCTGCGGGTCCATCAGGGCCGCGTCCCTGGGGGTGATGCGGAACAGGGCCGCATCGAAGGTGTCGATGTCGTCGAGGAAGCAGCCGTAGCGGGCGTAGCCGCCGCCTGCGGTGCGGGCGGTGCGCCAGTCCCAGCGTTCCGCGGGCACTTCGCGGACCGGGGTGCGGCCCGAACTGAGCAGTTCCCAGAAGGCGTCGAGGTCCTGGGCGCCCGGGTAGCGGCCGGCGAGGCCGACCACGGCGATCGCCGCGCCGGGCGCGGCGGCCGGCGCACCGGCCGGCGGCGCGGGCGGTACGGCGGCGGGGGCGGCGGTGAGCGGGGCGGCGGGCAGGCGGGCCGGGGCGCTCACGCCTGCGGCGGCCGGCGGCGCGGGGGGCGCGGGGGGCGCGGTGGCACGGCTCCCGGCAGGCGGTGCGGCGGGGGCGGTGGGTGTGGGGGCGAGGTGGCGGGCCAGGGCGCGGGGGGTGGGGTGTTCGAAGATCAGGGTGGCGGGCACCGGCCGGTCGGGGAACATCTCGCGCAGCCGCTGGGTGAGTTCCTCGTGGAGCAGCGAGTCGACGCCCAGGGCGGGGAAGTCGCTGTCCGCGTCGAGCAGGGCCGGGTCCTGGGCGGTGAGTTCGGCGACCAGCGCCAGCAGCTGTGCCACCGTCCCGGCGGTGTCCTCGCCGCGCCGGGTGTCGTCGCGCCGGGTGTCGTCGCCGGGGTGGGTGCCGGGGCGGTTGGGGGTGTGGTGTGTGGGGGTGTCCGGGGCGGTGCGGCGGGCGAGCATCCGGGCGAGGTCGTCGACGGTGCGGTGCTCGAACAGGGCGGTCGCGGTCAGCGGGCCGTGGCTGCGGGAGACGGCCTGGACCAGTTCCATGTTGAGGAGCGAGTCGATGCCCAGTTCCTGCCAGGGCAGATAGCCGGGGACGGTGGCCGACGGGTCGCCGAGCAGGTCGCGCACGATCCGGCGCAGTCCTTCGGCGATCTCCTCGGTGCGGTCGGCGCCGGCGGCGGGCGGCCGGCAGGTGAGCAGGGCGACGCAGCCGGGCGCGTCGCGCAGGTGGTCGGTGTCGGTCAGGCTCCAGCCGCGGGCCGTGAGCAGCGAGCGCCAGCGTGCCACGTCCAGCAGCGGGCCGTGGGGCATGCGCCGGTCGGTGTCGACGTAGCGCCACCAGCCGTCGGTGAGGCCGAAGGTGAGGGTGTAGACGGCGGCCGGGGCGACCATCTCGACGAGCAGCAGCCGCCCGCCGGGGGCGAGGAGTTCCTCGATGTGGGCGAGGGTGCGGGACAGGTCGCGGGTGGCGTGCAGGACGTTGCTCGCCACGACGAGGTCGAAGGTGTGCTCGGCGAGTCCCTGGGTGCCGGGGTTCTTCTCGATGTCCAGCAGCCGGGGGGTGATCCGGTCGCCGAAGCGGCGGCGGCCGTGCTGCAGGAAGGCCGGTGACAGGTCCGTGTACACGTAGTCGAAGCGGGTGACGCCGCGGGCGTCGAGGGCGTCGAGGGCGGCGGCGGTGGTGCCGCCCACGCCGGCGCCGATCTCCAGGATGCGGGCGCCGGCGGGCACGGTGCGGGCGGCGTCGGCCAGGGCGTGGGCGGCGGCGGTGTTGACCGGGTCGAAGAGCCGGTTGCCGCTGTAGACGGCGCTGACGGGGCCGAGGTCGCCGCCGGGGAACAGGACGGCGGTGGCGGGCACCTCGCCGCGCAGCACCGGCCCGTAGGACTCCAGGGCACGGTCCAGGAGGGTGAGGTGGCCGGCCAGGTCGGGGTGGTCGGCGAGCAGCGCCCGGCGGGTGCGGGCGAGTTCGGCGGGTCGGGGCACCGGCCGGCCGGCGCGGTGGCGGCCGGCGAGGAGGTCGAGGACCGCGGCCAGCAGCAGCCGGTGCTCGGGCACGGCCGCCAGCAGCTGGGCGGCGCTGTGGACGGTGGTGGCGGGGTCGGCGGCGAGCGCCGGGGTGAGGCCCAGTTCGCTCATCCGGTGGGCGAGCGCCCCGCCGGCGTAGTCCTCGAGCCGGTGGGCGGCGTCGTCGGCGGCCGCCGTGACGTTGTCCGCCGGCCCGGACACCGCGGACACGGACGCGGACGCGGGGGTGGCGGACGCGGGGGTGGCGGGGGGTGCGGTGAGCGGGCGCAGCGGTTGCGGGTCGCCGGCGACGGCGACGATCTGAGGTCGGTTGCCGGACATGCCCGCTTCCAAGGCGGCCACTCCCCTTTCCGGGTCGAAGTCGGTGAGGCCGGGGTACTCGCGCCGGACGTGGGCGCTGTAGCGGCGGGCGAGGCCGGTGTCGCGCCACAGGCCCCAGTCGAAGGCGCGGACGGTCGGTCCGGCGTGGTCGGTGGCGGCGGCGTAGTGGCCGAGGAAGGCGTTGGCGGCGGCGTAGTTGAGGCCGCCGGCGCTGCCGAAGAGGCCGGCGACGGAGGAGAACAGGACGAGCGCGCAGGGCGGCGTGCCGGGGGTCTGCTGGTGTGCGCGCAGGGCGCGGGCGAGCGTGAGGACCGCGTGCACCTTGGTCGCCAGGACCTCGTCGAGGTCGTGGGCGGTCAGTTCGTGCAGGGGGGCGGCGCTGACGGAGCCGATGCTGTGCACGATGCCGTCGAGGCGGCCGTAGGCGTCGTGGCAGTCGGCGAGGACGCGTGCGATGTCGTCGTCGCGGGTGATGTCGGCGCTGCGGTAGCGGGCGTGGCCGCCTTGCGCGGTGAGTTCGGCGAGCAGGGCGCGGGTGTCCTCGCCGGCCGGTGAGCGGCCGACGAGGAGCAGGCGGGCGCCGTAGTGGGCGGCCAGGTGGCGGGCGACGGCGGCGCCGATGCCGCCGGTGCCGCCGAACAGGACGTAGCTGCCGCCGTGGACGAAACCTTCCCTCCGCGTGGCGGCGGGCGGGGCCTGCTCGGTGTAGACCTGGCGCAGTCGCCGGCCGTCGCGCAGGGCGGTCAGCGCGACGGTGTCCGCGCACGGTTCGCGCAACGCCGCGGCCAGGTCGCCGGGGGTGGGCGCGGTGTCCAGGTCGACGGCCGCGCAGGTGAGGTGTCCGGCTTCGCGCGGCAGGGTGCGCAGTGCTCCCAGCAGGGCGCCCTGCAGGGCGGCGCCCGGTTGCGGGGCGCCGGACACGGGTGCGGCGAGGCGGGTGGTGACCAGGGTGACCTGTGCCGGGCTGTTGTGGCGGGCCAGGACCTGGCCCACCGTCAGCAGTGCTTCGAGCCAGCCGCGCAGGGCGAGCGCGCCGGCACGGTCCTCGCTCCAGGACGAGCCGTCGACCAGCAGCGCGATGCGCGGCGGCCGGCCGCCGGCGTGGTGCAGGGCCCGTGTGAAGGCGTCCGCGTCGAGCCGCCCGCCGCTCAGGGCGCACCGCACGGCCCCTCCCCCGGCACCGGGGTCGGCGAGGTCGGCGAGGGGGGCGCTGGTGTCGTCGTGGACGAGGAGGAGGGGGCCGCCGGGGTCCTCGTCCGGCGCGGCGGACGGTTCCGGCATCCACTGGGGGGAAAGGAGGCGTACCCCGTCCCCGTCGGGCACACCCGGCGCGGACGGCTGCGGTGCGGGAACAGGCGTGGCGGACACGGCGGCAGGTGGTGCGGGGGTGTCCCACTCGGGTACCAGGACGCGCAGGGAGGCGACGGCGTCGGCGACGGCCTGCTCGTGGGCGGCGTCGGGGAGTTCGCTGCCGGCCGGGGTCGCCTCGCGGGTGGCCGCAGCCCGGTCGGAGGCGCCCGCTGCCGCCGTGCCGGCGGGGTGGGGGGCGGCCGGGTGCAGGCGCAGTCCGGTGACCCGCAGGACGGGGGTGCCGTCGGGGTCGGTGGCCTGGAGGTCGAGGACCGCGTGGGTGGGGCCGGCGGCGACCCGGTGGACGGTGAGCTGGGCGGTGGGCGGGATGCGGCCGCTCCACTCGATGTGGTCGGCGGCGGCCGCCACGCGGGGTCCCTCGCCGTCCAGGAGGGCGCAGGAGGCCTGCAGGGCGGCGTCCAGCCAGGCCACGCGGCGGGTGCGCGGGTCGGTGTCGGCGGGGGCGGTGATCCGGGCGCTGACGCGGGCGCCGGTGCGGCGGACCTCGTGCAGCAGCCGGTAGACGGGGCCCACCTCGACGGTGTTGCGGGCCAGGACGGCGTCGAGGTCGACGTCGTGGCCGGGCCCGTCGGCGAGGTCGGCCGGGCGGGGGGCGGCGGCGGGCGCGGCGGCGGGGACGGCGGTGGCGCAGATCCCGCCGTCGTGCTCCAGGTGCAGGCGCGTGGTGGCGCCGTCGGGGGTGGTGCGGCAGGTCAGGTGGACGGCGCTGCCGGCCGGTACGGGGACGGGCCGCAGCAGCCGCAGGCGGCTCAGGGCGACGGGTCCGCCGTCGGCGAGGGCGTCGATGAGGGCGGCGCCGGGCAGCACGGTGCGGCCGCCGACGCGGTGGCGGGTCAGCGGGTGCCCGTCGTGGAGGGTGTAGCGGGGCCGGCCGGGCGCGTCGTCGGGGCCGGCGCCGGGCTGCGCGGCAGGTGCGGCAGGTGCGGCGGGCCGGGGTACGGGGGTGGGCAGCCAGTAGGACTGCCGCTCGAAGGGGTAGGGCACCAGCGGGACGCGGCGGGGCGCCGGGCCGTCGGGGCGCAGGGCCGCCCAGTCGGCCGGGGTGAGGTCGCTGCCGTCGAGCCAGTCGCGCAGCCGGGGGTCGGCGGGGCGGGGTCGGTGGCCGTCGGCGGCGAAGCGGTGGGCCTGTTCGGCGAGTTGGGCGAGGTCGGTGACGGTGAAGGCGGCCCGGTGGGCGAAGTGGCGGCGGCCGCTCTGCAGGGTCCAGGCCAGGGCGTCGAGCGGGGGTGCGTCCTCGCGTGCGGCCAGGCGGGCGATGCTGTCGGCGAGCCGGGCCAGGGCGGTGGGGGTGGCGGCCGACAGCGGCACGGTCTGCGGGGCGTTCCGCGGTGCGGCGCCGGGGTCGCCGGGGCGGGCGGGGCGGGTGGCCGGGGGTGCTTCTTCCAGGACGACGTGGGCGTTGCTGCCGCCGAATCCGAACGCGCTGACCGCCGCCCGGCGTGGCCGGCCGGGCTCCGCGGGCCAGGGCACCGCGTGCTCCGCGACGGCGAGGGGGGTGTCCTCGAGGGCGATGTGCGGGTTGAGGCGGGTGAAGCCGGGGGTGGCGGGGATGAGTTCGTGGCGCAGCACCTGGACGGCCTTGACGAGTCCGGCGAGTCCCGAGGCGCCTTCGAGGTGGCCGATGTTGGCCTTGGCCGAGCCGACCCACAACCGGCCCCCGGGTCCGGCGGCCCGCCGGGGCATGCCCTGCGGGTCGTGGGCGAACACCTCGCGCACGGCGTCGAGTTCGATCGGGTCGCCCAGCGGGGTGCCGGTGCCGTGCGCCTCGAGGAAGCCGAGGTCGGCGGCGCCGAGGCCGGCCGTGCGGAGCGCGCCGCGGATCAGGTCGCTCTGGGCCTTGGGGCTGGGGGCGGTCAGTGAGGCCGCCCGCCCGCCGTGGTTGACGGCGCCGGCGCGGACGACGGCCAGGACCGGGTCGCCGTCGGCGACGGCGCGGCGCAGTGACTTCAGCACGATCCAGCCGGCGCCCTCGCCGCGGACGAAGCCGTCGGCGCCCTGGTCGAAGACTTTGCTGGTGCCGTTCGGGGAGAGCATTCCGGCGGTGCGGTAGGCGCGGGCGTTGAAGCCGTTGCTGATCAGGTTCGCGGCCCCGGCCAGGGCGATCTCGCAGGTGCCGGCGCGGATCGCGGCGTCGGCGAGCGTGAGCGCGGTCAGGGCGCCCGAGCAGGCGGTGTCGAGGGTGATGCTGGGGCCGGTGAAGTCGTAGAGGTGGGAGACGCGGTTGGCGAGGAAGGCGGGGAAGGTCCCGGTGGTGGCGTAGCCGTCGGCGGCCGTCTCGTGCTGGACCAGCTGTTCGCGGTAGTCGTAGCTGCAGGCGGCGGCGTAGACGCCGACGCCGGTCCCGGCGAGGGAGTCGGGGTCGAGGCCGGCGTGCTCGAGGGCGTGCCAGCTCAGTTCGAGCAGGGCCCGCTGCTGGGGGTCCATGGAGGCGGCCTGGCGGGGTGTCATGTCGAAGAACGCGGCGTCGAAGAGGTCGGTCCCCTCCAGCAGCGCGGCGCGCAGTCCTTCGGGCACGGCTCCGGCGAGGCGGCCGGGCGGCACGTCGTCGATCCGGCACTCGCCGGCGGCGAGCAGCGACCAGAAGGCGTCGACGTCGTCGGCGCCGGGCACCCGTACGGCCATCCCGATGACGGCGACGTCGTCGTCCCCGCCCGCCGGACCGTGCACCGTGTCCGCCGGGGCGGGCCCGGGGGCCGGTACGGCCGCCTGCACCGGGCCCGGTACGGGGGCCGGTACGGGGGCCGGTACGGGGGCCGGTACGGGGGCCGGTACGGGGGCCGGTTCGGGGGCCGGTTCGGGGGTGGTGCCGGTGGGGGCCGGGAGCACGGCGGCCAGGGCGCGCAGGGTGGGGTGGCGCCAGACGGCGGTGGCGGGCAGGTCGGTGCCGAAGGCGGTGCGGATGTCGCGGACCAGGCGCAGGGCGCGTGCGGAGTCCAGGCCCTGTTCGCCCAGGGGCCGTTCGGCGTCGACGGGGTGTCCGAGGATGCCGGCGGCGAGGGCGGTGAGCCGGTCGGTCACCTCCGCCCGGTCGGCGGCCGGCCGTGCCGCGGCGGGGGTGTCCGGCCGGGCCGGGGCGGCGGCACGGACCAGCGCGTCGTGCAGGGCGTCGAGGTAGGCGGCCGCGTCGCTGCCGTTGAGCACGGTGTGGTCGAAGGCCAGGACCATGCGCCGTACGGGGGTGGTGCCGGTGTCCTCGACGGCGCCGAGGAACAGGGTGGCCACGGCGGGCGGTACGACGACCGGCACGGCCAGCGTCGCGCCCGTGCCGCCGAGGTGGGAGAGGATCAGGGTGACGCGCGAGTCGGCCCGGGAGGTGCCGGCGAGAGCGTCCTCGACGGCCTGCGCGTAGCGCTCGTCGAACGTGGCCGGGTCCAGGGTGTCGGCGGCGCGCACCACCGCTGTGGTGAGGTCGCCGTCGTCGGTGGCGCAGGCGATGCCGAGGTCGACGTGGTCGTGGACGCGCAGCCGCCTCTCGTCCAGGCGGCGTGAGCGCAGGGCCGGGGCGGTGGCGGCGGTGTGCGCGGCGATGTGGGCGAAGGCCTGGAAGACGGTGGCGAACCCGGCGCCCTGGTGCGCGCGCCTCGCCCGTTCCAGGACGTCCTCGGCGACGACGGCGGCCACGGCGGCGGGCACCACCGCGTCCCGCGAGGCCCGCAGGGCCCGGTTCAACTCGCGCTGCCGCCGCGACTGTTCGACGTCCACGAACCCGCCGCCGGCCGGCCCCACGCCCTGCACGGCCTCCCCCGTGTCCGTGGTGCCCGGGGCGGGCGGGGCGGGCGCGGTCTCGTGCGGGGTGGCCGCGGTGTCCGGGGCGGGCGCGGTCTCGTGCGGGGGTGTCGTAGTGGTCGCGGCGAGGTGGCGTTCGAGGTCGGCGGGCATGAGGCTGGTGCCGGCGGCGGGGATGGAGGGCAGGGTGGCCTCGTCGATGCCCAGGCGGCGGGCGTGGGCGCGGGTGCGGGGCGGTATGCGGCGCGTTCCGGCGGGCTGCGGCCGGCCGGGGACGCCGTGCGCGGACGCTCCGGCGGCGGGCTCGGCCGCCGGCCCCGACCCGGATGCGGATCCGGCTGCGGATGCGGATGCGGATGCGGCTTCGGTTCGGGTCGGGGGTGCGGGTTGCGCGGGTGCGGGGGTGATGCGGGCGACGGGGGCGCCGATCGCGACGGTGTCGCCCTCGGCGACGAGCCAGGTGTCCAGGGTGCCGGCGGTCGGGGATTCGATCTCGACGGCTGCCTTGTCGTGTTCCATCTCGTAGACGACCTCGTCCTTGGCGACCGTGTCGCCGGGCTGCTTGAGGAGCCGGACGATGCGCACCTCGACGATCCCCTCGCCGAGACGCGGGACGGACAGCACGGACTGGCTGGTCATCTGCGGTTCCTTCGTCATGCCTCAGGCGAGAGTGGATCGGACGGCCGCGACCACGTCGTGCGCGGTGGGCAGGACCGCGCGTTCGAGGTCGGGGTGGAAGGGGACGTGCACGTCGTCGCGGGTCACCAGGCGCGGTGGGGCGAGCAGGGAGTAGAAGTCGTCGTCGGCGCAGAGCAGTTCGCTGATGAGGCCGGCGCCGTAGCTGCTGGTGCGGTTGTCCTCCTGGACGACGACGAGGCGTCCGGTTGCGCGCAGGGAGTCGGCGACGGCGGCGCGGTCCAGGGGGACGAGCCAGCGCAGGTCGAGGACGTCGGCGGTGATGCCGTCGGCGGCGAGGGTGTCGGCTGCCTCGGTGGCCAGTTCGGTGCCGTTGCCCCAGGTGGCGATGGTGACGTCGGTGCCGGTGCGCAGGGTGCGGGCGCCGTGGGCGGGGGCGGGGCGGGCGGCCGGTTCCTGGCGGCGGCGCATGAGGTGTTTGGGCAGCAGGATCAGGGTGGGGTCGTCGGCGGTGAAGGATTCGAGGAAGGCGGCCTCGGTGTCCTCGGGGGTGGAGGGGACGACGACGCGCAGTCCGGGCAGGTGGGTGAAGAGGCTCTCGTTGCTCTGGCTGTGCCAGATGCCGCCGCCGGGCAGGTAGCCGCCCCAGGGGGCGTAGATGACGACGGGGCACTGCCAGGCGGAGGCGGTGCGCCAGCGCAGGGTGGTCAGCTGGGCGGCGATCTGGTTCCAGGCGGGGCCTGCGAAGTCGACGAACTGCAGTTCCACGACGGGCCGCATGCCGGCGGCGGCCAGTCCGACGGCGGCGCCGACGATGGTGGCCTCCGCGAGGGGGGCGTTGGTCATCCGGGGTCCGGCGGCGGGGCCGAGTCCTTTGGTGAAGCCGAACACGCCGCCCTTGGGGTCGTCGATGTCCTCGCCGAACAGGACCAGTTCGCGGTGGCGGGCCAGTCCGGTGGCCAGGGCCCGGTTGACGGCGGCGACCATGGTCCCCCCGCACGGCGCGACGGTGACCTCCCGCCCCGCACCCCCATCCCCACCCGTGCCCGTGTCCGCGGCGGCGGTGGTGGGGGTGGTGGCGGGGCGGGGGGCGTAGAGGTGGTCGGTGATGTGCCGGGGGTCGGCGGTGGGTTCGGTGGCGACGCGGTCGTAGACGTCCTCGATCTCGCGGGCGAGGCGGGCGCGGATGTCCTCGAGCCGGCCGTCCTCGAGGACGCCTTCCGCGGTGAGGCGGGCGGCGAAGAGGTCGATGGGGTCGCGCAGGGCGGCGAGGTCGGCGGCGCTGCGGTAGACGCGGTGGTCGTCGGAGGAGGTGTGGGACTCCAGCCGGTCCAGGCGGCACCACAGGACGGTGGGGCCTTCGCCGGCGCGGGCGGCGGCCAGGGCGGCGGCGGAGGCGGTGTGGACGGCGTCGGGGTCGGCGCCGTCGACGACGGTGGTGCGGCCGGGCGGCAGGAGGCCGAGCGCGTGGGGCGACATGGTGTCGGTGGGGGTGGAGATGCCATAGCCGTTGTCGGCGACGAGGAAGACGACGGGCAGCGCCCGTTCGACGGCGAAGGCGAGCGCTTCGAAGAATTCGCCCTGCCGGGTGGAGGCGTCGCCGATGGAGCAGACGACCGCCTGGGTGCTGCCCCTGAGCCGGGCGGCCCAGGCGGCGCCGGCCGCCGGGAGGCACTGGCTTCCGGTGGGGCTGGCGATGGAGAAGACGTTTCCGGGGCGGTGGCCGAAATGGGCGCTCATATTACGGCCGGCGGAATGGGACTTCTCCTTGGCCATGAGGTCGCGGGCCTGTGCTTCCGGGTCCATTCCGCGGGCCAGCATCAATGCCCGGTCGCGGTAGTGGGGGAAGAGCAGGTCGTCGGGTTCCAGCAGTTCGCACAGGGCGGCGAGTGCCTCGTGGCCTGCGGAGGAAATGTGGAACCAGGCCTCGCCCTGGCGCAGCACGATGCCCGATCTGCGGTCGCATTCCCGGGAGAGCAGCATCAGTTCGAGAAATGCGGTCCGCCGCTGTGCGGGTATGCCGGAAGTCCCGTTTTCCTTCGTCGGGTTCGTCACGGACGAATCCTGCCGTTCGGGCCGCGGTGGAAACATCGCCCCCAGGGGCCAATAAGGCGGTGCCGGCTCGTGCGGGGCGGGGGGTGATTCACCGTGTGCGGCTAGGGAGAAAGGATGAGGTGTCCCTCGCAGGAGCCAGGGCTCGGGGGCGGGGCTCATGTCGGCCGGCCGGCCCGGTCAGCCGGCCGTGGCGGCGGGCCGGTGCCCGGCGGGCCGTCCGTCCCTGTGCCCGGCGGCCGCTGCGGCCGGGGCGGGGGGTACGGGGGTTTCGGGGCCGGCGGTGAGCAGGGAGCGCTGGAGCCGGCTGAGCTGGGCGGAGGGTTCCAGGCCCAGTTCGGTGACGAGGGTGGTGCGCAGGCGCTGGTAGACGCTCAAGGCCTCGCCGCGGCGGCCGGAGCGGTGCAGGGCGAGCATGAACTGGCCGTGCAGGCTCTCGTGGAGGCGGTGGCGGCCGACCAGGACGGTCAGTTCGGCGAGCAGTTCGCGGTGGCGGCCCAGGCGCAGGTCGGCCTCGATGCGCTGGTCCAGGGCGCACAGGCGGGCCTCTTCGAGGCGCCTGGCCTCCAGGGTGAGGCGGGCGCCGGCGGGTACGTCGGCCAGTGCGGAGCCGGTCCACAGGGACAGGGCGTCGCGCAGCCGTTTCGCGGCGCCGGGGTAGTCGCCGGCGTCCATGGCCCGGTAGCCGGCGCCGGCCCGGCGTTCGAACTCGCGGAAGTCCAGGGTGCCGCCGCCCACGTCGAGGCGGTAGCCGCCGGGTCCGGTGGTCAGGACGTCCTTGGCGGTGCGGCCGGTGTTCCCGTGGCCGAGGGCGCGGGTGATCAGTTCGCGCAGCTGGAGGATGTAGGTCTGCACGGTGGTGCGGGCGCTGCGCGGCGGTGTGGGGCCCCACAGTTCCTCGCTGAGGGCGGACATCGGCACCACCTGGCCCGCGTTGAGCGCCAGCAGGGCGAGGACCTGACGTGGTTTGGGCGCGGTGGGTGTGACGGTGATGTTGTTCTCGCGCGCCGACAGCGCGCCGAGTATGTCGATGTCCATGGCGTTTCGTCTTCCCCCTGGGCCGTGGCGTGTCCGGGACCGGTGGTCGTGGTCTCCGGTGCGGCAGGCCCCTTCTCGTTCCGGGTCCGCCACCCCGACATTAAAAAAACGGCACGGTCGGTTTGTCAATGGCGTAGGGTCGTTGCCGACAGGCCGGCCGTGCCGTGACGCCGTGTCAGGCGGGCGGTGCGCAGGTGTGGTTGCGTACGGCGGTCAGGCAGCCGTCGTTGCAGGTGGGACGGGACGAGGCGTGGCTCCAGCGGCCGGTTGCGCGGAACAGGGCGGGCACGGAGGCGAGTTGGTAGGAGCCGTGTTCGAGGAGCAGGACGCCGCCGGGGGCCAGCAGCCGGGCCGCGGTGCGTTCCATGGCGCGGATCATGCCGAGGCCCTCCTCCCCGGCCCACAGGGCCAGCGGCGGGTCGTGCTCGAGCACTTCGGGTGCGGAGGTGCGCAGTCCGATGGGGATGTAGGGCGGGTTGGTGACGACGAGGTCGACGGTGCCGCTCAGTTCGGGGAAGGCGTCGCGGGCGTCGCCCTGCACGATGCGGGCGCCGGTGCCGCGGGCGTTGCGCCGGGCGGCGCGGGCGGCGGCCTGGGAGAGTTCGATGCCCAGGACGCGGGCGGCCGGTACGTGGCGGGCCAGGGTGACGGCCATGGTGCCCGGTCCGGCGCACAGGTCGACGACCAGGGGTGCGGGGGTGCCGCGGCGGACGAGGGCCTCCAGGCGGGCGATGGCGTCCCGGGTGATCTCCTCGGTCTCGGGTTTGGGGACGAAGACGCCGGGGGCCAGGTCGAAGCGGTGGCCCATGAAGTAGGCGTGGCCGACGATGCGTTCGGCGGGTTCGCGGGTCAGACGGCGCCGGACGTAGTGCCAGAACCGGGGCGGCACCGGGCCGGCCAGGCAGGTGTCGAGGTCCCCCGGGGCGACCTGGCAGGCGTGGGCGGCCAGCAGCCGGGTGTCGGCCCGGGCGGCGTCGGCGGTGATCCCGGCGCCGGTCAGCTGCCCGGTGGCCTCGTCCAGCGCCTGGGCGAGGGTGGGTGCGGCGGCGGTCACGACACGGCCCCCCGCGCGGACGCGGACGCGTGCACGGGCGTGGGGACGGGGGCGCCGCCGGAGGCGATCCACTCGTCCTCGAGGCGGCAGGTCTCGGTGATGATCGTGTCGTACAGGGTGCGCAGGAAGGCGGGGTCGATGCCGTGGTCGGCGGCGTAGCGGGCGGCGTTGGCGTGGACCTGGGCGATCCGGTGGGGCTGCATCATCGGCACCTGGTGGAGGCGCTTGTACTCGCCGATGCGCAGGCAGATGTCCAGGCGTGTGCGGACGGCGTCCAGCAGGGCGGCGTCCGCGGCGTCCAGGCGGGCGCGCAGCGCGTCGAGGGGGTCGGTGGCGGGGGCGGGCCCGGTGGCGGGCGGGGCGGCGGGGATGGCGGGCGGGGTCATGGTTCTTCCTCCGTACCGGGGGGATCGGGAACGCGGATGAGGGGTGGTTCGGTGTTCGGGCGTTGTGTGGTGGTGGGCGGGGCCGGTGCGGTGGGCCGCATGTTCAGCCACTGGCTGGTGCGTTCGGGGGTGGCGGTGACCTGGCTGGACGTGGCCGGGGCCGGTGCGGCGGACGGGGTGCGGGTGGTGGCCGGTGATGTGCGGCGGCCGGGGCCGGAGGCGGTCGCGGCGCTGGCGGCGGCGGACGTGGTGGTGCTGGCGGTGCCGGAGCCGGTGGCGTGGGAGGCGGTGGAGGTGCTGGCGGGGGTGATGCGGCCCGGTGCGGTGCTCGCGGACACCTTGTCGGTCAAGAGCCGGATCGCCGGGCGGCTGCGTGAGGCGGCGCCGGGGCTGCAGGCGGTGGGGCTGAACCCGATGTTCGCCCCCTCGCTGGGTCTTCAGGGGCGGCCGGTGGCGGCGGTGGTGGTCACCGACGGGCCCGGTGTGCGGGCCCTGGTGGAGCTGGTGGCCGGGTGGGGGGCCCGGGTGGTGGAGATGCCGGCGCGGCGGCACGACGAGCTGACCGCCGCGCAGCAGGCCGCCACGCATGCCGCGGTGCTGGCCTTCGGGCTGGGCCTGGGTGAGCTGTCGGTGGACGTGGGGGCGCTGCGGGACAGTGCCCCGCCGCCGCATCTGGCGATGCTGGCGCTGCTGGCCCGGATCGCCGGCGGGACGCCGGAGGTGTATTTCGACATCCAGGCCGCCAACCCCGGCGCGCCGGCCGCGCGGCAGGCGCTGGGCCGCGGCCTGGTGCGGCTGGGGCAGGCCGTCGAGAGGGGCGACGAGGAGACGTTCGCCGCCCTGTTCGCCGAACTGCGCGGTGTGCTGGGCGAGCACGGTGCGGAGCTGGAACGGCTGTGCGCGCGGATGTTCACCGCCCTGCACTGACCGTCCCCCGCCCCGCCCCGCCACCGTGCCGGTCGCCGGGCACGCCGGGCCCACGTCCGGGCCCGCCGCCGTGCCGGTCGCCGGGCACGCCGGGCCCACGTCCCGGCCCACGTCCCGGCCCGCCGCCGGCCCCGCCGCCGGGTCCGTCACCCGGTCCGCGAGCGGACCCGTCGCCGGGTCGGCCGCCGGGCGGCACCGCGCGCGGCCGCCCCGGGGGTGAGCCGGGGTTGCGGTGGCGGGGTGGGGCGGTGGGTGGGTCACCGCAGGCTGCCGGCCAGGAGTTCACGGTCCGAGGCGGTGGCGGCCGCGTGTGCCTGGCGCAGGGCGGCGAGGGTGGTCTGCGCCTTGAGGAGCATTTCGCGGACCTCGTCGTCGGGGTCGGACAGGGCGACGACGGCGCCGCCCACGCCGATGGTGGCGGCCTCCTCGGTGGCGACGATGGTGCGGATGACGATGCTGAGGTCGGCCGCGCCGCTGAGGGCGAAGTAGCCCAGCGCGCCCGAGTACACGCCGCGCGGGCCCTTCTCGAGCCGGTCGATGAACTGCATGGTGCGGACCTTGGGCGCGCCGGTCATCGACCCGCCGGGGAAGGCGGCCCGTACCGCGCGGGGGCGGGAGACGTCGGCCGCCAGGCGGCCGCGGACCGTGCTGACGAGCTGGTGGACGGTGGCGTAGGTCTCCACCTCGAACAGGCCCGGTACGTGGACGGAGCCGATGTCGCAGACCTGGCCGAGGTCGTTGCGGACCAGGTCGACGATCATCAGGTTCTCGCTGCGGTCCTTCTCGGCCGCGGCGAGGGAGGCCTTGACGGCGGCGTCCTGGGCGGGGCCGGCGCCGCGGGGGCGGGTGCCCTTGATGGGTTTGGACTCCGCCCAGCCGTCCGCGCCGATGCGCAGGAACCGTTCGGGTGAGGAGCTGAGCACGGTGGCCCCGGGGAACTGCAGGTAGGCGGCGTAGGGGGCGGGGCTGACGGTGCGCAGGGCGCGGTAGGCGGTGAGCGGGTCGATCCGGCCGGGCACCCGGAGCATGTTCGTCAGGCACACCTCGTAGGTCTCGCCGTCGGTGATCAGGCGGCGGCATTCCTCGACCAGTTCCCGGTAGCGGGGCAGGCTGTGGCGGTAGTGGACGTCCAGGGCGGGCAGTTGGTCGTCGGGCAGCAGGGTGAAGGGCGGGCGGGGGGCGGTGGTGGCGAGGGTCCGGGCGGCGTCGGTGAGCCAGCGTTCGGCGGCGGGTGCGGTGGCGGGCCGTCGGGTGCTGCTCAGTGCCAGGAGCCAGGCCCGGCCCTGTTCGTGGTCGAGGGCGAGCATCCGGTCGGCGAACATGAAGGCGCCGTCGGGCAGTTCGCCGCGGTGGGCGTCCTCGCCGCCGCTGTCGGCCTTGGTCTCGTAGCCGAGGTAGCCGACGTAGCCGAGGTTGAACTCGAAGGGCAGGCCGGTGGCGGGCAGGGCGCGGGCGGCCAGTTCGTGTTCCAGGTGGTCGAAGAGGGTGCCGGGCCGGCGGGTCTCGCCGCCTGAACCGTCCTTGACGCGCACGGCCCGGTCGGCGACGTCGTAGGTGATCTGTTCGCCGAGCGGGCCGGCGGGGGCGCCGAGGAAGGTGAAGCGGGCGAGGCCCGGCTCGACGCGGCTGCTGTCGAGCCAGAACCGGGCCGGGGCGTCGGCGAACAGGGCGGTGAACGCGGCGTCCGCGTCGGGCACGCAGGCGACCTCGCGCACATGCAGCCGGTACTCCCCCACCGGCGCGGACGCGGGCGGTGCCGGTGCGGGGGCGGGGGCGGGGGCGGGTGCGGGTGCGGGTATGCGTTCGGTGTGCGGGGGGCGGTGGCCGGCCGCGCGCAGGGACAGGTCGCGGAAGTTGGCGAGCATCCGGTGGCCGTGTTCGCTGCTGATCGATTCGGGGTGGAACTGCACGCCGAAGCGGGGCAGGTGGCGGTGGGCGACGGCCATCAGCTGCCCGTCGGCGGTGTGGGCGGTGGCGCGCAGGTCGGCGGGCAGTTGCCGGACGGTCAGCGAGTGGTAGCGGACCACGGTCAGCGGGGAGGGGATGTTCGCGAACAGGCCCTGCCCGTCGTGGCGGATGTCGCTGGTGCGGCCGTGAAAGGGTTCGGGTGCGTGGACGACGGCGGCGCCGGCGAGCAGGCACAGGGCCTGGTGGCCCAGGCACACCCCGAGCAGCGGCAGGTCCCATTCGGTGATCACCCGGCGGCTGAGGCCCAGGTCGGTGTCGGTGGCGGGGTGGCCGGGGCCGGGTGAGACGACGACGTTGTCGAAGTCGCCCGGCGCCAGGGCCTGCCAGGTGCGGGTGTCGTCGTTGCGGACGACGAGCGGAGCGGCGCCGTTCACCTCGGCCAGCATCTGGAAGAGGTTGTAGGTGAACGAGTCGTAGTTGTCGATCAGCAGGGTTCGCACGGTGCGCACCAGGTGGCCCCCTTGTCTGTGTCAGCCGCGCCGTACGGTCAGCGGCAGGTTCTTGACGCCGAACAGTCCGTCGCGGTGGTAGCGCAGTTTTGCGCCGTCGGTGGGCGAGAAGTCGGGGAAGCGGTCGAAGAGGGCTTCCAGGGCGATGCGGCCCTCCAGGCGGGCGAGCGGGGCGCCCAGGCAGTAGTGGATGCCGTGGCCGAAGGCGATCTGGCGGCCTTCGCGGGCGAGGTCGAGGTGGTCGGGGTCGGTGAAGACCTGTTCGTCGTGGTTGGCGGACAGCAGGGAGGGCACGACCATGCGTCCGGCGGGGATGGTGGTGCCGGCGAGGACGGTGTCCTTGGTGGTGACGCGGGCCATGACGGTGATCGGCGGCCGCAGCCGCAGTACTTCTTCGATCAGGGCGGGGATCAGGGACCGGTCGGCGCGGGCGGCGGCCTCGGCCCGGGGGTGGTCCTTCAGGCACAGCACGGTGTTGCCGAGCAGCATGGAGGTGGAGACGTGGCCGGCCATCAGCAGCAGCGCCCCGAATTCGACGATCTGCTCGTCGGTGAGTCGTTCGCCCTCCACGCGGGCGGCGACGAGTGCGGAGATCAGGTCGTTCGCGGGGCGGGCGCGGCGGTCGGTGACGTGGTCGTGGAGGTAGGCGTGCATGGCGCGCATGGGTTCTTTGACGAGGCGTTGGTAGTCCTCGTCGGCGTCGTCGCCGAACTGCATGTCCGCCGGGTCGGCGACCTGCATCTGCAGCATCCGGTCGGACCAGGAGCGGAACAGGGTGCGGTCGGCGGGCGGCACGCCGAGGAGTTCGGCGATCACGATCACGGGCAGCGGGTAGGCGAAGTCGGCGACGAGGTCGAACGTGTCGCCGTCGACGGCGTCGAGCAGTTGCCCGGCCAGTTCGGTGACGCGTGGTTCGAGGTCGGCGACGGTGCGGGGGGTGAAGGCCTGGCTGACCAGGCGGCGCAGGGTGCGGTGCATCGGCGGGTCGATGACCGACAGGATCTGTTCGCTCAACGCCTGGGAGCCGGGCCGTAGCCGGCTGAGCTGGGAGGAGTAGACGCCGGGGTCGGAGGCGACGGTGAGGACGTCGGCGTGCCGGAAGACGTGGAAGGCACCGTATTCGTCCTCGTGGACGGGGTGGTGGTGGCGCATCTCGCGCAGCCAGGCGAGCAGTTCACGGCCGCCGTCGTCGGTGGTGGGCCGGGGGGTGGGGGGCATCTCTCTCCTCGCGAGGGCGTCGTGGGTGCCCCGGCCCGGCCGGGCATGGGGGCCGGCGGGAGGAGGGCCGGGCCGGCCGGGCGGGGGTCTCGAAAAAGAGCGGGGGTCCCGAAAAAAGGGGGGGGTCAGTGGGCGGGGGCGGCCAGGGGCAGGGGCAGGGGCTGGAGGGCGTAGGGGTCCAGGGCGTCGCCGGGGTGGTGTTCGATGCCCACCCGGATGCCCAGGTCCCGTTCGGCGGCGGCCTCGAGGAACACTTCCATCGCCAGGGCGTCCTCGAAGGCGAAGCCGGTGGAGTCGAAGACGCTCAGGGTGTCCTGCCGGCCGGCGGCGGCCGCCGGGTCGGCGCACAGGTGGGCCAGCTGCGGGCCGAGCCGGTCGGCGGAGAGTTGCTGGCACTCGCCCTCGCGCAGCGCCTGCTCGGGGTGGTCGGCGGTGACGAACGCCCGCTCGAGCAGGCCGAGCGGCAGTTCCGTCTTGCCGACGAGGTCCGCGCCGACGGCGTTGATGTGCAGGTGCTCGCGGACGCCGGTGTCGGGCAGGACCGGGCCCTGGCCGACGGCTACCGAGGTGGCGGTGGAGATGACGTCGGCCTCGGCGGCGATCCGGGCGGGCTCGGCGATCTCGACGCTGACGCCGGTGAACGCGGCGCGCCGGGCGAAGCTTTCCCGGTGGGCGGGGTCGGTGTCCCACACCAGGGCCCGTTGCAGGGGCAGTACCAGGGACAGGGCGTGCAGTTGGGTGACGGCCTGGGCGCCGGTGCCGATCAGTCCCAGGGTGTGGCTGTCGGGGCGGGCCAGCAGGCGGGAGGCGACGGCGGAGGCGGCGCCGGTGCGCAGGGCGGTGAGCAGCACGCCGTCCATCAGGGCGGTCAGGGCGCCGGTGGTGTCGTCGTAGCGGGCGACGGTGCCCAGGATGGTCGGCAGGCCGAAGCGGGCGGGGTTGGCGGGGCTGTAGCCGACGGTCTTGAGGGTGATGTGGTCGCCGGGTTCGCGGTGCGGCATCCATTCCCAGATGCCGGGCACGGGTTCGCTGCGTTCCAGTCCGCCGCGCAGCGGGGACAGGTGCCGCTCGCCGCGGCCGATCTCGGCCAGTCCGCCGGTGAGGCGGTCGATGATGCGGCGCATGAGTTCGTCGCGGCCGACGGCGGCCACCACCTCGGCGACGTCGCGCCGGCCCAGGACCCAGGTCTCCATCGGGTGCTCCCCTTGTGTTGTTTCTTCTCGTCCGTGCGTGGTGTCGGCCTGCCGGTCGCCGGCCCGCTGTCGCCGCGGCCCGGTGTGCCGGGCCCCGTGGGCGGCATCCTGTCCGGCCCGGCTGACGCCGCCCTGATCGGCTCCTGACGGAGCGGCGGCGCGCGGGCGCGGCGCATCAGCGGCGTGTCAACGGCGCTGCCGACACTGGGCGCGACGCGAGGACGAAGCCGGAAAGGACCAACGATGCTGGACGGATGCGTTCCCTGGCCCGAGGATGTGGCCGCGAAGTACCGGGCGGCCGGCTACTGGCGGGGCGAGCCGCTGGGCATGCTGCTGGGCCGCTGGGCGGAGCAGTACGGCGAGCGGGAGGCGCTGGTCGGCGCGGACGGGTGCTCCCGTGTCACCTACCGTGCCCTGGACCGCTGGTGCGACCGGCTGGCGGCGGGGTTCGCGGCGCGCGGGATCGGCGCCGGCGAGCGGGTGCTGGTGCAGCTGCCGAACACGCCCGAGTTCGTCGCGGTGTGCTTCGCGCTGTTCCGTCTGGGCGCGCTGCCGGTGTTCGCGCTGCCCGCGCACCGTGCCGCCGAGGTGGGGCACCTGCTCGAGCTGTCCGGCGCCGTCGCCCACATCCTGCCGGGCACCGGCACCGGCTACGACCATGTCGCGGCGGCCGTGGAGGCCCGTGCCCGCCGTGCCCGCCCGGTGCAGGTGTTCGTGGCGGGCGAGGCGCCCGCGGTGCTGCCCGAGGGGTTCACCGCGCTGGCCGACGTGGACGGCGACCCGGTGGCGCCGGCGGACGTGGACGCCTCCGACGTGGCGTTCTTCCTGCTGTCCGGGGGGACGACCGCGCTGCCGAAGCTGATCCCGCGCACCCACGACGACTACGCCTACCAGTGCCGGGTCACGGCCGGTATCTGCGGCCTGGACGCGGACAGTGTCTATCTGGCGGTGCTGCCGGCCGAGTTCAACTTCCCCTTCGGCTGCCCGGGCATCCTGGGCACCCTGCACGCCGGCGGGCGGGTGGTGTTCGCGCTGTCACCGCAGCCCGAGGAGTGCTTCGCGCTGATCGAACGCGAACACGTCACCTTCACCTCCGTCATCCCCACGATCGTGCACCTGTGGCTGGCGGCCGCCGCACAAGGCCACGGCCGCGACCTGGGCAGCCTTCAGCTGCTGCAGGTCGGCAGCGCCAAACTCCACGAGGAGCTCGCCGCCCGGATCGGCCCCGAACTGGGGGTGCGGCTGCAGCAGGTGTTCGGCATGGCCGAGGGACTGCTGACCTTCACCCGCGACGACGACCCGGCGGACGTGGTGCTGCGCACCCAGGGCCGGCCGGTGTCCGAGGCCGACGAGATACGCGTCGCCGACCCCGACGGCCGGCCCGTGCCCCGCGGTGAGACCGGTGAACTGCTCACCCGCGGCCCCTACACGCTGCGCGGCTACTACCGGGCCCCCGAGCACAACGCCCGCGCGTTCACCGAGGACGGCTTCTACCGCAGCGGCGATCTGGTGCGGCTCACCGCCGACGGGCAGTTGGTGGTGGAGGGCAGGATCAAGGACGTCGTCATCCGCGGCGGCGACAAGGTCTCCGCGACCGAGGTCGAGGGCCACCTGGGCGCCCACCCCGACGTCCAGCAGGCCGCCGTCGTCGCCATGCCCGACCCGGTGTGGGGCGAGAAGGTCTGCGCCTACATCGTGCCCGCACCCGGCCGTCCCGCACCGCCGATGGCGGCGCTGCGCCGGCTGCTGCGCGCGCGGGGACTGGCCGACTACAAGCTTCCCGACCGGGTGGAGGTCGTCGACGCGTTCCCGCTGACCGGCCTCAACAAGGTCGACAAGAAGGCCCTGGCGGCCGACATCGCCGCCAAGACCGCCCCCACCCGCCCCACCACCGCCGGCCACGGCCCGACCACGGACGGCGATACGGCCGGTGGGGGTGGGTCCGCGGGCGGGGTGACGGCCGCCGGTGGCGGGCGGGAGGAGGCGGCGTGAGCGGGCCCGGGCCCGAGGGCGGCTACCGGGTGCCGTTCGCGCGACGCGGTTCGGTGGTGGGCGAGGCGGACCTGGCGGCGCTGGGCGAACTGGTCCGCTCGGGCCGGTCGCTGACGTCGGGGGTGTGGCGGGAGCGGTTCGAGGAACAGTTCGCCCGCCTGACCGGCGCCCGGCACGCGCTCAGTGTCACCAGCGGCACCGTCGCGCTGGAACTGGCGGTGCGGATGCTGGACCTGGCGCCGGGCGACGAGGTGATCGCCACCCCGCAGACGTTCCAGGCGACGGTGCAGCCGCTGCTCGACCACGACGTGCGGCTGCGGTTCTGCGACATCGACCCGGACACCCTCAACCTCGACCCGGCGGTGCTGGAGACGCTGATCACCGACCGCACCCGGGCGATCCTGCTCGTCCACTACGGCGGCAACCCGGCCGACATGGACCGCATCATGGCCCTGGCCCGCAAGCGCGGCATCATCGTCGTCGAGGACAGCGCGCACGCGCTGGGCGCCGTGTACCGGGGGCGGCGGCCGGGGGCACTGGCGGACATCGGCTGCTTCAGTTTCCACTCCACGAAGAACATCACCACCCTCGGCGAGGGCGGCATGATCACCCTGTCGCGTGACGAGTGGGCCCAGCGGGTGGGACGTATCCGCGACAACGAGGCCGACGGCGTGTACGCGGCGCTGCCGGACTCCGCGCGGGCGGGTGCTCCGGCGCTGCTGCCGTGGATGAAGTTCGCGGAGGGTGTGTACGGTCACCGGGCGGTCGGGGTCCGCGGGGCGGGCACGAACGCGACGATGTCGGAGGCGGCGGCGGCGGTGGGCGTGGTGCAACTGGCGTCGCTGGAGCGGTTCGTGGCCCGGCGCCGGAGCATCGCGCAGCGGCTGGACGAGGCCGTGGCCTCGGTGGCCGGCACCCGGCTGCACCGGGCGGCGGCGGACAGTCTGCACGCCTACCACCTGTACACGTTCTTCCTCACCGGCGGCCGGCAGGTGCGGGAGCGGTTCGTGCGCGCCCTGGACCGGCTGGGTGTGGAGGTCCAGTTGCGGTACTTCCCGCTCCATCTGTCGCCCGAGTGGCGGCTGCGCGGCCACGGGCCGGGCGAGTGTCCGACGGCCGAACGGGTCTGGTTCGAGGAGCACATGAACCTGCCGTGCCATCCCGGTCTGAGTGACGGCCAGGTCGACTACATGGTCGAGGCGGTCACCCGCGCCCTGCACGAGGCCCACGGCACGGGGACGCGGGTGGCGGCCGGGCACCTGTGACACCGTCCGCATCCGGCCGGTGGTTTTCCAAGACCGAGGGAGAGGCAGGCGTATGCCGTTCATCGAAGTGAAGATCTACGACCGGCGGCTCGACGAGGAGTCGGAACGTGCCCTGATCGAGCGTCTGACCCAGGCGACGGTCGACGTGTTCGGCGAGGACATCCGCGACCAGACCTGGATCGCGCTGACCGCCGTCCCCCCACGCCGCTGGGGCCTGGGCGGCGTCCCGGGCCAGTAACCCGGCCACCCCGCCGCCCACTCCCCCACACCGGGGCGGGCGACCGCGACGCGGGGCGCTGCTGGCTGCCGTGCGGGCGCTGTGGCGGCGCGGGCCAGCGTCGACCGTGCCGGGCCGCGGTCGGCCGCGCGGGCAGGCGTCGGCCGTGCCGGGCAGGCGTCGACCGTGCCGGGCCGCGGTCGGCCGGGCGGGGCTGTTGGCGTGCCCGCCGCTGATGACCGTCCCGGCGGGTCGACCGCGCCCGCCGCCTGCCGGCCCGGCGTTCCCCATGCCGGACGCGATCGGCCGCGCAGGGCCGTTGGCCCTCGGCCCCAGCTCCCCGAACCCGGCGCCGCCGGCCGCGCCCGGCGCTTCTCCGCGCCCGCCGCCGCCTGCCGGCCCGGCGTCCCCCATGCCGGACGCGATCGGCCGCGCAGGGCCGTTGGCCCTCGGGCCCACGCTCCCCGAACCCGGCGCCGCCCGCCGCGCCCGGCGCTGATGACCGTCCCGGCGGGTCGACCGCGCCCGCCGCCTGCCGGCCCGGTGTTCTCCATGCCGGACGCGATCGGCCACGCAGGACCGTTGGCCCTCGGGCCCACGCTCCCCGAACCCGGCGCCGCCTGCCGCGCCCGGCGCTGTTGGCCGTCCGGCCGATGTTCCCCGTACCGGGCGCCGGTGGCCGGGCGGGCGCTGCTTACCGGCCGCCGTCTTTCCTCCCGGTACCGCTGTGACGGGGCGGGGGCGCTATGGCCTTGTCGGCCGCCGGCCTTCGTGCCCGGTGCCGGCCGCGTGCCGGCCGAACCCCTTCTCCGTGCCCGGCGCTGGATCGCCGTGCAGGCAGGCGTCGACCGTGCCCGGCGCTGTCGGCCGTGCGGGCGCTGCTTGCAGTGCCGGCCGCCGGCTTCCGCGGCGCGGCGCGGCCTGCGCAACCGCCGCTTCCCACGTCGGGCGGGCTTCGCGGCACGGGACGGTCGTAGTGCGTGCCGACCGCTGCCGGTCGTGCGGGGCTGGTGGCCGTGCGGTCACCGTTCCGCGTGCCAGGCGCTGCCTGACGCGGCCGCCGCTCCTCCGCGCCGCCGTTGTCGGCCCGTGCCCGGCCGGGGTCCGTTCCGGCGCCCGGCGCTGTCGGCCGTGCGGGGGCTGTGTGTGTGGGGGCTGTGTGTGTGGGCAGGGCAGCGGCACGGCCCCGCCCCTGTGGGTCCCGGTGGGGAGCCGCAGGGGTGGGGCCGTGGGTTGTGTGGTGGCCCGGCGGGCCGGGGGTCAGGCGGTGGTGGTGGGTTCGGGGGTGGGGGCGGTGGGCTGGGGGGCGGCCTTGCGGTCGGCGCGGTGCAGCAGCAGCGCGGCGAGCAGGCCGCCGGTGAACACGGCGGCGGCGCCGATGAGTTGGCTGGTGTTCACCGCGTCGGCGAACGCGTCGTGGACCTGCCCGGCCTGTTGGGGTGTGGCGTCGCGCAGTGCCTCGTCGAGGGAGCCGGTGCCGGTGATGGCGGCGGGCAGTTGGGAGGCGAAGCGGGAGCCGAGGACGGCGCCGAGGATCGCCACTCCCAGTCCGCCGCCGAACTCGGTCAGGGTGCCCTGCACGCCCGCTCCGGCCCCGGCCTTGGCGGGCGGGATGGAGGACATGACGGCGGTGGCCATGGCGGGCATGGCCAGTGCGATGCCCGCGCCCATGAGGAGCAGGCCGGCGAGCATGCCGCCGTAGCCGGCGTCGGGGCCCGATCCGCCGACGGCCACCGCGCTGAGGCCGGCGGCCAGCAGTGTCATGCCCAGGGCGATGCTGCGGGCGGTGCCGAGCGCGGCGAGGAGTTTCGCGCCGAGGCCGGCCAGGTTGAGGGCGACGATCGTCAAAGCCAGTGGCGCGGTGCGCAGGCCGGCCTGCAGGGCGTCGTAGCCGAGGACGAGTTGGAGGTGCTGGGTGAGCAGGAACAGCGAGCCGGCCATGCCGAAGGCGACGAGCAGTCCGCCGGCGACGGCGCCGTTGAAGCGCCGGTCGGTGAAGAAGCCCATGTCGAGCATGGGGTGGGGGGTGTGCAGTTCCCAGCGGACGAACGCGGTGAGCGCGGCGGCGCCGACGGCGGCCGGCAGGAGGACCTGCGGGGCCGTCCAGCCGTGTTCGGGGCCGGAGATGATGGCGTAGACGACGCCGACCATGCCGAGGGTGGAGAGCACGGCGCCGAGCAGGTCGGGGCGCCGGCCTTGCGGGTTCTTCGTCTCGGGCACCAGGCGGGCGACGGCCAGCAGGCCCAGCAGCGCGACGGGCAGGTTGATCAGGAAGATGGAGCCCCACCAGAAGTGGTCGAGGAGGGCGCCGCCGAGCAGCGGGCCGGCCGCGAAGCCCAGTGAGCTGGCCGCTCCCCACAGGCCGATCGCCCGGGGGCGTTCGTCGTCGTCGAAGACCTGCATGATGACGGCGAGGGTGGTGGTCGCCAGCAGCGCCCCGCCCACGCCCATGCCGGCCCGGGCGGCGATGAGTTGGGCGGAGTCCTGGGCGAAGGCCGCCCAGGCGGACCCGGCGCCGAAGAGCACCAGTCCGAGCATCAGCAGCCGTTTGCGGCCGTAGCGGTCGGCGAGGCTGCCCGCGGTGAGCAGCAGCCCGGACTGCACGAGCGCGTAGGCGTTGATCATCCACTGGATGTCGGCGGTGCTGGCGCCCAGGTCGGTGGTGAGCACCGGGATGGCGACGTTGAGGACGGTGTTGTCGAGCAGGACGACGAGTTGGGCCAGGCAGATCACGCCGAGGATGACCCAGCGCCTGGGGTCACGGTCGGCCGCGGGCGCGGGCCGGGTGCTGTGCAAGGGATGTCTCCAGGGGGTAGGGGCCCGCTGGTCGTGGGACCGTGAAGTCCGCACGGGCCCGGAGCGGTTGTTCTGTTCGTGCGGTGCCGGGGCCCGCGGCCCCCGCACCTCCCCCACGGCCCGGCGGGCCCGCCAGGGCCCTGGGCGAGGGGATCCCCGTCACTGCGGGAGACTTACCGGCACCGGCCCGGGGCCTCCCGGCCACGGCACGGGAGTCACCGGGTGTGACACGCGAGTTGCCGGTCAGGGCATGGGAGTTACCGGGTACGGCGCCCGAGTTACCGGTCACGGCGCGGGAGGCGCTGGCCACGGCGCGGGAGTTGCCGGGTACGGCGCCCGAGTTGCCGGGCACGGTGCGGGAGTCGCCCCGGTGACGGCCCGGCCGAGTACCTGCCACGGCGTCCGAGTTGCCGGTGACGGCGTCCGAGTGGCCGTGGGGGCGGCCGGGCCGGGTGCCGGTGACGGCAGCCGGGTTGCCGGTCACTGCGGCGGGTTGCCGTGCTTGCGCGACGGCAGGTCGGCGTGCTTGGTGCGGAGCATCGCGAGGGACCGGATGAGGACCTCGCGGGTCTCGGCGGGGTCGATGACGTCGTCGACCAGGCCGCGTTCGGCCGCGTAGTAGGGGTGCATCAGCTCGGCCTTGTACTCCTTGACCATGCGCGCCCGCATCGCCTCGGGGTCCTCGGCATCGGCGATCTGCCGACGGAAGATCACATTCGCCGCGCCCTCCGCGCCCATCACCGCGATCTCGTTGGTGGGCCACGCGTAGGTCAGATCCGCGCCGATCGACTGCGAATCCATCACGATGTACGCCCCGCCGTACGCCTTGCGCAGGATCAGCGAGATCCGCGGCACCGTGGCGTTGCAGTACGCGTACAGCAGCTTCGCACCGTGGCGGATGATGCCGCCGTGCTCCTGGTCCACACCCGGCAGGAAGCCGGGCACGTCCAGCAGCGTGACGATCGGAATGTTGAACGCGTCGCACATCTGCACGAACCGGGCGGCCTTCTCGGAGGCCTCGATGTCCAGCACCCCGGCCAGCGACTGCGGCTGGTTCGCCACGATCCCCACCACCTGCCCGTCCAGACGGGCCAGCGCACAGATGATGTTCCGGGCCCAGCGCTCGTGGACCTCGAGGAAGTCACCGTCGTCGACGAGCTCCTCGATCACCCGGTGCATGTCGTAGGGGCGGTTGCCGTCCGCCGGCACCAGGTCCAGCAGCACGTCCGAGCGCCGGTCGGCCGGATCGTCACCCGCCGTGGCCGGCGGGTTCTCCCGGTTGTTCGAGGGCAGCATCGACAGCAGGTAGCGGACCTCCGCGATGCACGTCTCCTCGTCGTCGTAGGCGAAGTGCGCCACACCCGAGGTCTCCGCGTGCACATCCGCACCACCCAGACCGTTCTGGGTGATCTCCTCACCCGTGACCGCCTTCACCACGTCCGGCCCGGTGATGAACATCTGCGACGTCTCACGCACCATGAACACGAAATCCGTCAGCGCCGGACTGTAGGCCGCGCCACCCGCACACGGACCCAGCATCACCGAGATCTGCGGAATCACCCCCGACGCACGCGTATTGCGCTGGAAGATCCCCCCATACCCCGCAAGCGCCGACACACCCTCCTGGATCCGGGCCCCGGCACCGTCGTTCAGCGACACCAACGGCGCACCCGCCGCGATCGCCATGTCCATGATCTTGTGAATCTTCGTGGCATGCGCCTCACCCAGCGCACCACCGAAGATCCGGAAATCATGGGCATAGACGAACACCGTCCGCCCCTCCACCGTCCCCCACCCGGTGATCACACCATCGGTGTACGGCTTCTTCGCCTCCAGACCGAAACCCGACGCACGATGCCGCCGCAGCTGCTCCACCTCACGGAACGAACCCTCGTCCAGCAACAGAGCAATCCGCTCACGCGCCGTCAGCTTGCCCTTCGCATGCTGCGCCTCGGTCGCCCGCTCACTCGGCCCACGCACAGCCTGCTCACGCAACGCCCTCAGCTCGGCCACCCGACCCCGGGCGTCGGCGGGCCCCGCGTCGGCAGGGATGTCCTTCACCATCACCACGACTCCTCGTCCCTTCTCTCCTCGACCGGGGCGGCGGCCGGCGGGCCACCCCCACACAGTAACAAACCGCTTGTGCGGTTTTTCTGGTGTGGGGGTGGGGATGGCCGGTCCTCGCCCGTGAACCTGTGTGCGGGCGGGTGGGTCATCGCCAGCTGTGCGGGGCGCGGAAGGCGCCGGCCGCCTGCCGGCGCCAGTACGCGCGGGTGTGTGTGGTGTCCGGTTCCTGCGGGGTGCGGCGGGTGGCGAGCAGGGAGAACAGCGTCGCGGTGACGGCGGCGAGTTCTTCGGTGCTGGCCACGCCGCGCTCGACGCGCAGGAGGGTGGCGGTGTCGTCGTGGGCAGGTGTCATGTCGTCCCCAATTTCCTTCGGCGTGCGGCTACGGCGTGGCCCGGACCCCGGCCGGATCTCGACCGGGGCCCGGGCGGGCGGGGTTGGGCGGGGTGCGGCCCGGATGGGGCCGGGTCCGGCCGGTGGGTGCGGCCGGTGGGCGGGCCAGGGGTGCGGCCCGGGTGGGCCGGGTGGGCCGGGGGTTCGGTCCGGCCCCGGGTGCGGCTCGGGATGGGCCGGGACGGGGCCAGGGGATCCGGCCGGTGGGTGCGGCCGGGATCCGGCCCGGTGGGTGCGGACCTGTGCCGACGGGTCCGGCCGGGTGGGCCGGGTGGGTGCGGCTCGGTCCGGCCGGTGGGTGCGGCCGGGGTGCGGCCCGGTGGGGGAAGGGGGCCGGCGGCAACGGTGGCGCCGGCCCCGGTGCGCGGGCCCGGTGCGTGTGGCCCGGTGGGCCGTGCGCGGGGCGTTGGGGTGGGCCGGGTGGTGTCAGCCGGTCTTGCGCCGCTGGAAGGTGCGCCGGCCGGCCGGGCCGCCGGCGTGGCGGGCCTTCACGCGGCTCTCTTCCTGGGCCGCCTTGGCGAGCGCGTTGTGCTCCTTGCGCTCGAGCGCCTGCCGGAACCGGCGCTTGGCCTCCTGGGCGGCCTCGTTGCGCTCGGGTGTATCGGTCATGGATGCCTCCTGGGCTGGTCGACGGCGGCGCGTGCGGCTCGCCCCGGGGACGGGCGGGAAGGCGGGACACTCCCCCGCCCGGCCGGGCGGCCGGTGCGCCCAGCCCACCGCGCCCCGCTCGAGAAACGGTCGACGTTCGCTCGCGACGCCACCGGGAACCACCGGCACCCCGCCCGAGCCGCTCCGCCCGCCTCTCGCCGCCCGGCACGGCAACGCCCTTCGGGCGGCGGGCGGTTGCACAGCCGCCCGCCTACCCACCGGGGCGGGCGGGCGCGCCGCATGCGGGATGACTCGCCGACGGGAACGGGCACAGCCGCGCGGCCCGTGCGGGCCGGCGACGGCTCACGGCGGACGGGCAGCCGCGGCGGGCGCCCGGGGCGGCGCCTGGACGCCGAGCGGTGACAGGCCCGGCTCAGGCCGGGCGGGGGCCGGCGGATGCGGGGCGCTCACCAGCGGACGGTACGCGGCCTCACGGGCCGGGGCGGCAGGGTGCGAGGGGCGCAGTCGCGGACCGGCGGGGCGGCGGGATGTCCGGCCGGTGCCCGGATGCCGAGAGGCTCGAGCTTCGGGCGCGGGCCGGGCGGATGCAGGCAGGGGCGGGTGCCGGGTACGGGCGCTCCCCGGGGGCGCAGCCGCGGGAAGCGTCCGGGTGACAGGGCGTCCGGCGGTGAGTGGTGGCGTGCCGGGGGCGGGCGCGGGCCGGGGCGGGCGCGGGCCGGCGCGGGCCGGGCGGGCGGGTGCCGGGTACGGGCGCTCCCCGGGGGCGCAGCTGCGGGAAGCGTCCGGGTGACAGGGCGTCCGGCGGTGAGTGGTGGCGTGCCGGGGGCGGCCTGGCCGGGGCCTGGCGCGGGCCGGGCGGGTGGGTGCCGGCCGTATGCGGGGCGCTCGCCGGGCGAGGGGCGCTGTCGCGGGCTGCCGGGGGCGGCGGGGCCGCCCCGGTGGTGCCCGGACGCCGAGAGGGCCCGGGCCCGGGCGTGGCCGTGCGCGGGCCGGGCCGTGGGCGGGGCCGGGGCTGGGGCTGTCTGCCGGGGCGTGGTGGGTGTTTGTGTCCGGTCCTGCGTGGGCCCTTGTTCCTGCCGGGGGCGCGGGTGTGGTGGCGCTTCGCACGGGCCCCGGCAGGTGGGTGCCGGGGGTTCAGGCGGCGTGGGCGGGGCGGGTGTGGGTGGTGGTGGGTGGGTGGGTGCGGTAGCGGGGGGTGTGGCCGGGTGGGACGAGGGCGGGCAGCAGGGGCTGCCACAGGGCGTGGACGCGGTGGGCGAGTTCGGTGGGGGTCAGGCCGGTGCCGGCCAGGACGCCGATGCCGCAGACGGCGGCGGTCAGCAGGCTCTGGCCGCCTTCGCCCGCGGCGTCCTCGCGCAGGTCGCCGGCGGCGGCGGCCTGGCCGAGCAGCCGCAGGACCTCGGTGATCCAGGTCTGGTGGAAGTCGGTGGCGGCGGGGTGGCGGCCGGCGCGTTCGTTGGTGATGCGCAGTCCGGCGCGTACGACGGGGTCCTGGTAGAGGGCGTCGGCCAGCCAGTGGGTGAGGTCGATCAGTGCCTGCAGGGGGGCGGCGCCAGCCTCCCACTGCTGCTGGACGAAGTCGCACAGCAGTTGCCGGCCGCGTTCCTGGACGGCGTCGGCCAGGCCTTCCTTGGAGGCGAAGTGGAAGTACAGCGCGCCTTTGGTCATGCCGGCGGCGCCGGCGATCTGGCCGAGTGTGGCACTGGCGTAGCCGTACCGGTCGAACATCTGGGCGCCCGCGAGGACCAGCCTGCGGCGGGTGCGCTCCGATCTGGCCTGCATCCCGGTTTCCCCTTTCTCTTCCCCGTTCACCTGCCGGCCCTCCTTGTTTTCGGGCCGGCCCTTGCCCCTGGTGACCCCTGGCGCCTGCGCGCCGGCGGCGCGTGGGTGGTTGCCTCTGCCGAGGTCGGGTCTTGCTGTGTGGTCGGTACGCCCGTGCGGATCGCGTGCCGCGTGCCGCATCCGGTGGCCGGCCGCGTACCGGAATTCCGGACCCGGACCGTGGGCCCGATTCCGGAGCCGGGTCGGCGCGGGCCGGGCCGGGGGTGGTGTCAGCCGGCCCGGCTCAGCCGCTCGCCGGTGCGGGGGGCGGGCTCGAGCTGTGGTTCGGGGTGGGCCATCAGGATCGAGCGCTGCAGGCGGCGCAGGGCGGCCGAGGGTTCCAGGCCCAGCTCGCGCACGAGGGCGGCGCGCAGCCGCTGGTAGACCTCCAGTGCCTCGCTGCGGCGGCCGGAGCGGTGCAGGGCGAGCATGAACTGGCCGTGCAGGTTCTCGTGGGTGCGGTAGCGGCTGACCAGGACGGTCAGTTCGCCCAGCAGCTCGCGGTGGCGGCCCAGGCGCAGGTCGGCCTCGATGCGCTGGTCCAGCGCGCACAGCCGGGTCTCCTCCAGGCGCCGTGCGTGCATCTCCAGCAGGACCCCGCTCTGCACCCCGGCCAGCGCGGAGCCGGTCCACAGCGCCAGTGCCTCCCGCAGCTGGCGGGCGGCGCCGGCGAAGTCCCCGGCGTCCATCGCCCGGTATCCCTGCCCGGCCAGCAGCTCGAAGGTGCGCACGTCGCTGGTGCCGCCGGAGGTGTTCAGCAGATAGCCGCCCGGCGAGGTCACCAGCACGTCCTTGGCGCTGCGCCGCCCGCCCCGCGGCGTGCCGTGCCCGCCCCCCGCCACGGTGCCCGGCGGCGTGCCGGGCGGCGTGCCGGGCGGGGTGTCCGGCGGGGTGTCGTGGACCAGGGCCGCCGAGATCAGCTCCCGCAGCTGCAGGACGTAGGTCTGCAGCGTGGTGCGCGCGCTGCGCGGCGGCCGCTGCCCCCACAGCTCCTCGGTCAGCGACGCCACCGGCACCACCCGGTCGGCGTGCAGCGCCAGCAGGGCCAGCACCTGGCGCGGTTTGGGCGCCGTGGGGGTCACCGAGACCCCGTTCTCCCTGACGGCCAGCTCCCCCAGCACATCGATGTCCACGCCGTCTCCCCTGTGTCGAAATCACGCACACGCCTTCACCGCAGCACGCCGGCCGCAGCACACCCGGCCCGCGTGAGCAGCCGGACACCACCGAGTAAAAAACAGGACGGACGGTTTGTCAATACAAGACCGCTCGTGCTGTTTTCTGGGAGGTGTTTCGCGCCGCCGCATCCGAACGGCCCGACCGGAGTGGGGCGAAAACGGGGCGTAAGGGGGTGGTGCGGGCGGTCGGGTGGAGGCTGGCGTCCGGACGGGCGCCACAGGAAACAGGGCGGGTGGTCTGCTATTGGGGGGTGGGGGTGCCGTGCGGGCCGGCGGGGACGATGGGCAGGCCGGGGGCGAGGCGGGGCAGCATCAACTCCCAGAAGCCGGTGATCTTGCATGCGGACAGCCATTCGCGGTCCGCGGCGCCCAGCACCTCGAAGCCGACGGTGGCCGCGACGACGGCCGGCGCGGCACCGCGCGAGGACAGGCCCTCGGCCAGGTGGCCCTCCCGCTCGGCGTCGTGCAGCATCCGCTCGACCCAGCCCCGCCACACCCCGCGCAGGTCCGGGCCGCCGGGCCGGGACGGGTCCGCGCTCAGGTCGAACCCGGCCCGCACCACCACGTCGTCGGCCAGCGCGCCCATCAGCACATGGGTGGCGTCCACCAGCGCCTGCAGCGCCCCGCCCGGCAGCACCGGACCGGGCGCGATGATCACACCCAGCCGCTCGGCCGCCTCCTGCTCCACCGCCCGCGCCAGCGCGTTCTTGTTCTCGAAGTGGAAGTGCAGCGCCCCGTTGCTGACCCCGGCCCGGGCACTGATGACGGCCAGCGAAGCGGGCGCGAACCCCTCCCGCGCGAACACTTCGGCCGCGGCACGCACCAGCGCCTGCCGCGTGCGGGCCGCACGCTCCTGCTTGACCATCGCAGCGATCCCCTCACTGACGGACGGCGGACCGCACACACGCCCCGCCCCTTGCGCTCACCCCGCACGGCGGAGACCCGGACACCGGGCGGCACACGCCATGCCCCGCTCCCCCACCGGCCGCGGGACGACACCCAAGATTAACAAACCGCTTACGCGGTTTGTAAGTGGGTGAGGGGATTCCGCTGCATCCCCGCCCGCTCCGCCCCTGGCCACCCGCCCCGCACCCCGCGCACGGGGCCGGGAACCGGGACAGACGGCCCCCCGGGGACGGGGCCGTGTGTCCCGGGGACCACGCACCCGCCCCGACGCCCGGGACCGCACCCGCACCCGCACCCGCACCCCTGGGACAGGCACGGCCCCGGGACGGGCACGGCCCCGCCGCACCCGCCGCACCGCGGGGCATCGGGGCGGCGGGGCCGGCGGTCAACCCCCGGGGCGCGGCGAAGAGTCCGGGCGCGGGCCTGTCCCGGGGGCCGCGGCGCGGGCCCTGCCCCCGGGCAGGCCCGGCCTGTCCCGGGGGGCAGGGCCCGGCCGGTCGGGGGCGGGCCCGGTCCGGCCTCGTCAGGGATCGCAGGCCCGCCCGGTCCGGTGCCGGGGGCGCGGTCCGGGGCGGGCCTCGTCAGGGGTTCGCAGGCCCGGCCCCCGGACGAGGTCAGGGGTCGGTGTGGCGGGTCAGGGGGTGGCCGGTGTGGTGGTGGGGGGTCCGAGGTGGACGGGCAGGGTGCGGTAGCCGCTGATGATGAACGACTCGAGGGGCTGCAGGTCGCCGACCGGGCGGGCCAGGCGTATGCCGGGGAAGCGGGCGAAGAGCGCGGACAGGGCGATGGTGGCTTCCAGGCGGGCCAGCGGGGCGCCCAGGCAGTAGTGGACGCCGTGGCCGAAGGCGACGCTCTCGCCGTGCGGGCGCAGCAGGTCGAAGGTGTCGGCGTCCTTGCCGTGCCGGGCGGGGTCCAGGCCCGCGGCGGCGAAGGACACGATGATCACGTCGCCCTTGCGGATGAGGACGCCGTCCAGGTCGATGTCCTCGACGGCGTAGCGCAGGGGGATGTAGGCGGCGGGGTTGTGGGTGCGCAGGGTCTCGGCGATCACGTCGGGCCAGTCGGCGCGGCCCGCGCGCAGGTGTTCGAGCTGGGCGGGCCGGGAGAGCAGGGCGGCGACCGCGTTGCTGATCAGGTTGCTGGTGGTCTCCTGGCCGGCGCCGATCATCAGGTTCAGGGTCGAGATCAGTTCCTGTTCGCTCAGCCGTTCCCCGCCGTCGCGGGCGGCGATCAGCGCGGAGGTCAGGTCGGGGCCGGGCTCGGCGCGCCGGCGGGCGACCAGCGCGGCCAGCAGTTCGGTCACCCGGTCCTGGGCCCGGGCCATCTCGTCGGCCGGTACCGAGGTGCCCAGAGTGGTGTCGATCGCCGCGCACAGGGCCTGCCGGTCGGGTCCTTCGACACCGAACAGTTCACAGATCACCCGCATCGGCAGCAGTTTCGCGAACGCCGTCCGCAGATCCACCACCCCCTCACCGCCATCGGCACCGGTGGGGGCGGTGGGGGTCATCTCGTCCAGCAGGGCGGCGGTGATCCGTTCGATCCGCGGCGCCAGTTCCCGGCTGCGGCGCGCGGTGAACGCCCCGGCCACCAGCCGCCGCAGCCGGGTGTGTTCCTCCCCGTAGGCGAACAGCATCGTGGGGGCCGACACCCAGTGGTACAGCGGCCACTGCGGCGTGATCCGCCCCTCGACGAACGCCGGCCAGTGCCGGCCCGCGTCCTTGGAGACCCGTCTGTCCGTCAACAGCCGCTTGAGCGGCTCGTGTCCGGTCACCGCCCACGCCCGCACCCCGCCGGGCAGCATCACCCGCGCGGCCGGCCCCCGCTCCCGCAGCATGGCCGCCTCTCCCGCCAGATCACGCCCCGTCACATCGAGCGCGTACGGACACCCCACCGACTCCCCACCCGACTCCACATCCACATCCACGTCCACATCCACGTCCGTGTCGATCTCCATGGCCAACTCCCCTTCCGTCCAGGCTCCCTCGGAACCCGCGCCCCACGGCGCGCACCGCCACCCTGCCCACCCCCGCACCCCCGCACCCCACCCCCACCCCCCGACCCCAAGGTCCCGGCGCCCCGGGCCCCGACCCCCAGGGGCGACCGGACGACAGACCGGCCGGTGCGGCGCAGCCCAGGACCCCACCGGGCCGACACAGCAGGAACAGCAGGACAGCGGGACGGCGGGACGCGGCGGTACGGAGTGGTACGGCGGGCGGACCCTCGAGCTGTGCGAACCGTGCGGGACGGGCGGGACGGCGGGACGGCGGGCGGAACTCTCGAGCTGTGCGGGGCGGGCGGGTTGGTGGACGCGGCGCAGCCGCGCCCACCCCCGGGACCGGCCGCACGGACACACCACCCTGCAGGAACGGACTCCCCCGGGTGTTCCAGCCCCGAGACACGACACAGGCCACGGCGGGCGCTCGCGGCCGGAGGCCGCCTGCCGGCACGGCGGCCCGCTGCCGCGCCGACACCAGAGCGCGCCCGGACCAAAAGGCCCAACAGGCGGTGCAGCGGCGGTGTCGCCAGGCCGCTACGCCGGCGCACAGGCCCGACAACGGTGACGCGGCCAAGACGGCCCCGGTACGCGGCAGGCGGCGAACACGCGGGCCTCAGCGCCCCGGACAGACCCTCCGGCCGGGACACGGGCCAACGGCGAACAAGCCGCGCACGACCCGCCCAAGGGAGCCGGCCGTGCACGCGGCCGGGAGCGGGAACGGCCCGCCCGAAGACCGGAGGAACAAGGCACGGACCCTGGAGCAGCCCGGCCCCACCACGACGCTCCGCCACCACGAAGCCCGAGGCACGACGGCGACGCCACAGGACCGCAGGTACAGCCCGCAAGACCGGCCCCGGACCGGGCACAGCAGCCGCGAGCACGGCGAAACTGCCGCACCCGTCGGGAAGACGCCCACAAACCGGCCCGCAGGCGGGCAGGCCGACACCACGACAGCGGCGGACCGGGAAATGCCCACAACCCCGGCCCCGCCCGGGGCATGGCCGGCGGAGCGGAGGCACGAAGACACGGCCGCCCTCCAAGCCCATGGGGCGCGGCCCAGGCCGGGACACAACGAAGACACGGCCGCCCCCAGGCCCGGCCGGTGGGCGGGTGCATGACCGCTGCCGCCTCCGTGGCCGGTGGGCGGGTGCGGGACCAAATGACCGCGGCCGCCCGGGGATCCCGGACGGCGAAGCAACCCCGGCCCCTCCCGGGGCGTGGCCGGCGGAGCGAAGGCACGAAGACACGGCCGCCCCCAAGCATGGGGCGCGGCCCAGACCGGAACACAACGAAGACACGGCCGCCCCCAGGCCCGGCCGGTGGGCGGTGCGGGACGAAACGACGGCGGCCGCCCGGGGGTCCGGACGGCGGCAAGGAAGACGGGAGAAGAAGGGGCGGGTGGGTGGGGTGGGTCAGTGGGCGGCGGGCTGGGGGGCCGCGTCGCGGCGGCGGACGGCCTCTTCGTAGGCAAGGACACCGCGGCCGGGAGAGAAGTCCAGGCGTACCAGCACCCCGGGCACCGCGATCGCCGTCATCAGGAACCGGTACAGATCGGCGACCCGTTCGGTCATGTCCTGCCGGCCGGTCATGATGTTCGACAGCACCTGCACCCCGGTGAACGCGCCCACGAACGTCTTGGCCGCCCCCACCAGATCCACGTGCGGCAGGATCTCCCCCGCCGCCTGCGCCTGCTCGAACAGATCCTGCGTCTGCTCCATCCACGCCTGCATCGGCACCCGACGGTCCAGCCCGTCCCGCAGCGCCCCCTGCTCCACCGTCAGCCGCACACTGCCCCGCACGATCGGGTCCCCGGTGTCCCGGCGCAGCAGATGCGCCAGCAAAAGCGCCCGGTCCACCGCCGTCTGCAGCATCAACTCACCCTCAGGCAGGTCCGGCAACGCGTGGACCTGCTCCGCCAGCACCCCCTGCGCCAGCTCCTCCTTCGAGGCGAAGTGGAAATACAACGCCCCCTTCGTCAGACCCGACCGCTTGAGGATCTCGGAGATGGTCGCCGCCTCGTAACCGACCTCGTCGAACACCTCGGCCGCCGCCACCAAAATCGCCCGCCGCGTCCTCACGGCCCGCTCCTGCCGCGCCATCACCACCACCTCCGACATCCCCGCACTCAACGAAAAGAAACCGGCGGGTTCGTATCTTAGCAGCCCAGCGCCCTACGGCCAGCCCGTGACCGCACCTCGGCCCCGTCACCGTGCACCGACCCGTAAACACTCCGCAACCAAACCACCATGGCGGTTTTAGTTACGGGACCCAAAGGTCCCTTTCAAGCGGAATGATCGCGTCCGACCAGCAGTGGAACCCGGCATATGCCGTCACCACAGCCCTCGAGTGTGACGCACGTCACCCTGAAACCCGCTCAACGCCTTGAAAACAAAACCGGTGGGTACGTATCTTTGGGGCCCTGCGCATCCCTAGACCACCGGACGACCCCTATCCCACGGGAGAGGCCATGACCCTGCTGACCCAGCCCACCACCCCCGCCACCGGGCAGGACACCCCCACCACCCCACCCGCCACCGGAGCCGGCACGAACGCTGCCCCCGGCACGAACGCGGGCACCGGCACCGGCACCGGCTCGAACGGGGCCACCCGAACGGGCACGGGAACAGCAACCACCGGCACGGGAACGGGCACCACCACGGTCACCACCGCAGGCACCACCACGGTCACCACCACGACCGCGGCGGGGGGCACTCTCGCGGTCACGTCAGCGGGCACTCTCGCGGTCACGGCCGGCGGCACTCTCGCGGCAGCGGGCACTCTTGCGGCAGCGGGCGGCGGCACTGTCGCGGCAGCGGGCGGCGGCACGGGAACGGCCACCGCGGCCGCAACAGCCACAGCCACGGCCACCGGGACGGGGGCGGGGGTGGGTAGACCGGTGTCGCCGATAACCCCCGTCACCGCCCCCGCACCCACCACCCTCTTCCCCCCGCCGCCGCCCGCCGCCGCCCGCCGCACCACCGGCCGGCCCACCGGCGACGACGACACCGACCAGGCCACCACCGACGCCGTCACCCGCGAACTGCGCCACCTGCTGTTCGACGGCGACGAACAGGACACCATCCACACCCCCTGGCGCACCCTGATCACCCACGACGCATTCCTCACCCACGACGACGACCTCACCCCCACCCAGCGCACCGCCCGCTCCTACCAGCGCCTGCGCCTGCTCAACGCCACCGCCGCCGGCGACCCCCTCGCCCTCGCCCGCGACCCCCGCCGCCTCGCCGCCCTCCACGAATGGACCGGCATCGCCGACAGCGCCCTGGGCACCCTCGCCGGCATCCACTACAACCTCTTCCTCGGCACCCTCCTCGACCACGACCACCCCGAACACCGCGACCTCACCCCCTACACCACCCTGCGCAACACCGGCACCTTCCTCGTCACCGAACTCGCCCACGGCAACGACGCCGCCCACCTGAAGACCACCGCCCACCACGACCCCGAAACCGGCGGCTTCACCCTCCACACCCCCACCCCCGGCGCCGCGAAATTCATGCCCAACACCACCACCACCGGAGGCCCCAAAACCGCCCTCGTCGCCGCCCGCCTCATCACCCACGACGGCACCGACCGCGGCATCCACCTCTTCCTCACCCCCCTCCACGACGAAAACGGCCTCCACCCCGGCATCCACATCACCCCCCTCCCACCCCGCCACCTCCCCCACCCCGTCGACCACGCCATCACCACCTTCACCCACGTCCGCCTCCCCCCCACCGCCCTCCTCCAGGCCCCCCACAACCGCCTCGACCCCGACGGCACCCACCACACCACCCACGGCAACCCCCAAAAACGTTTCCTCACCACCATCGACCGCGTCACCCTCGGCAAACTCTGCATGAGCGCCGCCGCCACCGGCACCGCCCGCGCCGCCCTCACCATCGCCGTCCACTACGCCAACCACCGCCACACCACCCACCACAACACCCCCACCCCCCTCACCACCCACCGCGCCCACCACGCCCCCCTCATCGACCACCTCGCCACCACCTACGCCCTCACCCTCCTGCACCGCCACACCCTCAACCACCACACCCACCACCACCACAACGGCACCCCCCCACCCCCCAACCCCACCCACCCCCGCTACCCCACCGACCCACCCCCCACCAAAGAACAGACCCACCACCTCACCGCCCTCACCAAAGCCTTCACCACCCACCACGCCCGCACCATCACCACCACCTGCCGCGAACGCTGCGGCGCCTGGGCCCTCCACCCCCACAACCCCCTCGCCCACTACACCCAACACCTCGAAGGCACCATCACCGCCGAAGGCGACAACCTCCTCATCACCCTCAAAGCCGCCACCCACCTCCTCCTCAACCCCCCACCCCCACCCCCCACCCCCCCCACCCCCCCCAACCCCCTCACCAACCTCACCCACCTCAAAAACCTCCTCCACCACGCCCAACACATCTGGCACACCCGCACCAAACAAGCCCTCCACACCCCCACCCACCCCCACACCCCCCACACCCGCTGGAACAACGCCACCAACCCCGCCCTCACCATGACCCACCTCCACACCACCCTCCACACCACCAACGCCCTCCTCACCACCCTCAACCACACCACCCACCCCACCACCCACACCCACCTCAAAAACCTCACCAACCTCTACCTCCTCAACCAACTCACCCCCCACACCGCCGACCTCATCACCCACCACCACCTCACCCCCCACCACCACAACCACATCCACACCACCATCAACCACCTCCACAACACCCTCCACCCCCACCTCACCACCCTCACCAACGCCCTCAACCACCCCCACCAACACACCCCCACCCCACCCCCCACCCACTAACACGACATACACAGCCCCACACACCCACACCAAGACACGCCGCCAGAATCGAGGTGGCCGGTGACGCCTCCCCTCCACCGGCCCCGACGTCAATGGCACGTCGTCCCCGGTGTCGGCCACGTGCTCCAGGCCGAACGGGCCCAGCCCGTCGCCGAAGCCATGGCCCGGATCCTGGCCCGGATCATGGCCCGGTTCCTGGCCCGCCGCCTGATCACCGCCTGAGACCGTGTGCAACTGCCGCGCTCGTCGGCCCTCGGGACGCCGAGGGCTGACTGCGTCCCGCAGGCAGACGGCCACCCATCGCCGCACTTCTCCGGGGCCTGCTTCTGTGTTCTGCTGGAGGAACCGGGCGGAATCGTCACAACCGGCCGTCGTTGATACCGCTCGTGTCCCGTCGTGGAGCGTCCGGCGGTCGCGGCCGGGCCGGGCCCTGGAAGGAGCGCCATGCTTCAACTCCGCGTCGCGCCCCCCGCGCCGGCACAGTCCAGGAGCCTCCTGCCGGGGCGTGAACTGGCTGTTTCGTGGATTCTCATGATCCTGCTGGCGGGGCTGGCATGGATCCTCACGGTGGCGCAGTCCCGCGACATGGGCATGGAACCGGGGACGATGGGGCTGGCGCTACCTCTCTTCCTGCTGCTGTGGGTGATCATGATGGTGGCGATGATGTTCCCCTCGGTGGCACCGGTGGCCATCGCCTGGGCACGGTCGATCGGCCGGCAGTCGGCCGGCGCCGCCCGCGCCGCCCGCATCACCCAGTTCGCCGCCGGCTACCTGCTCTCCTGGACGGCATTCGGTCTGGCCGCGTACGGGGCGCTGTCCGTCATCGGGAGTCTTGTGGACGGCCATCCCGGTGCGGGTCGCTGGTTGGGCGCCGCTGCATTCCTGCTCGCGGGGCTGTATCAGCTCGGGCCGCTGAAGCGGGTGTGCCTGCTCCACTGCCGGAATCCGCTGGCGCACCTGGTCCGGTACGCGCGCTTCCGGCCGTGGGTCCGAGATCTGCGTGTGGGCGCGCACCACGGTCTCTACTGCGTGGGCTGCTGCTGGGGCCTGATGATCGTCCTTGTCCCGCTCGGTGTGATGAACCTGGCCGCCATGGCCGGGCTGGCGGCGGTGATCTTCCTGGAGAAGCTGTGGCGGTGGGGCCCGTGGCTCACCTGGGCGGTCGGCATCGCGTTCCTGGTCCTGGCCGTCATCGCTCCGTTCCAGGACGGGCTGCTGCCCGGGCTTCAGATGTCCGGGCCGTCGATGTAGCCACTCGCTTCCTGTTCCGGTGAGGCGCAGGATGGAAGGGAAGCCGCTTGCGTCCCGGGGAGCGGGCTCGGGTCACGCGGCTCGCCACTCCGAGTGGGCTCCGATGGGCCCGACGGGAGGGAAGCGCCATGACAGAACAGGTCATCACCGATGCACGCTGGCATCTGGCCGGCGACTGGTTCGACGTGTGCAAGTGCGCCATTCCGTGCCCCTGCACTTTCGCGCAGCCTCCGACTTACGGCGACTGCGAAGGGGTGCTCGCCTGGCACATCCGGGAAGGCAACTTCGGCGATGTACGGCTCGACGATCTCAATGTGGTGATGCTCGGCTCATTCGTGGGCAACCCCTGGGCCCGCGAGCACACCGACGCGTACGCCGCTGTCTTCTTCGACGAGCGCTCCGACGAGCAGCAGCGTGCCGCTCTCCAGAGCATCTTCGGCGGCGAGGCGGGCGGATGGCCCGCTGAATTCGGCGAGATGTTCGGCCCCGAGATGCGGGGCATGGAGTTCGCCCCCATCCGGATCGAGGTCGACGACGACCTGGCCACCTGGCGCGCGGAGATCCCCGGGCGGGTGTCGGCAAGCGCAGAGGCTCTGACCGGGCCGACCACCCCGGAAGGGGCACGGGTGCAAGTGCACAACGCGCCGGGCGCCGAGGTCGGGCCGGGCCAGGTCGCCACCTGGGGACGGGCCACCACCGACCACGCCGACGCGTACGGCTTCTCCTGGGACCGCTCCGGGAAGTCGAGCAAGCACTTCCCCTTCGACTGGACCGGCGGTCCGGGCTGACAGCGGGGCACGGTCCGCGCCGCGCCGGGGCGGCACTGTGTCAGCCCGTGGCGGGGCGGCGTAGCTGTCTGCCCACATTGCCGGAGACATGAGACGTCCTCATGCGCAGCGGCTCCGCCCCTGCCAGGTGAACCCACCTGCCTACCCGGCCCTCTTCCTGCGCCTCTCGTCAAGGTCACCTAACGGAATCGCGCCGCGAGCCGACTCCGTCCACCGGCGGCCGCCGGCCACGCGCGCAAGCGGTCGAGGGCCGAGGCGAGCGCGCGGACGCCGTGGTCGGCGGCTGGGCCGTTGGCGGGTCTTGCTGCTCCGGGCACCCAGCACGCAGGCGCCTGGTTCGGCGTCCCGGCCCGCAGCCTGTCGGACCGGTCGGCGGAGCAGACCGTTGAGCTGGTCGTCCAGCAGTTCCCAACGGGATCGGACGGGTCGCTGGGAGACGGCCGCCGTCCGAGAGGCATGTTTCTGGCAGTACCGAGGGCGGCCATCCCCGCCACAGGGCGCAACAAGGCGCAACAGGCGGCGTGTTGCGGACAGGAGGGAAGGGGCCAGATACGGAGCTTCGAGACCCGCCCTTGTACCCACCTGCCACAGCAGACGCCTACGGCGCCTCACGGCCACCGCCATCGAGAAGGGCCGGGACCTGTCCTTCTCGATGGCGGCATCATGGCCCGACCACCGCCTATCGTCCGCGGCTCACCGAACGGACCGGCCTCACTTCAGGTGTCGGTCGAAGAACCGGCACCCGTCCTCCAGCTCGAACCACGGGGTGCCGGTGTGCCCTCCCGGATTGGCGTGCAACGTCTTCTCCTTGCTGCCGAAGGCGTCGAACAGCTCCAGGGCCCGCTGACGGGGGTTCCCTTCGTCGTCCCACTGCAGCAGGAACAGCAGCGGAACGGTGACCTGCCGGGCCTCCTCGCGCTGGGCACGGGGCACGTACCCCCCGGCGAAGAAACCCGCGGCCACGATGCGCGGCTCGACCACCGCCAGCCGGATACCGAGCGCGGCCCACCCCCCGGAGTACCCGACCGGGCCGCCGGTCTCGGGCAGCTCGAGGAGGGCGTCCAGAGTGGTCCGCCATTCCGGGACCGCGTTTTCGACCAGCGGGCCGATGAAGGACTCCAAGAACTCGTCGACCGGCTCGCCGGCCTGCATCGCCCGCCGGAAGTCGGCACGGGCCTGCTCGTCGGCGGCGGAACGGGGACGGTCGCCGCACCCTGCGGCGTCGATGGTGGCCACCGCGTAGCCGCGCGCCGCGGTGTACCGGGCCCGGGCCACCAGCCGGGAATCCGCCTTGGGCAGGCCGTTGTTGTGGGCCATCAGGACCAGCGGGGCCGGTGCGGATCCGGGCGTCCACAGGGTGCCGGGGATCTCGCCGAGGGTGAATTCGCGCTCGAGGACGCCGTCGTCGAGGCGCTGCTCAGAAGTGAATTGCATGGTCGTGTCCTTCGGGAATGCGCTGGGACGGCGATCCCGGACGACCTATCGCCCGACCGTGACCCCGGAGGGGAGCACCCATGTCGATACTGCGTTCACGGGTACCACCTCCTCGTTCTCTCGCACGGCCTCCGGGAGATTAGCAACGGTCGACGTGGACCGCCACCGGGTTTCCGTGAGCCCTGTGGCCGGATGCGGCCTCACCGCACAGAGCGCGTCCATGCCCTCCAACCGTCGGGTGGCACTGCGCTCCGCAAGCTTCATGCCCCTTCGGCGTCCAGGCGCTCTGCGGACCGGAGCAGGTACTCGGGCAGTTTCGAAGTGGCCGCCAACACCTCGATGCCGATGAGGCGGTCCTGCTCGTCGAAGTCGAGGTTGATCATGCCGTCGACGTCCACCGGATCGCAGGGGTACATGTGAGCGGATTTCACGTGGGTCTGCGGATCGGTGAGGTACACGTACGCTGCGTTCGCGGTCTTGTCGTAGGTGACTCTGACGTCTGCCACGGTGGGCCGGCTCCCTTGGTGTCGTTGATGTCGGCAGTGTCCTTGTCCCTGCCGGAGGCTTCGCCGGCCTCGTATTGAGGCGGCGAACCGCAAGGCCAGGACGCCCTGACGATGTCGGCGATGCGCGTGGTGCCGCAACGGAGTTTTGCGCAGCCAACCGCGATCGGCGGGGCGATGCCCCCATCTCACCTCTGTCAGGGTTCCGTTCGGGGCCAAGGGGATGACGCGGCCCAGACCGGGTCGGCGGCCGTGACGATGAGAGCCCGGACCGCGAGCAAGCGGCCGAGTACCGACAGTGTCGCGACGACTGACGTGTCCGCCGTGGTCGCGGCCGCTTCGGTGCGGGTCACGGGCAGACCTCATGCTGTCGGCAGCGGATGCGGCCATCTGACGCAGCCTCGTACGCCGTTGACTCAGCCGCCTCGGATGCTTCTCCATCGCGAGCTCAGGTGCCGGCGAGACGGTAGGAGCAGCACGGTGCGGCATGGAGCCCGTCGGCGGGCCGCCGCCCGTCGACCGGCCGCCCCGGTGGCGCACGGAGCCCTCCGGCGGGCAGTTCCGCGTACGGCGCGTCCGGGGTTCAGTCGGTGATGTACCAGTCGTTCTTGAGGTACTCCAGGGTGCTGCTGCCGAGGTCGCTCTCGGAGAAGGTGACGGAGGCCCTGATCGCTTCGACCGGCATCTCGATCTTCTCCGGCGTTCGCACGGCGATGCGCTGCGGGTCGACCGTCGCGGTTTGCAGAGCCTTCTTCTGCTCGGGCGAGATCATCTGGAACACGGCGACGTACGTGGACGTGCACGGGCCGAATCCCTGATCCTCTGCCTGCTTCGCGGCCGGCCCGGCCACTTCGCAGACCGTGTCGATGTCCTCACGGCCCAAGGCGTGGAGGTACTGCTCGTACCGCCGGATCGCGCCCTCCTGCGTCCTGGGCCCAGGCTGTTCGCCGGTCGGCCCGGCCGACGGCTTCTCGGTCCCGGCGGACACGGACGGTGTGGCCGACGGCTCTTCGGCCCCCTTGGACGCGGACGGCCGCAGAGGCTTCGCGGCCGCGTCCCCCTTCGAGTCCTTCGGACCGCACCCGCACGCCACCAGCGCCACCCAGGCCGATACCGCCACGCCCACCATCGTCCGCGCTCTCATCGGGTCCCCTCACCGCCGGCCGACAACACGTCAAGAGCTCACGCAGGATCCAGGTGAACGGTTCCCGAGCCGCCCTGCGCCGCCTCGCGGTCCGGCGCGCAGCGGATGCACACGACGCCCCGCCACCCGCTCTCCCCGCCCCGGTCGAAACGCGGGACCGGCCGTGGGCAGCCGGGCCGACCTGTGTGCTCGGCCGCCGCCGGGCAGCAGGATGCGCTGCCCGGCGGCGGCCGAAGGGTCACACGAAAGTGGCCATCCTGGCGCAGACGTCTGGAGAAGGATCTTAAATATGCGCTACTTTCTAAAGCCCCTTTAGCAGAGGGGCAGTTGTCGAGCAGCGCAAGGAGGCATCCCTCTTGGTGGAAACCGGGATCCAGGTGGGGACGGCGGGCGTCATCACCGGCGAATTCCTTGCCGGAGCCCACCGAGGTCGACGAGCGGCACGCCACCCTGAACGTCACGTTCCTCGGCTGCGGTGTGAGGATGGGCGTGAGGGAGGGGTGCGGATGGCGAACTTGGGGCGTCGTGAGCGGCTGCGCGCGCAGATGTCGGCCGAGGTGCGATCGGCCGCACGCGACATCATCAGGCGCCAGGGGGTCGAGGCTCTCACCCTTGCCGAGATCGCACGCCGTGTCGAGGTGACTCCGGCCGCCCTCTACCACCACTTCCAGGGCGGTCTCCCGGAGATCGTGTGCCGTGTCGCCGAGGACATCGTCGATCACCTGGTGGCGGAGCTGCAGTCTGCTTCCGATGCGTGTCCTGCGGACAACTTCGCGATGCGGCTGATCGAACCGGTGCGTTCACTCCGCAGGTGGGCGATCACACACCAGCCGGAGTTCAATCTCCTGTTCGGCTCACCGTCAACGGCCGCCGGCGACGCTCACGGCGAGCTGACCAGCGCCTGGGTTCGGCGACTCGCCGCCGTCTGGGGCCCGGTCTTCGTGGAGTTGTGGACGGAACGCGCGTACCCGGTCCTCGCCGAAGAGGACATGGAGCCACGACTGCGGCAGCAGATGCAGGACTACCGGATCGATACCGGCGTGGATCTTCCCCCCGGCGCCATGGTCGTGATGCTGAACTGCTGGCGGTCGCTCTACGGCCAGATCGCAATGGAGGTCTTCGGGCACTTCGCTCCGCTCTTCTCCGATCAGGAGCCGATGTTCGAGTTGCTGATGCTCGACCTGATGCGCGGCCTGGACCTGCAGGAGCAGTACAAACCGCCGGTGCGTTAGGCCCGCGCCGGCAATCGCCCCCGCCGAGGGCGCGGCCGCCTCGGCAGCGCGGCGGGCGCCCCGGTGCAGCTCGTCACTCGCCATGTCCGCACGACGCGAAGCCATTTACAGGAAGGCTGATGGATGTCTACGTGGTTGATCATCGCAGAGGAGACGGTCACTGCCGATGGGTCGGCATCGCACCGACACGTGAAGGTCGTGCGGCCGGTGACGGGGAACAAGACCCGCGAGCAGGCTCTCGTCGAGTTGCACAAGGTCGCCAGGAGCCACACCCCTGACTCGCTGAAGGGCACATCGACGGTGGTGGGCCGTGACAGCGACGGTTCCTTCTGGGTGCTGCCGAAGAACGGCCGGGGCGAGGCCTCCTGCCATCTCCGCCTGATCGAGCAGATACGCCCCTGAGCCGACACGGGCGTGATTCCGGTCCGGTCGGACCGGCGGCCTGGTCGACGATCGACGCCGGTGGTCCGGCAGCTCAGCGTGCCGGCCCGCCGGCGGCTGCCGTGCAGGCCGCTGTCCGGGCACCTGCGACCACAGCCCATGACCGCCTGATGCCGGACCTGTGGGGAGAGACCTCGACGAGGCAACCCCTGGCCGGCATGACTCGCCGGGCGATGTCCCGGACCCTCTTGCCCAAGCGGGCAACCGCACCCCACCGACACCGAAGGAACCGCTCCGTGCAGATCGCGACGCCTCCGACACCGGCGGCAGGCCCATTACTCAGCTGCGACACAGCAGCCGAACGCGGAGCGTACGCGCGGGCTGTGGCCGCGGGCCTTGACTCCCCGCAGGTCCGAAGGCGATTTGATGCCCGGCCCGGGGTCACCGCGGCGGCGGTGCTCGCCGAGATGGAGTCGCCGGATACGGTCGGTCGGGCCCTGGCCTACGTCGAACCATCGCTTCGTGGCTACCGAACGGCGGTTCGCGAACTGGACCGCACACGGGCCGAGTTGGTGCGGCTGCGTCAGGTCGTCGGCGCTGATGTGTGGTCCGCCCTGGCGGTTGTCAGCGTGCCCGCTTGCGTCACGGCCATCTTCTACCTGCAGCGGTCGGCATTCTCGTTCTGGGTCGAACAGGCCCTGCTCGTCGCGTTGTTCATCGCTACCACTGTGCCCTTCGTCGTTGCCGTGTCCAAGCCGCGGTCGAAGCAGAACCTCAAGACCCAGTTCGAACTGTTTCTCCATCTCCTGTACCTGCCTCTCTCCGCCGTGGAGGTCCGCAATGCGGCGAAGCGGTGGGAAGATGACCTACGGGTCAACGGCACGCCCGGTGCAGCCCTCGCCGTGATCGATGAACTCATGGGAACTGATCCGCACTCAGTTCTCCTGCCGGGCCACTACGACGGTCTGCGAACCGCCGCCAGTGTCGACTGGGTGGTCTCCAGCGAGGCTTCACGCCAGCTGGAGCGGAAGCTTTCGGCCCTCGAAGGGGGAACGATCGCCGTGTCCGGTCCACGCGGGGCCGGCAAGACCACACTGCTGAATGAGTCGGCCGGGAAGAACGACTTTCAGCTCCGCATCAGGGTGCCGGCCGCATATCACCCCTACGACTTGGTCTATTCGGCGTTCGTCACGCTGTGCGAGCAGTTCATCCGGCGTGAAGGCTTCGAGGTTCCGCAGCTGACGCGGCTGTCAGGCTTTGTGCGAACCGGTCAGCGCATGCGCCGCGCGTTCCGCAGCTTGCGACGCCGCCTCTTCTTCGGCATTCCCGCCGCCGCACTGATCGTGCTCGGCACTGCCGCCACCGCGAAGGCGTGGTGGGACGAGCACAACGCCGGAGTGCGCTCGCGGGCGGGAACGGCGGGCCACTGGGTTGCACAGCACGCGGGAGACATCTGGCACGGCCGGAGCGTCGGTGCCGGCCTTTCCGTCACTGTGGCGGGACTGCTCATCTGGCGACTGAGGAAGTCCCCCCGGTGGCGGCGAAGGTTGCTGCGCGGACCTGCCGCTGTGGCCCGCGTCACCGCGTACTGTCTGATGCCGGGGGCATTCCTCAGCGTCCTTTTCGACCCCGACTTCAGGCGTCACGTCGGGGCATTGCCCGACGCGGCAGCTCCCGGTCAGGCCAAGGTCCTCCTGATTGTGCTCCTGCTGGTCCTGTGCGTCGTCGCCTTGGTCCGCGGTGACAAGACCTCGAGCTCCATGAAGGAGCGGGGGTGGAAGGCGGCCGGTTTCCTGCTGGCGTGCTCGGCCGCTGTCGTCATCTGGCGCAGCACGACGTTCCAGGCCCTGTTGCTCGATTCGGAGAACCCGGCTCGGCTGGCCTGCTTCGTAGCGGGAATGCTGCTCTTCTACATCGGGCGCTGGAGAACGAAGCGGGAAGAACCCGAACTGGTGATCAAGTGTCGCGATCACCTGTTCCAACTCAGAACTACCCAGTCGACGTCGGCCACCTTCAACATGGGCGTGGCAGGGCCCGGCGTGCTCGGCAGTGCGCATGCCTCGTCACTGGCGAGTGTTCCCCTGAACTTTCCGCAGTTGGTGGAAGACCTGAGGGCCCGACTCGGCGATGTCGCCAACCATGTGCACCGGCAACGCGGGCGCACCATCGTGTGCATCGACGAGCTCGACCGTCTTGGCACCGAGCAGCAAGCACTGCATTTCCTCAGTGAGGTCAAAGCAATTCTGGGCGTTCCCCAGGTGCACTACCTCATCTCCGTCGCCGAGGATGTCGGTGCCGCCTTCGTCAGACGGGGGCTCCCTGACCGTGATGCCACGGACAGTTCGCTCGACGACATCCTGCATGTCCAGCCCGGGGACGTGACGCAGTCCCTCGCCATCATGGCCAAGCGGGCCAGCGACCTTCCCGAGCCCTATGTGCTGCTGGCGCATGCGCTGTCGGGAGGCGTCCCCCGGGACCTGATCCGGTACGGGCGTCGCACGCTCGAAATGCACGAGGACATCTCATCCGCTCGGCAGGCGCCGGCAGTCGAGCTCACCGAGATCTCCGGTCGCCTGATCGTCGAGGAGTTGTACGACACGCTTGCAGGCTTCCGCACCCTTCTGTCCAAGCTGCACTGGACGCACGAGAACGCGGCCTGGTTGTCGACCTACCGTGTCGTGATGGACCACTTGCGCCATGCTCGCGCCGGCACCACAAGTGAACTCATGGAGGCTCTGGAGTATCTGGCAGCCTCCGGGGCGGTGCCTCCTACCGGATCTCCGACCGAGCCACCGGAGGCGGCTCGGCAACTGATCACAGAAGCGTCTGCCTACACGTACTACGCGCTCACCTTGCTGCAGATCTTCCAACCTGATGACTTCGAGGACCGGCGCCGCACCGCGAGCGCAGCGCCGGCAGGGCAGTTCCAGTTCCTTGCCGAGGCCCGGCTCGAGTTGACCGTCTCCCCGCACAGCGCACGGCCGTTGATCGACGCGGCCCGCGGCGCGTGGCATCTGCGCGCCCTGAGCGGCACCCTCCTGCCTGTCCGGGTTCCCCCGGCCCGGACGTGAGGCGTGACGGCTGCGGCTTCTGCGCCGCCTTTCGGCTCTTTCGGCCCTTTCGGCCGACAGGCTCGAACTCGGTGAGCACCAGCGAACACCCGCGCCACCACCGTCGCGCCGTACGTTGCGCCGTCCGTCCCGTGCGGGGTCAGCCGTCCGTCCCGTGCCGGGTCAGCGGTGCCTGCGCTGCTCGTACACCGCCAGCGCCAGTCGCCGGACCGCATCTCGGGCACGTCCGTCGTCCAGGCCGTCGTCGATCGCCTCGAGCGCGGCGGCCGCGGCCGTCCGCACGGCGTGCGGGAGGCCGTCATCCGCGGCGATCCGGTAGGCGAGGGTGCGGCGCGCCGCGCGTTCTTCGACGGTGACGCTGCCGGGACCGGCGAGGGGGAACGCGGCGGCCTGGTAGGTCGCGACACCGAGCAGTACCCCTTGAGACAGTCCCTCGGCGAAACCCTCGGCAGAAGCCTGCCCCTCGGCCTTCCGCAGGTCGGCGAAGACGCGGCGCCGGACGAGGAACGACCCGGCGCAGGCGCCTGCACCGGTCACGACGCCCGAGAGGGCCGCCATCGCCGGCCCGCCGAGGAGCAAGCCACCGAACGCCGCCAGTGCCGCCGCGGCGAGCGCCAGCAGAGCGGTGATCAGCAGGTGCGCGCGGGCAACGGCTCGTATGTCCATGCCGGGAGTATGCCGAACGTCCGAGTCCGCCCTCGCGCGTCCCCCGGGCTCGCACATCTGTGACGAGGTGACGCGACAGCCGTGAAGGTGCCACGTCACGCCACCCGGGCACCCGCCGGCCGGTGCACGGGGCGGCTGCCGTTCACCCGTCGTGGAGCGGCTGGGCCTGCGCCGGGTTCGGAGTGACGAACACCGCGGGGCAGCGGAACTCGCCTCCTGGGCCCTCCAGCTGCGCGTACGGGCGCCAGGCGAGCCTGTAGGTGCCGCGGAGCACCGGGTGTTGCCCGGGAAGGAGCCGCCGGCCCACAGCAGGTGCCGCTCAGCTCACGGCCGTCGTGGATGCGGAACTCTTCGTCCCTGGTGGGCATGCTGTGCTGCCCGGGCGCCACAGGGGCGCCCTCCGACGCGTCCCTCCCGCGCACCGGGACCTCCAGACGGCACCTGACCTTCGGCGCGACCCCGTCCACCACGAGGGCGAAGCTGTGCTGGGGATCGGCCTCCGAGTGGAACACCGGCCGACGCGCGCGCAGACACGTCAGGACTTCGTCCAGCCGAGCTGTGCCCGCGATCGACTCCAGGGCGGCGGGCGTGGGGGGTATCGGCGGGGCCATGGCGCCAATCAAGCCGTGCGGCCCGCCCGCGTCAGGTGATGGCCGATGACCGCCGAGAGGAGATCCGTCACCGGCCCTCGTCTCTCATGTGGTCTGCAGAAAACCACCCCTGCCGCTGCAGTCTCTCGAACCCGTCCAGGAGAAGATCCAACGCGAACTCGAACTCGAACTGGTCGTCACAGCCCTGGCCCACCACGGAGTCCTTGTCATGGGCCACCGCGCCGGCGAGTTCCATCACGTACGGGTACTCCCCCGCGCCCTCCTGCGGCGCGGGCACCTGTGCTCGCGGACCGGGCGGAGGGTCGAACAGTTCCTGTGTGATTCCGATCATGCGGCTGCCCAGAGCGTGCATCACATGGTGCGTCAGGTCGACGGAGAAGCCACCGGTCCGGAAGATGCCGATCACCGAGTCCATGTACGCGAGCACGACCGGTGTCGGGCCGCTGCGCGATTGGATCACTCGGGCCGCCCACGGGTGTGCGAGGAGAGCTCGCCGCGCCGAGAGGACCCTCTGGCGTACCGCACTCTTCCAGTCGGCCCCCGGGGCGGGCGGGTCGATCTCGCCCACGACGACATCGACCATGCCGTCGAGGAGCTGCTCCTTGTTCGCGACGTGCTTGTAGAGCGCCATCGGCACCACGCCCAGCTCCTGTGCGAGCTTGCGCATGCTCAGCGCTTCGATCCCGATGCCGTCGGCGAGCGCGACAGCGGCCCGCAGCACCCGTTCCCTGGTCAGGGGAGTCCGGCGCCCTGCTTCCGCCTGCCGAGCCATGTCCCACCAGCTCCCTCGTGATCCTGCCGTACCGAGCACCTCGCTTGACGAGTGTACGGCGTACACCTACCGTGAGCCCGAGGTGTACGCCGTACACCTTTCTATGGGGGTGGTCCGGTGGTACCAACCAGAAGAACCGCGGTCGTCGCAGGAGTCCTCTTCCTCGTCACCGAGGTGGCCGCGATGGGCGGGCTCGCGCTGTACGGCCCTGTCCTGCACGACGCGGGCTACGTCGTCGGGCCCGGCGCGGACACGCGGGTGTTCCTCGGCGCGCTGTGCGAGATCGTCCTGGCGGCGGCTGTCGTGGGAACGGGAGTCGTACTGTTCCCGGTCCTGAAGAAGCAGAACGAGGGGGCCGCACTGGGTTACGTGTGCGCCCGCCTCCTCGAGGCCGCCGTCATCATCGTCGGCATCGTCAGCGTCCTGTCGGTGGTGACGCTGCGCAGGGGCTCGGACGGAGCGGCGGCCGGTGACACCGCCTCGCTCGTCACAGCGGGCAGGACCCTGGTGGCCGTCCATGACTGGACGTTCCTCATGGGGCCCAACGTCATCCTGGGAGCCAACTCGCTCGTACTGGCGTGGTTGATGTACCGCGCCGGGCTGGTCCCACGGTTCATCGGCGTGTTGGGACTCGCAGGGGGCGCGCTGATCTGCGCTTCGGCGACCGGAGTGATGTTCGGCCTGTACGAGCAGGTCTCCGTGCCAGGGGCGGTCGCGGCGGTCCCCGTCTTCGCGTGGGAGGTCGGTCTCGCCGTCCGGCTCATCACCAAGGGGTTCGAACCGGCAGGCGTCCTCGACGAGTTCAGCGACGGGAGGAGTCCTGTCACCCCAGCAGCCGGGTGACGATTCACCGGGCGTCAGAGAAGGCGCGGCCCGTCGGGCCGTGCCGGGCGGCCCTGGAACTGGTGAACTCGATGTATGGACCATGACCGCGCCGACCCGGCGGAGGGCGCTCCGACGCCCCGGCCCGAACTGATCACCTTCGGCCACAGCACCGCGGACCGGGGAACGCTGGCGCTCCTGCTCCGGGGAGCCGGCGTCACCGCCGTCGTGGACGTCCGGACCGCGCCCGGCAGCCGCCGCGAACCGGACGTGTCACGGCAGCGGCTGGGCCGGTGGATGCCACAAGAGGGCATCGCCTACCGGTGGGAGCCGCGCCTGGGCGGCTTCCGCAAACCGTCCCCGGACTCGCCCGACACGGTCTGGCGCAACGCCTCCTTCCGCGGCTACGCCGCCCACACCCGCAGCCCGGAGTTCGTCACGGCCATGGACGCCCTCCTGGACCAGGCGCAGCGGGAGCGCACCGCGGTGATGTGCAGCGAAGCGGTGTGGTGGCGCTGCCACCGGCGTCTGATCGCCGACTTCGCCGTCATGGCCCGCGGCGTGCGCGTCCACCACCTCATGCACGATGGACGCCTCACGCCGCACAGCCCCACGCCAGGCGCACGTCTGCGCCACGACGGCCTCCTCGTGTACGACGACGCCGGTACGCAGGACGACGCCCGTACGTAGGACGCCGGTACCCAGGACGACGCCCGTACGCGATCAGGACACCTGGATGCCGATGAGGCACGTGTCGTCGTCGGTGTCCGACTTGCTGTGCGTGAGCAGCAGGTCCAGCCGGCGGTCGAGGGAGGCGGCCGGGGTCCGGGCGGCCGTGAGCAGCTGGGACAGCGAGTCGTGGACGGCGGTGTCCCGGCGTTCGACCAGGCCGTCGGTGTACATCAGCAGCGTGTCGTCGGGCTCGAGCTGGACCTCGCCTTCCTGGTACGGGGCGTCCGGCATGACGCCGAGGAGCAGTCCGCCGAGCATCGGCAGGGTGTCGGCCTGCTGTCCGCGCACCAGCACGGGAGGCAGATGACCGGCCCTGGCCCAGCGCAGTACGCGGGTCCGCGGGTCGTACAGGCCGCACACGGCGGTGGCGGTGACCTGTTCGGTGAGATGGTGGGCCACGATGTTCAGCCAGGACAGCAGCTGTCCGGGGCCCGCGCCGGTGACGGCGAGGCCGCGCAGCGCGTTGCGCAGGATCACCATCCCGGTCGCGGCCTTGATGCCGTGGCCCGCTATGTCGCCGACGCAGAGCAGTATCCGCCCGGACGGCAGGACGACGGCGTCGTACCAGTCGCCGCCCACCAGCGACTCGGCCTCCGCCGGACGGTACCGGACGGCGACCTCGAGCCCGGGGGCGTCGAGCGGGTTGCGGGTCGGCGGCATGATGGCGTGCTGGAGCTGCAGCGCCAGCCGGTTGCGCTCGGCCGACTCCTGTTCGGTGTGGGCGAGTTGGTCGCGGGTGGCGGCGAGCGCCACCTCGGTCCAGTGCTGGGAGGAGATGTCCTGGTAGGCCCCTCGCAGGGCGAGCAGACGGTCGTCGGCGTCGAGGACCGGTTCCGCGATGACCCGGATGTGGCGGGTCACGCCGTCGGGACGCTGGAGACGGAAGGCCGTCGAGGTGGGCCTGCGGTGGTGGAGCACGGTCCGCAGGAACCGGCCGATGGCGACGGTGTCGTCGGGGTGCGCGTGCTCGGCCAGGTCGTGCAGCGACACCGGGTCCTCCGTGACGGCCCGTCCGTACAGGTCGAAGAGCTGTCCGTTCCAGGTGATGTCGCCCGTGACGAGGTTCTCCTCGAAGCCGCCGATGCGTCCGAGGCGCTGGGCGTGCTGGAGCAGGCTGGCGAGGCGCGCGGTCTCGTCCTCGATGCGCCAGATGAGCAGGACGCTGGCGCCGTGCCGGCTGATGCTGAGGTCGGCGACGGACGCGAGGGGGACCTGGTCCACGAGCGCGGTGAGCGTCATGCGCTGTGCGCGGAAGGGCTCGCCCGTGGCGTAGACGCGTTCGATCTTCTCGAAGAGTTCGCTGTCACCGGCCGCCATGGGGTACGCCTCCAGCAGGAGGGCCCCGCTGACGGCGCTGCGGGGGCGCCCCGCGGGGTCCACGAAGCTGCCGTTGGCGTGACGGACACGGAAGTCGGTGAGGTGGCCTTCCGCGTCGACGTGCGGGGTGAGCACCAGCGCGGGGTCGTACAGACCGTCCGCCAGGTCGACGAGCTCGGACACGTCGGCGGGCTCCGGTACGGCCGGCAGTTCCGTGCCGGGGGCGGGGAGGCTGTCGAGGGTGTGCGCGCACAGCTCGGCCAGGGCCTCCATCTGGCGGGCGACCGCCGGTGACCACGGGGCAGGCTGCTGGGGCCAGCAGATCTCGAGCACCCCGAGGATCCGGCCGCCGGTTCCGGCGGGCAGGGCGACGCGGCCGCCGCCGGGTGACTGCTTCTGCCCGATGGAGGGCACCTGGGCCTCGGCCAGGGACGAGAACCGCACGGCACGCCGCTCGATGAGCGCCTGGCGGGCGACGGTCGCGACACCGGGCGGCACGTATCGCCAGCGTCCGGCCTCGTCGGCGCTGAATCCGGCGTGTCCGCGCAGGGTGAGGGAGGAGTCGGAGCCCGCGGTCCAGATGGCCACGGCCGTCGCGCCCAGCGGGGCGAGTGCGTGCTCGAGCAGGGACCCGGCGACGGCCTGGGTGTCGTCGGCGGCGAGCGCGGCGCTCTCCGCCGTGCGCAGCCGTACGGAGACGGACGAGCCCGTGTCCTCGTCGGTGCCCGGTCCGTGGTTCACCTGCCGGACGAACTCGCCGGCCGCTTCCGTGACCTGGTCGCGGGCGGCCTGGTTGATGATGTCCGCGGCCAGTTCCAGCTGGGACAGGTGGGCCTGGTCGGCGAGTTCGGCGAGCTGGCGCGCGGCATGTGCGGGACCGCATCGCAGCCGTTCGATCAGGATGCCCTTGGCGAGTTCGACCAGCGCCCTGCCGTCGGCGGCGGCGTGCGCGGCGCGTACTTCCGCCCGCAGCCGCTCCACGGTGGCAGCCAGACGGCCGACGGGGGTCGTCTGCTGCGCCCCTGTCTCCGTCGTGGTGATCACTCGCCGGGCGACGGCGTCGACGCCGGCGCCCATCGTGGCGATGGGCGGCTCGTCCTGATGACCGTGGAGGGCCGGTCCGAGGTCCCCGTGCTGCCCGACCGCGTCCTCGGAGGGGGTCATGACACCACCAGGCCGTCGCCCGACTTCGGGTTCAGCCAGCGGCGGACACAGGCGATGAGGTCGTCGGCGTCGACCGGCTTGGTGACGTAGTCGCTGGCGCCCGCGGCGAGGCTCTTCTCCCGGTCGCCGGGCATGGCCTTCGCCGTGACCGTGACGATGGGAAGGTCGGCGTGTGCCGGCATCCGCCTGATCTCGGCGGTCGCGGCGTAGCCGTCCATCTCGGGCATCATCACGTCCATCAGGATGAGGTCGATGTCCGGGTGTTCGGCGAGGGCGTCGATCCCCTTGCGGCCGTTCTCGGCGTGCAGGACCTGGATACCGTGGAGTTCCAGGATGCCGCTGAGGGCGAAGAGGTTGCGTGCGTCGTCGTCGACGACGAGGACGGTGCGGCCGTGGAGGGAGTCGTCCACGCTCCGGGGGGTGAGGGGGCGGGTCTCCTCGCCACGTCGCAGGGGCACGACGTCGCCGGGCTGGTCGGCGGACAGGTGCAGCGCGATCCGTTCCCGCAGTTCGTCCAGGCTGGAGAGGAGCTCCAGCGGCCGTGTGCGGGCGCGCGACTCGAGAGTCCTCTCGTCGGCCGCGTCGAGGCGGCGGTTGTTGTGCGCCAGCACGGGCACGGTCCGCAGCGCGGCGTCGCCGTCCATGGCGTCCAGGAAGTGCAGGGCCTCACTGTTCGCCATGTCGAGCTCGAGGACCACGCAGTGGAACGGTGCGGTGGCCAGTGCCTCCGCCGCCTCCTGCGGGCCGACCGCCGCGACCAGTTCGATGTCGTCGCGGTCGCCCAGCTCGTGGCCGGTCAGCTCGGCCACCGCGCTCTCGGCGACGAGGGACAGCAGCCCGCGGGGCCGCTCCTCGATCACGAGAAGCCTGCGCGGTCCTCGCGCCTCGGCGTCGGCGGCCTGCCGGTGGGCGTCCGACGGCTCGCCCTCCTGGGGGGCGGCACCGGCGGCGGGTCCCTCGTGCCCGCTGTCCGGGGTGTCGTGGAAGTCGGCGCGGGCCACGGGGAGGTACAGGGTGAAGGTGCTGCCGCGGCCGGGTGTGCTCCGTGCGGTGAGCGCGCCGCCGAGCAGGTGCGCGATCTCGCGGCTGATGGACAGCCCCAGCCCGGTGCCGCCGTACTTGCGGCTGGTCGTGCCGTCCGCCTGCTGGAAGGCGCCGAAGATCGCTTCGAGCTGCTGCTCCGGGATGCCGATGCCGGTGTCCTCGACGCGGAAGGCGACCACGGCACCCCCGCGGTGGACGGAGGCGGGGAGCTCGCCGTCGGTGGCGGGCTCGATGCGCACCCTCACGCTGCCGCGTTCGGTGAACTTGACCGCGTTGGAGATCAGGTTCCGCAGGACCTGCCGCAGCCGGGAGTCGTCCGTGAGGAGGTCGACCGGTACGCCGGGTGCGGTGTGGATGGTGAAGTCGAGGCTCTTCTGCGTGGTGAGCGGGCGGAACGTGGCGTCGACGTAGTCCAGCAGCTGGGCGAGTGCGACCCGCTCCGGGTTGATGTCCATCTTCCCCGCCTCGACCTTGGACAGGTCGAGGATGTCGTTGATCAGCTGAAGCAGGTCGGAACCGGCCGAGTGGATGATGCCCGCGTACTCGACCTGCTTGGCGGTGAGGTTGCGGGTCGGGTTCTGGGCCAGGAGCTGGGCGAGGATGAGCAGGCTGTTGAGCGGGGTCCGCAGTTCGTGGCTCATGTTGGCCAGGAATTCGGACTTGTACTTGGAGGCGAGCGACAGCTGGTGGGCGCGGTCCTCCAGTTCCTGTCGCGCCTGCTCGATCTCGAGGTTCTTGCCTTCGATGTCCCTGTTCTGGGCGGCCAGCAGGGCGGCCTTCTCCTCCAGTTCGGCGTTGGAGCGCTGGAGTTCCTCCTGCTGGACCTGCAACTCCTCTGAACGGGCCTGGAGTTCGCTCGCGAGGCGCTGCGACTCGCCGAGGAGTTCGTCGGTCCGGGCGTTGGCGACGATGGTGTTGACGTTTCCGCCGACCGTCTCCATGAGCTGTTCGAGGAAGTCCCGGTGGATGGGCGTGAAGGGGGTGAAGGAGGCCAGTTCGATGACGCCGAGGATCTGGTCGTCGACGACGATCGGCAGGACGATCAGGCTTCCGGGTGTGGCCCTACCGAGCCCGGAGGAGATGCTCACGTAGTCGGCGGGGACGCCGTCTACCTCGATGGTCCGCCGGCTGCGGGCGGCCTGGCCTACGAGGGACTCGCCCAGTCGGAAGCGGTCGTGGCCCGCGCTGCCGGCGGGGCGCCCGTAGGAGCCGACGCGCCGGAGTTCGGTGCCGTCCGGGGTCTCCTCCGCGAGGTAGAACGCACCGTACTGGGCCGAGACGAGCGGGGTGAGCTCGTCCATGACGAGTTCGGCGACCTGGGCCAGGTCACGGTGCCCCTGCATCAGTCCGGAGATCAGGGCGAGGCTCGACTTCAGCCAGTCCTGTTCCTGGTTGGCCCTGGTGGTCGCGCGGAGCGAGCCGACCATGGCGTTGATGTTGTCCTTGAGCTCGGCGACCTCGCCGGAGGCGTCGACGGTGATGGACCGTGTCAGGTCGCCCTCCGCGACGGCGCTGGCGACCTCCCCGATCGCCCGCACCTGACGGGTGAGGTTGCCGGCCAGCTCGTTGACGTTCTCGGTGAGGCGCTTCCAGGTTCCGGCGACGTTCGGCACCCGGGCCTGGCCGCCGAGGCGGCCTTCGGTGCCGACCTCGCGGGCCACCCGGGTCACCTCGTCGGCGAACGACGACAACTGGTCGACCATCGTGTTGATGGTCGTCTTCAGCTCCAGGATCTCGCCCCGGGCGGTGACCGTGATCTTCTGCGACAGGTCGCCCTGTGCGACGGCCGTCGCCACCTGCGCGATGGACCGCACCTGCCCGGTGAGGTTGCCGGCCATCGAGTTCACGGAGTCGGTCAGATCACGCCATGTCCCGGAGACGCCCTTGACGTCGGCCTGGCCGCCGAGATTGCCCTCGGTGCCGACCTCGCGGGCCACCCGGGTCACCTCGTCGGCGAACGACGACAACTGGTCGACCATCGTGTTGATGGTCTCCTTCAGCTCCAGGATCTCGCCCCGGGCGGTGACCGTGATCTTCTGCGACAGGTCGCCCTGTGCGACGGCCGTGGTGACCTGGGCGATGTTGCGGACCTGGGCGGTGAGGTTGCCCGCCATCGCGTTGACGGAGTCGGTCAGGTCCGCCCAGGTGCCGGAGACGCCGGGGATCTCGGCCTGGCCGCCCAGGGTGCCCTCGGTGCCGACCTCGCGGGCGACCCTTGTCACCTCCGACGTGAACAGCGACAGTTGGTCCACCATGCCGTTGAACACGGTCGCGATCTCGCCGAGGAGACCGTTCGCCCCGTCCGGCAGCCGGGTGCCGAAGTCGCCGTCACGCACGGCCGTGAGACCGGCCAGGAGCTGCCGCAGGTCCGACTCGCCGACCTTGCCCGCGCCGCGCGCACGTGAGCGCGGCACCGTGTTCGAGCTGTCGGCAGAAGTCTCAGCCATGCCCATTCCTCGCTACCCCTCGCCGGGCGCCTCGCCGCAGCGGCGCCCTCCCCGCGGCCCCCCGACCGGTGGGCCGCCCCCACGACGTCTCATCACCCGGTACGACGGTTGTCGTACGGCAAATTACGCCGCAGACTACCCCGGCTCGAGGCGCACACCAAAGCGCGGCCGGGGCGGAGGATAGGCTTCCGGCGTGGGCACGGCGCCGCCGTCGTCACCGGTTCCGCTGCCCGGCCCGTGTGATCCCGCCCGAGCGCGCCCCCGGAGGAAGAAGCGCATGGATTCCAGCCCCGCGTCACCCCCGCCGCGTACCCGCGAGGCCTCACGGGCGGCATGTGACGTGATCGAGGTGCTCGAGGTCATCTGGGAGCGCGGCCGGGACACGGCGTCGACGCCGGTGTCCGCCTCGCAGTTGCGGGTCCTCTACGCCCTCGAACGCAAGGAGGGCATCAATCTGCGGACCCTGGGTGACATGCTGGGAGCCGCCCCTCCGTCGGTGAGCCGCCTGTGCGACCGGCTCCAGGGCCTGGGGTTCGTGGAACGTACGCCGAGCGCGGCGAGCCGGCGGGAGCTGGAGCTGCGGCTGAGTGCGCGGGGGAACGCGTATCTGCGGGAGTTGCGGGAGAAGCGGGAGCTTGAGCTGACCGAGGCGCTCGACGCCATGTCCGGTACGCGGCGGGCGGACCTGCTGCAGGGCCTGCGCGGCCTGGGGAGGCTCCTCAGGGAACCCGGCGAGGGGCGTTAGGCCGAGGACCCCGGCCGGCCGCAGGACCAGACGGCGCGAACGGTCTTCCCCCCGGAGTTGGGAAGGACCTCGATGCTGTCGGCGAGTTGCTGCACGATCTGCCAGCCGCGGCCGCCCACCGCGCCTTCGTCGGGCTTCCGCGGCACGGGCGGGGCCCAGCTGGCGTCCTCCACGTCCACGACCAGCCGTCGGCGGTGCACGCTGACGCGCAGCCGCCACCAGCCGATCGTGTGTTTCACCGCATTGGTGACCAGTTCGGAGACCACCAGCACCACGTCGTCCACGGCCGTCTCCGGGCCGGCCCGCCCGACGAATTCCGAGGTGGCGCGACGGGCATCCCCGATGTCCGCTTCCGCCGAGGTAATGATCATCACGTGTGGTCCTCCTTTTCCGCTGAGGTGTCGGTGCACATCCGGCGGCTCGCCCTCCTTTTCACACGGCGTGCTCTTCAACTCGCGTTCCCTTGTTCCCGTACATGACACCAGGGCGGGGAAATCGGCATCCACGGACCTTCCCGGCCACGAGCCGGAAATATCGATCGTGAATTACCGGATACGAATCGGGTGTTCTTAGGCCGCCGTCGGGGATCTTTACCCCGGGGGATCAAGGGGGGCGACGCTCGAAAAGATATGGTTGTCGGGCGGAGCGGCCTTCCCGAGTGCCACCCACGCGGGCCGGGAGACAGGGACGGCGCTCCGCTCAGGGAGCGCGGCGCAGGAGCGACGCCGCGAACCGACGACTTCTGAGACGGAGTGTCACCAGACATGGACGCGAACCGGACACCCTCGCGGCCCCCGCGGCAGACCGCCGCCGGGGCCGCCAGGGCGGCGCGCGAACTCATCGAGCTTCTGGAGGTGCTCTGGGAGCGCGGCAGGGATCTGGTGCCCCCGGCCCCCGTGTCGGCGTCCCAGCTGCGTGTGCTCTACGGCCTCGACCACGAGGAGGGGATGAACCTCCGCACGCTGGGTGAGCTGCTGGACGCCGCCCCGCCGTCCGTGAGCCGGCTGTGCGACCGGCTGGAGGCCCTCGGGCTCGTGCGGCGGCTCCCGAGTGCTCACAGCCGGCGGGAGCTGGAGCTGCATCTGACCGGCCGGGGCAAGGCGTACCTGCGCGATTTGAGGGCCAGGCGCCAGGAGGCGCTGGAGGAAGCGATCGCCACGATGACACCCTCGGACCGCAGAGCCCTGCTGAACGGACTGACGAGCTTCCAGGACGCGGTGGACGACGTGGGTCCCGCGCCGTGGCGCAAACCGTCGACCGGGGACGCGCGCTCCGCCTGACCCCGGCGTCGCCGCACGGACGCGAGAGCGATCAGTGGACCGGGGACCTCAGGTGAGCATCTTCTGGCGCAGCCTGGTGAGTGTGCGGGTGAGCAGACGTGAGACCTGCATCTGCGAGATCCCGAGCCGTTCCCCGATCTCCGCCTGCTTGAGTTCGTCGCCGAAACGGAGCCGGAGGATCAGACGGTCCCGGTCGTCGAGCTCTTCGATCAGCGGCTTGAGCGCCTGGAGGTCCTCGACGAGGCCCAGCGCCGGGTCGAGGTCGCCGAAGCGCTCCGCGAAGGGGGCCTCGGCGTTCGGGCCGCCTTCGGTGTTCGGTACGTCGAAGGAGCTCGCCACGTAGCCGTTCATCGCGACGAGCCCTTCCGTGACCTCCTCGACCGGAATCTCCAGGTGTTCCGACAGCTCCGCTGCCGTCGGGGCGCGGTGCAGCTTGCCGGAGAGTTCGTTCACCGCCTGCACCAGCTCCAGCCGGAGCTCCTGGAGCCGGCGCGGGACGTGCACGGCCCAGCTGGTGTCCCGGAAGAAGCGCTTGATCTCCCCGAGGATGTACGGGACGGCGAAGGTCGCGAACTCGACCTCACGGCTGAGGTCGAACCGGTCGATGGCCTTGATCAGTCCGATGGTGCCCACCTGCACGATGTCCTCGTCGGACTCCGCGCGGTTGCGGAACCGCCGCGCGACGTACCGGACCAGGGAGATGTTCATCTCGATCAACGTGTTGCGCGCGTACTGGTACTCCGGTGTGCCTTCCTCGAGGTGCTGGAGCCTGTCGAAGAACAGCGCGGAGAGCCTGCGGGCGTCGGCGGGCGCCACCTCGGAGGCCTCGTCGACGCGCGGCAGAACGGTCCCGCCGGGACCCTCGAGGGGGCTTTCCCCCTCGCCCCGCTCCGTCGACTGCTCCTGGATCGGTGCCGCGGTGGCCATGACGTCTCCTCTGGTCGTCCGTACGCCGTCGTGATCTTCCCTACCCGACAACAGTTTCCCTAAAGCAAGAATCTTCTGCCCTTTCCGGGACGGCTCAGACCTGTGGATCCGGACGGGGGCCGGAACGACCGGCGGGGCGGACCGGAACACCGTTCCGGTCCGCCCCGCCTCCGCGAGCACGTCACCCCATGAAGCCGCCGTACGGACTTCCGGGCCCCTCCCGGTGCGCCAGGTCGTCGATAAGGGCCCAAAGGTTCGGTTCCATGGGAATTCCTTTCATACGCGGATCACGTGGACATCGGCTGCTCAGCCGCTCACCGCGGTCGGGGGACGGATTCCTACCAGCGGTACCAGCGGCTCCGTCGGCCGCCTGAAGCCGCAGGCCGGATCACGAATCCCAGCAACCACACGACGAGCACGATCACTGCGATCCACCACAGCGCCTTGAGCGCGAAACCGGCTCCGAAAAGAACCAGGGCAAGCAGTAGGACGAGAAGCAGGGGAACCATTTCTCATCACCTCCGGAATTCCGTATGCCCCTCACCCGAATGGACATTCATTTGATGCCCTTGTTTCTTCAGGAAAAGTCCGGGTAAAAGAATTCGCCCGCGATGAGGCGCCGTGGCTCTTCCACGGGCACGGCCGGCGGACCGTCCTGCGCGGGCGGACGGAACCAGGCGCCGTACGCCGGTGCCGACGGCCGGCGTTCAGTCCCGGTGCTCCCCGTCGGGCCGTCCGTGCCAGTCGAGGCAGACGACCAGTGCGTCGTCCTCGAGCGGCACCTCCCCGTGATGCCCGGCGAGTTCGTGCAGCACCGCGCCGGGGACCTGGGTGGGCGGCAGGAGCCGCGTGCCGGTCAGCGACCGTGCCAATGCCCGCTCGCCATAACGCGCGCCGGAGGGAGAGGCGGCGTCGTACACCCCGTCGCTGCCGATGAGCAGCCGGTCGCCCGGGCGCACCGTGAAGCGCTGGGGCGTGTACACGGTGTCCTCGAACATGCCCAGCGGCAGCTGCTGCTCGAAGGGGATCGGGTCGACGGTTCCGTCGCGCAGCCGCCACAGGCGGGGAGAGCCCGCGTCGATCGCCTCCACCTCACCGGTGGCGATGTCGAAGCGCAGCAGCAGGACGGCGACGTGGGCACGGCCGTGGTACTGGGCGTGGACGGCCTGGTCGGCCAGCATGGCCTGGCCCTGGAGGTCGAGACCGGCGCGTCTGGCGTTGCGCAGGGCGTTGACGGCGAGATTGGTCAGCAGGGCTGCCTCGATGCCCTCCCCCATGCCGTTGGTGACGGTGAGCGTCAGGTGTTCGGCGGAGGCGGACCAGTCGTAGTTGTCGCCGAAGATCGCGTAGGCCGGTTCCAGGTGTGCGCCGAGCGAGAACTCGGGGCGGGAGCAGGAGCGGCCGGGCAGCAGCTGCCACTGCATCTCCGCGGCCAATGTGAGCCGCGCGGCCCGCCGGGCGAGGTCGTAGAGGTCGGTGTCACGCTCCGCGACCAGGATCTCGTGGCCCAGGACCTCGCAGATGTGCTGTATCTCGGGCAGGACCGCCGCCGTGTACGCGTTCTCCGGCAGGGTGACGGACAGCACGCCCATCCGCCCGCCGCGGACCGTGACCGGAAGGTGCACCTCGACCGCCCCGTGGTCCGGATCCTGCGTGACGACGGGCTCCTGGGCACCGAATGCGCGCCCCTGCGGACTGCCGTTGACGGGCACCGGCTCCGTGACGAGAGGCACGGGTTCCACGGCTTGGAGGCTGCGCATGGCGTAGTCGGCGAGCCGCAGCTGCGTCCGCCGGGCGCCGTAGTGGTCGGCCAGCGCCGCTGTCACGATGTCGACGAGCTCGTGGGGCGCGGCCGTGCGCAGCGCCTTCTCGACAGCAGCGAAATTCTCCACGTCGTCCCGTATCTCGTTCGGGCCGGCGACCCCGGGAAGCCGGCGGTTCCACGGCCGCGGCTGCGGCCGCCGGGATTTTGCCCTGGGGGCCCGGCCTCATGCCCACGTCCCAGGCTACGCCGCGGACCGCGCAGTCCCGGGATCCTCCGGCGCCGGCCGGCCGTGTCCGTCCGGCAGCCGCCGGGCGCCGTTGACATGAGCACCACTGCTGCCCGCCGCCCCTCCGTCTGTACAGTCGTCGAGTCCCCAGGGCCGTGGACGGACCACGACCCGTATTCATGGCCCGTATGGACTAGGTGAGCTATGTCGACCACCCTCGATCAGCCGGACCCCCGGCATGAAGCGCCCGCTTCCTCGGCGCAGGACCGTAAACAGCGCATACGCCGACGCCTCGAGCGGCTGATCGGGATCGCCGCTACCGAGGGGAACGAACTGACGGTCCTGCGCAACGGGGACGAGATCTTCCCGGCCATGCTGTCGGCGATCAACGAGGCCCGGCACACCGTCGACATGATGACCTTCGTCTACTGGCGTGGCGAGATCGCCCGCGACTTCGCCGCCGCTCTCGCCGGGCGGGCCCGGGCCGGGGTGCGCGTCCGCCTGCTGCTCGACGGCTTCGGCAGCCGGCTCATAGAGAAGGACCTGCTGGACGAGATGGACCGCGCCGGGGTGGAGGTGGCCTGGTTCCGAAGACCGTTGCGGCTGTCGCCCTTCAAGCAGAACCACCGCTGCCATCGCAAGGTCCTTGTCGTGGACGAGCAGACCGCATTCACCGGCGGGGTCGGCATCGCGGAGGAATGGTGCGGCGACGCCCGTAACGAACACGAGTGGCGCGACACCCATGTCGAGGTCCGCGGACCCGCCGTCGACGGCATCGCCGCCTCGTTCGCCCAGAACTGGGCCGAGTGCCACGACCGGCTCTTCGACGACCGTGACCGGTTCGTCGAGCACACGCCGAGCGGGAGCGCGACGGTGCAGGTCGTCCGCGGCTCCGCGAGCATCGGCTGGCAGGACATGCAGACCCTGATCCGGGTGGCCCTGGAGTCCGCGGAGGTCCGCGTCCGCCTGGCCACCGCCTACTTCGCCCCGGACCCCTTCTTCATCGACATGATCTGCGCCGCGAGAGCGCGAGGCGTCGAGGTCGAGATCCTGCTGCCGGGTCCGTACACCGACAAGCGGGTGTGCCAACTCGCCGGGCAGCAGCACTACGAGCAGCTGCTCGGCTGCGGCGTCACCATATGGCACTACCAGCCGACGATGATGCACGCGAAGGTCATCACGGTCGACGGCGTGGCATCCCTCGTCGGCTCCACCAACTTCAACCGCCGCTCGCTGGACCACGACGAGGAGGTGATGCTCGCCGTCCTCGACGAGACCTTCACCGCGCGCCTCGACGCCGACTTCGACGAGGACGTGGCCGTCAGCGAACGTATCGTCGACGGCCGCTGGAAGCGCCGCTCCCCCGTCCAGCGCCTCCGCGAAGCGGTGGTCACCCCGATACGCCGCTTTCTGTGACGCGTCGTGCCGGCACGGCTTCCCGCGCGTGCCGGCTCCCTGGAACCGGGTGCCGGGGAGCGGATCCGCCGCACCGGGCCCCGGCGAGCGGACCGCCGCAACCGGGGCCCGGACCGGATCCCTGATAATCGAGCGCTTGCCGGGAAGTGTGATCCAAGGGCCCGGACCTGGCCGGGAAGCAGCCGCGGAGCCGAGGGCGGAGACGAATGGGCAGTGCGAAGCGTGTCCCGCAGACACGGGACATGGCCGGCGAGGAACTCTCCGGGGACGAGGCGTGGGCGGCGCTGAGACAGTACGGCGGGCGCGATCTGTTCGTCGACGCCTTCGTCCGCTTCCGCTACGCCGACGGCTTCAGCCACTCTCGCGCGGTGGCCTTCCAAATGGCCCTCGCGGTGGTGCCGTTCACGATCGCCCTGGTCGGCCTGGCGGCGACCCTCCATACCGAGAGCGTCGGCCGCACCGTCGAACTCGTGCTCACCCGGATCGCGCCCGGCGCGAGCTCCCGGCTGATCGAGGACGCCCTGGCGGAGGGGCGGCGCAGCGCCGGAGCGAACACCGGGGGCGCGGTGGCGATGTGGCTGGGGCTCGGGTTCGCCGTCGTCAGCCTGGTGTCGGCGATGGCGCAGGTGGAGCGTGGCGCGAACCGGATCTACGGCGTGGAGCGGGACCGGCCCTTCACCGCCAAGTACGGCAGGAGCCTGTTCCTTTCGGTCGCGGCCGGTGCGCCCATGGCGTTCGGCTTCCTCGTGCTGGTCGCCGGTGACACCATCGCCCAGGCCGCGGTCGACGCGTTCGGCGGCGGCACCCTGCCGGGGTGGTGGCACTGGCTGCAGATTCCGCTCGGGATCACCATGGCGTGGGTGGCTTCGGCCGTCATCTTCCGTTGGTCGCCCCGCCGGGTCCAACCCGGCTACACCTGGCTCGCGTTCGGCTCCGCGATCCACCTGGCCCTGTGGATCGCCGCGACGTGGCTGTTGGCCCTCTACGTCGAGCGCAGCGGCTCGTTCGGCGCGGTGTACGGGCCGCTCACGGCGTTCATGGCACTGCTCCTGTGGGCGAACATCACCGGTGTCGCCCTGTTCCTCGGTCTCGCGTTCGCCGCGCAGCTCGAGGCGGCGCGCGCCGGCGACGCGGAGCCCGTCCACGAGGAATACGCGTGACGCGGCAGGCGGCTCCTGCTCCTTGAACCGGTGTCGTCGTCGGACGGCAGTGGTGTGGACGGCTGATGCCGCCTCAGCCCCCGTCCGGAGGCGGCATGCCACGGCCCCGCCCGCGGGCGGGGCCTTCTGACGGTTCTCGGTTCGTCCGGGGGCGGGCCCGCGTGCGTCAACTGCCGGTGAGGCTGTCCCCCGTCTCCTGGGCGGGCCCTGGAACGATGGGCGGCGACAGCGCTTCGGTGTCCCACGGGGCGGGACCGCTGCCGTCGGTCCAGGCGACGAGACTCTGGTGGTCGAAGCACCGGATCCCGCACCGGCCGGCGTACTCGGTCGCCGGCTGCGTGAACTCGCCCGTGGTCACGACGGCCGCCACGTCCGCCTCGTGCACGGCGAAGCATGTGCCGCCGAAGCGCTGCACTTCCTGGGATCCGACCTTGTTCATGGGGCCGTAGCGCTTGCACTGCATGACGAGGCGCCTCCCGTCGGGCGTGGTGGCGATCACGTCGGCGCCGAGATCGCCCGTGCCTCCGACGACTTCGACGTCCCGGCAGCCGTCACGTTCGCACAGTGCGGCGACGGCCTGCTCGAAGCTGTCGGGATCCATGGCCGCGAGATCGTCCGCTGCGAACGTCGTCGGAACTTCCTCGCCTTCTGGCACCGGGCCGGGCATCAGCCCCTCCTCCGCCGTGCTCGTGGAGGCGACGTGGTGGGTGAGGTCCGTGAGGTCCTCGGCGAGCCGGGCTGCCGCGCGACGACGGCGGGCGCTGCGCAGCCCGGCCCCGGCCAGGACGAGGGCGGCGACGACGGCGACCGCCGTCGCGGGCCGCTCCTCCGCCGCCCTGACGATCAGCTTCAGCGTGAGCCCCACGGCGCACAGCACGATGGCGACGAGGCCGAAGAAGAGGACCAACTGCCGGAGGCTGAAAGCCGTTTTCCGCTGCCCGCGTGCGGGGCGCCTGAAGGGAACGGTCATATTCGGTGGTCACCGCCCGTGGCGGCAGCTACAAGATCACTCATGCAGGCCGTATGCCCCGCCTGCCGGCTTTCACCGGCCGGGTCCGGCGGCGGGAACCACCGGGTGCACGCACCGGGGTCCGGCCGTACGAACAGCCGGGCCGGGTATGTCAGCCGACCAGTTCGCGTACGTGGTCGACGCTGCCGCAGTCGGCGTCCAGGTGCTTGGCACGCGCCTCGCGGAAAGCCCTGCCGAGCTCGGCCCGGCGGTCGTCAGCGACGTTCTCGCGTGTGTCGTTGAGCAGCGTGCGCTCCTCCTCGTCCACATGGTGGTTGACCGCCGTGACGAGTTCCTCGAGCTTCTCCTCCCACTCCTCGGATCGGGTGTCCTCCACCTCGAGCAGTGCGAGCAATGCCTCGTTGGCCTCCTCGTGCTCGTGGACGCCGTGGTCCACGTCGTCGCCGTCCACGTTCTTGTAGCGCCGCAGGGCGGGATAGACCTCGCCCTCCTCCGCCTCCGAGTGGGCGACGAGAAGGGCGGAGAACTCGCGCAGAGCGGCGGCGCGGTCGGCCTCGGCGCTGCGCAGGGTGCGGAAGAGCTCCTCCATCCGGCGGTGGTCAGCCAGAATCAGCTCGACGACGTCGTTGGTCGCTGACGGCATATCGGCTCCTCGGGTCGTTGGGGGGTGTCCGCCCGCTCACATACCCCCGTCCGCGCACGTCAGACGTACCGCTGCGGCGAGCGCGGCACCACCGGCGGGCCGTTGAGGGTGCGCGCGGCCACAGCGGCGGCGGAGGGGCCTCAGGCGACGACGGAGCGCAGTGCCAGTTCGATCCAGCGGTCGCGGGCCGCCTCGGGCAGCGAGTCGTCCGGTGCGGTCGCGGCGATGAGGGCGAAGTCCGTGGTGGTGATGTCCGGACGGAGGAGCCCTCTGGCGTGGGCGGCGACGGTGATGCGGTCGAGCTCGGCGAAACCGCGGCTCTCCATCTCCTGCAGGGCATCGGCCGCCAGGCCTGCGGCCGCCGCCTTGATCGCCTTGTCGGCGGCCGGCTTCCGGATGAGCCACTCGAGGAGGCCGCGGAGTTCCGCGACGGGGTCGGCGCCGCTGTCGACCCGGTCGGCCGCGGCCCGGACGTCTGCGACGAGCCGCTCCGTCAGTCCGGCCACCGCGGCGGCGATCAGGTCGGTCTTCGTCGGGAAGTGCCGGTACAGCGTCCCCACGGCCACTCCTGCCGTGGCGGCGATCTCGTCCATGCCGACGGCGTCGCCGTGCGAGGCGAGCAGTGTCCCCGCGGCGTCGAGGATGCTCTGCCGATTGCGTGCCGAGTCGGCCCGGACCATGGCGCTCTCCTCACCTTCGCTTGACCAAACATGAACCGGGGTTCACTATAAATGGTGAACCGATGTTCAGGTTAGGGAGATGCACCATGACCGGCTGGACCGAAGAACACGTGCCCCACCTCACCGAGGGCACCGTCGCCGTGGTGACCGGGGCCAACACCGGGCTGGGTCTCGACACGACCCGCGTACTCGCGCGGCGCGGAGCGGCCGTGGTGATGGCCTGCCGCAACCAGGACAAGGCCGCCGCTGCCCGCCGGTCGCTCGTCGACGGCGGCATCGATCCAGGCCGTCTGCGCACGGCCTCCCTGGATCTCGCGGACCAGGCGTCGATCGCCGGCTTCGCCGACGCGCTGCCCGACGACCGCATAGACCTCCTGATCAACAACGCGGGCCTGATGGCGGTCCCCCGGTCCAGCACCGTCGACGGCTTCGAGACCCAGTTCGGCGTCAACCACCTCGGCCACATGGCGCTGACGCTTCGCCTGCTGCCCCGGCTGAACACCACGCCGGGCGCCCGGGTGGTCACCCTCACCAGCATGGGCCACCGTCCGGGCCGTATCCGTCTGCACGACCCGAACTTCCGGCGCGGCCGCTACAACCGCTGGACGGCGTACTTCCAGTCCAAGCTGGCGAACATGCTCTTCGCCGCCGAACTCGCCAGGCGCAACGAGGGCCGGGGGGCGCTGTCCCTCGCCGCCCACCCCGGCTACGCCGTCACCGAACTCGGCAAGGACACCGGCTTCCAGGCGCGTCTGCTCTCGGTCGCCGACAGGATCGCCGCCCAGCCCTCGGCCGCCGGGGCATGGCCCACGCTGCGCGCCGCGACCGACCCTGCCGCGGTCAACGGCGCCCTGTACGGCCCCCGTCGCCTGGTCTCGGGCCGTGCCGTCCGCGAGACGCCGAGCCGCACGGCACGCCGGGCCGACCTCGCCGGCCGTCTCTGGGACCTCTCGCTCGACCTGCTGTCGCCCGCGAAGGTCACCGACCCGCTGGCGTGACCCGGGTGTACCGGTCCTCCGCGTCGACCGCAGGGCCCTGGCCGCCCGGTGCGCGTTCACGACGTGCACGACCCGGTTCGCGAGCAAAGGCGGGACAGCCACGGGCACTTGGGCGGGCGAGACACCCAAGTGCCTGGTCGGAGCGGGCGGCTGACATACTCCGGCCCATGGATGCCGGGGTCGTGGGGAGCGGGACACGCGCGGACGTGCCGGTGCCGGAACGGACCGCGTCGGCGCACGGCACCGGCTGGGTGCTGCGCCGTGCGGTGGCAGCGGACGTCGAGGAGATCGCGGAGCTGCGCGCCACGGTCATGCGCCCGGACCTGGAACGCCTCGGCCGTTACGACGAGCACCGGGTCCGGCAGCGGCTGCGGGACTCCTTCTCCACACAGCACACGTCGATCATCGTGATCGGGCACGAACTCGCAGGATGCGTCACGGTCCGGCCCGCGGGAGACAGGCAGTGGCTGGAGCACTTCTACCTTGCTCCGCGCCATCAGGGCCGAGGGCTCGGGTCCGCCGTCCTGCGCACGCTGCTGGAACGGACCGACGAGCAGGGCCTGACCGTGGCTCTGGACGTCCTGCAGGGCAGCGCTGCCCGCCGGCTCTACGAGCGCCACGGATTCGTCGTCGAAGCCCAGGACCCGATCGACGTCTTCATGGTGCGTCCGCCCACGGCATCCGCCCCGTAGCCGGTCCCCTTAACGACCACCGGGCCGACCTCGATCGTGGACCCGGTCGTAGGCTTCCGCCGTGAACGACGACACCACAGCACACGGCATACGGATCAGACCAGGCAGCCTGGCCGACGCACCGGCCGTTCTCGACATGCTCGACTCCGCGGTCGCCTGGATGAACGATCGAGGCAACACCGAGCAGTGGGGCACCACACCGTATTCGCAGAACCCCGGTGGAGTGGAGCGGGTCGAGCGGTACACGACCGAGAACACTCCGTACATCGCGGAACTGGACGGAACACCCGTCGGGGCCCTGGTGCTCGACTCCGGGCCCAGCCCGCAGATGCCGATCGCTCCGGCCGGTGAACCCGAGCGGTACGTCCGGCTGCTGGTCTCCGACCGGCGGCACGCCGGTCGGGGCATCGGGGCGGCGCTGCTGGCCCATGCCGCGGAAGAGACCCGGCGGGCAGGTGTGGATCTGCTGCGGGTCGACTGCTGGGCGGGCGGCGGGGGCGAACTGGTCGCCTTCTACGAGCGCAACGGCTTCACCCCCACCGACCGTTTCCTGTCCGGGTCCTGGCCGGGGCAGGTGCTGGCCCGGCGGGTCCGCTGACGGCCTGGCAGCACATCGGCGACCACCGGCGGCGTCTCGTGACCTCACGTCACGTCACGAGACCGTCCCCGCACACGCGCCGGACCGGGGCCGGCCCGGTCGCTACCGAGCTCCTCGGCGGGTCCCCAGGTCCTGGACCCACCAGGGGCCGCCGGGCCCGGTGTTGACTCCTACGCCCATGTCCTCGAAGCGGCAGTCGAGGATGCTTTCGCGGTGCTCGGGGCTGCGCAGCCAGTCGGCCACCACGGCTGAGGGGTCGACGCGGCCGCGGTGGATGTTCTCGGCCCATCGGCTCCAGGTGTAGCCGGCGGCGGTCATGCGCTTTCCGCCGTCGCGGCCGTCCGGGCCGACATGGCCGTAGTAGCCGCGGGCTGCCATGTCATCGGCGTGGGCACGCGCCGCACTCTCCAACCGCGCGTCCACGGCCAGCCGCGGGCAACCCGCCTTGTCGCGTTCCGCGTTCACCAGGGCGGTGATCCGCGCGGTCCGGCTGACGAGGGCCCGCCCGGCGGCGGGTGGCAGCGGCGCCGCGGTGTCGGTCGGGCCGTCGACGGCATCGCCGGGAGCGGGCGTGGCCTCCGTGTCCGTGGTGCCCGTGCCGGCCGACACCATGAACGCCGCCACGGCCACGGCGGCGAGCAGGACCGTTCCTGCCGCGAGAGCCAGGACGACGCGGAACAAACGTGGTCGGCCTGCCTGCGGGCCGGGGTCCATGGGGGCTTCTCCTTCCACGGCTCGGCCTCGACGCGACGGCCGAAGGACGGCATTCGGGGGCGGACGGCGTCGGACGGAGGACGGCACACCGGCGCTGACGGCGGAGGACAGCACACGGCCGCCGGAGCACGGTCCACAGGGAACGCCGCCGCGGCGAGGGTTTCACATACGTGCCGTTCCGCCCTGCCCCCACGCCCGCGTTGAGCACATCGGGGGACGGGCCCGACGTCGGTGAACTGCGCCGGTCACAGCGGGTGACGCTTCGGGATGCGGTTGCCGGCCGGCGCTGTTTCGCTGGTCGGGCCCGCTCTTCCGAGTTACCGCAAGGAGCGATGATCATGAGCGTTGCAGGCGAGTCCGGCGGCCGTGCCCGTCAGATGCGCGAGAAGGCGCAGGAGCTGAAGCAGGCCGCGGAGCGCGCGACCGATCCCCAGGAGCGTCAGCGCCTGGAGGAGAAGGCCAAGCGGCTGCAGTCGCAGAGCGAGCAGGAGAGCAGCATGGGCGGCGGCGACATCTACCCGCCGCAGTAGTCGACACCGCAGTCGGCTCGACGCTGCCCGGTCGGCCGGTCCTTCACGGACCGGCCGACCGGGCAGCGTCTCGTGGTCCCGCCGTCGCGCGCCGAGCCGGTCCCCGCAACCATGCGGCCGCGCGCCTGCGGACCCGCCGTGGGGCAGGGCCGGCGCGGTCGGTCGCCGTCGTCACCGGGCCGGCCCCCGCCCCCGTGGTGCGGGGGCCGGCCCAGGTGTCGCGCGGCCGGCCGCGCCGCGGCCCACTGACGGTGTCAGTAGAGCTTGGCGACGGCGACGGCCGTCGTCTTCTTGAAGCCCTCCAGCGGCGCCCCGTCGAGGTCACCCAGCTGGCCCCACTCGACGACGGTCACGGCGCGGCCGTCACGGCCGACCGAGTACAGGGCGATGTCCGTGGAGCCGACGTCGGGGTGGGAGGTGTCGATGCTGTAGACGTGTGCGCCTTCCTCGACGTCGATGCCTCCGTGGTGAAGCGCCTCGCCCTCCAGCCCGGGGTCCTCGGCCTTCAGCCGGTCCAGGCAGGTCTCGATCGAGGAACGGAGCTTCTCGGCGAGCGCCTTCGCCTTGGCGGTGGTGGACGCGACGGTGGTCGTCTGGCGGGCAGTGGTGTCCAGCTCGGTCCGGAAGTCCCGGTAACGGGTGGAGGCCTTCGGCGTGACGCCCGCCGTGCACACGGAGCCGATCTCCGGCAGTCCGTTGCGGACCGGGTCGGCCTGCCAGGGAGTGCTGGAGGCGGGCAGTTGCGCGGCCGAGAGGAAGGCCGGGAGCGGGGCGGCAGCGGCGCCGGCCGTGGTGAGCGGGACGGCGGCCACGGCCAGGGCCAGCGCGGTGACGGCGGCGGAGCGGATGTGGTTCATGAAGATTCTTCCCCCGGTAGGTATGTGGCTGATCGATCGCCAGACTGGGCGCCGGGAGGGGCACTTGCAAGGACCGCGCGCCGTTCGGGAACGGTGGAACCATTCCACCCCCGGCGACGTGGCCTTTGTCGAGCGGGGTGAAACGCCTCCTGAAACGGCCGGACGGGAGGAGCGGGTGTGGTGGAAGCCCCGATGGACGACGCGCCCGAGGAGACAAAGGCATTCGCCCGGAAGCTGAGCGAGCTGCGCGAGCGTTCCGGCCGGACCTACGGTTCGCTGGCGCGCCGGGTGGGCGTCGGCGCGTCGACGTTGCACCGGTACTGCTCCGGCCGGACCGTTCCGATGGAGTTCGCGCCGGTCGAGCGGCTGGCGCGGATCTGCGGGTGCCGGGGCGATGAGCTCGTGGCGCTGCACCGGCTGTGGGTCCTGGCGGACGCCGCGCGCGGTACGCGTCAGGAACGAGCGGCAAGGACAGGGGTGCCGGACAAGGAGGGCGACGCGGAAGCGGCCGGGCCCGAAGACGATCACGACGGCGAGGCCCCCGGCCCAGACGACGACGGCGACGCGGAAGCACCCGGTCCAGACGACGGCGACGCGGAAGCGGCCGGGCCCGAAGACGATCACGACGGCGAGGCCCCCGGCCCAGACGACGACGGCGATGCCGCCGGCCCCGACCACGACGGCGACGCGGAAGCGGCCGGGCCCGACGACAGTGATCAGCAGGAGGACCCGGAGCGGGAGCAGGCAGCGGTACGGAAGTCACCGGCGGCGGAAGGGACGCGTCTCGCCACGGCCTCACCGCTCGCGCGACGGCGCAGCCGCCGCCGCGCGTACGCCGCCGTCGGGGCGGCAGTCGTCGTTCTCGCCCTCGTCCTCGGGTTCGGAGGCTTCACCCTCGGCTCCGGCAAGCAGCGCACGTCCACGACCCAGGCCGAAGGCGGCGGGCCGGCTGCGGTCCGTTCGGCCAAGTCGTGGCCGACGCCGGCCGCGCCGCCGGGGCCGTCCGCCTCGACGTCACCGACCGCGTCCGCAACGGCGTCCCCGGCTCCCGGCGCACCGGGGAGGCCTCAGGGGTCCGGGCCCGGCGTCGTGCAGAACGGCGCCGCCGGGCCGTCGTCGCCGGCGCCGTTCACGGGGACGCCGTTCACCTGGGTCACGGACGATCACGTCTGGCGGCACGGTTGCGGCCACGCGTATTTCGTCGACCGGTCCCCTGCGGACGTTCCGCCGCCGCCCGTCGAGGCCGATGCAGAGCAGTGGTCGCGGGCGCTCCAAGCCGGGCACGCGGGCGAGACCGCGGTCCGTGTCACCGTGCAGGGCAAGGGACCTGAAGCGGTGGTGCTCGAATCGCTCCAAGTCCGTGTGGCTGCGCGCCGGACGCCGGAACCGCGCAACGTGTACCGGATGGACTCGGGCTGCGGCGGCTCTCTCACGCCTCGGATGTTCGACGTCGACCTCGACATGTCACGGCCCGTCGCCCGCTCGGTGGCGGGCAACGACGCCGGTGAGCCGATCCCCGCGGTGTCGTTCCCCTACCGGGTCTCCGCGACGGATCCCGAGGTGCTGCTGGTGACCGGACGGACCGTCAGGTGCGACTGCGAGTGGTACCTGCAGCTGCGGTGGTCCAGCGGCGGCCGGACGGGCACCGTACGGATCGACGACGACGGCCGGCCGTTCCGTACGAGTGCCCTGGCTGACGGTGCGGTTCACGACTACGACTACGGCTCGCGTCGCTGGGTTCCCTCCGTGCCCGCCTCGCGCAGGCCCTGAGCCGTGTCCTGTCCGGCGCCTCGCGCCTCCTCCTTCGTGGTCTGCGCCGCGCCCTGCGCCGCGCTCTTGACCGCCTCCACGGCCTCGTTGGCCGGGCCCCGCAGACCTTCCTGCATGTCGTGGGCGGTCTGCTTGACCGGTTCGAGGAGTTCTCCGGAGTGCTCCTTCAGTTGCTCGCCCACGCGTTCCTCCGCCTTGGACGACGGCAGGAACGCCGCTGCCAGCATGCCTGCGCCGAAGGCGATGACACCGGCCGCGAGGGGGCTTCCCTGGGTCTGTTCCCTCATCCGGGCGGGCGCCTGTCCGGCCGTGCCCTTCGCCCTGCCGGCCTTCTCCTTCGCCCGGTGGGCGGTGTCCTTCGCCTTGCCGGCCGCCGTGTCCCTGGCCCTGCCCGCGGTGTCCTTCGCCTTCTCGCCGACCTGCCCCGCGCTCTCTCCGGCGCTGCCCGCGACGTCGTGCGCCGTGGAGGACAGGTTGCTCCTCGTGTCCTTGGCCGAGCCCATCACGTGCTCCTTGATCCCCCTGAGTCGGTCCTGAGCCGAATGCGCCTTCCGGCGGGCGACCCTGCGAGGTGCCACCCTGTCGGCAAGGAGGTCCACATTGCGCGCCAGGTGGGCGCGCGTGTGTTCCACCTCGCTCCTCAGCTCGTCGGGTTGCGTGCCCATCGGGCGTCCTCCTTCAGGGTTTCCAGGGTCTGTTCCGGTTTGAGGTTCACGTGCCGCATCTGTTTGCGGCCCCGTACGAAGAGCACCGCGCCCACCACGGCCCAGACGGCGGTCACGATGAGTGCCGCCCATGCCCAGTCCATGAGGTTGGCCAGGGCGAAGACCGCGGTCAGACTGCCGAGGAGGAGGACGAGATGCCCGGCGTAACCGGCGCCGGCGAACATGCCCGCCGCCTTGCCGGCCTTCGTGGTCTCCTCCTTGATCTCCGCCTTGGCCAGTTCGATCTCCTCGCGGACCAGCAGTGACAGGTCCTTGCTGATCTCTCCGACCAGCTCGCCGACCGTCGGCTCCTCACCAGGCTGTACGGCCGCCGGTTCGACGACCCGCCCGGTGTCCCTCCGGCGTCCCGTCTCCGTCCGGCGCTTCGCGGTGGGCGGCGCCTGATCGGTGTAGATGGTGGCCACGACTCAACTCCCTTGCGCCGGCGGGTTCCCGCCCTCGTCCCGGCTGCGGGGGTACGCGGGCGGCGTGTGCGGTGTCGCCACCGGACCGGGAGGCTCTCCGGAGCCGTACCCGGGGGTGTAGTGCGGTGGCTGCGACTGGCCGTAGGTGTCCAGCGGATCCGGTTGGCCGAGTCCGGCCCGGGACGACTCGGACAGGGCGTCGGTGTCCGCGCGGCCCGATCCGAGGCGTTCGTCGCCGCCGTACGAGTCGCCGGTGCCGCCGTCGCCGGAACCCGCGGCGCTGATGCCCTTGCCGGCACGCGCGACGGCGAATCCGGCGAGCGCCGCACCGGCGAGGAACATGCCGGGCTTACGCCGTGCGAAGTCCTGGAGGTCGCCGAGCAGGCCCTCGGGACCCCGGCTCTCGATCCGGGAGGCCACCTGGTCGCCGCCCTTGGCTATCCGGCGCACCGCACCGGCGACACCGGATCCCGATCGGGCGTTCCTGCTCATCTCCATCAGGTCGTCGGACACCTGGTGGAGACCGGAGGCCAGGCTGTGGGTGCGGGACTGCGCCTGCTCACGGAGCTGTCCGCGCACCTGGCCCGCCAGGTCCTTGGCCTGGGTACGGGCCTCGCCGGCGACCCCCGCAGCCTGCTGCTTGGCAGTGCCTGCCACGCCGGAGGAATTCTCCTTGACCACTTGGGCGCCCTGCGCCGTCCTGTCCTGTACTGCGCTCGCTGCTGCCGCGGCCTTGTTCTGGTCCCTGCGGTCGGGGCCGTCGATGTCAGTCAAGACTCCTCCTGCGTCACACGATGCGGATCTTGCCTTCGTGCGGGTACCCCGCCGCGGGCATTGCATTGGGATATTTCTCCCTGAAATTCAATGAAAGGTTCAAAGGCGGAAAAACCCGCTGAAATACCACCTAAGCGCTGCTTGCGACGAGCCCGTCCCCGGCCGCCGAACGGCGTGGTCCACGCCGCCCCGACCGGCGCTGACGCACTGCTTTTCCGGGAGGGCAACCCCCATAGGGGTTTGGGAGCGGCGGGTCCGGATACCCGCTGTCCTGAGGCAACTATGGGACGAACTTCAGAGAACTCAGCGGATACCAAGAAGACATCGGACACGAAGAGCGCGGAAGGCGCCGAGGAGTCGGAGACGAACGGTTCGGACCGGGAACGGGGCAGCAGACCCCTCCGGGCGGTGGAGGTGCTCCGCGCAGCGGGGGCCCAGCTGGCCGAGCTGACAGGAATGACCGCGGAATCCGTGTCGTCGTTCTCCCGGACGGAGGACGGCTGGCAGCTCGTCGTCGAAGTGCTCGAGCTCGCCCGCGTCCCCGACACCGCGAGTCTCCTCGCCTCCTACGAGGTCGAGGTCGACCGTGACGGAGAACTGATCTCCTACCGGCGGACCCGGCGTTACGAGCGCGGACGGGCCGACCGCCCGTCCTCCTGAGGCCGGGCACCCGGCCCATCTCCGACACTCCACCCACTCAATGACCGTGCCGGCGCGGATCTGCGCTCCCGCACGGCCTCACACAGGGAGGACATACAGCAATGACCGTTGTCCCGGCACAACAGAGCTCGGGCAGCCGCGGTGGCAGCACCGGCCTGTACGACGTCCTGGAACTGATACTCGACCGAGGGCTCGTGATCGACGCCTTCGTCCGGGTGTCCCTGGTCGGCATCGAGATCCTGAAGATCGATGTGCGGGTCGTCGTGGCGAGCGTCGACACCTACCTGCGGTTCGCGGAGGCATGCAACCGGCTCGACCTCGAATCGGGCAACAGCAAGGACCCCGGACTCCCCGAGCTCGTCGGCGAGATCACCGAGTCCGGCGCCCGCGGCAAGTCCAAGGGCGCACTGGCCGGCGCCGCGCAGAGCATCTCGGACGCGCTCGGCGGCGGCCGTGACGACGAGGAGGAGGAGAAGGAGTCCATGCCCCGGGCACGGCGGAGCACCAGCAGTTCGCGCCGTAAGGAGGAGCAGGAGTGAGCACGTACGTCTACGGGATCGCCCGCAACTCCCCCGCCCTGGAACGCGCCTCCCGCACCCCCGGCGTGGGAGACCCGCCGCGGCCGGTCCGGGTGCTGAGCCATGGGCGGCTCGCCGCCCTGGTCAGTGACGTGACCGAGGAACTGCGGCCCAAGCGCCGCGATCTGCTCGCGCATCAGAACGTCCTCACCGAGGCGGGCACGGCCGGAGCCGTACTGCCCCTGCGGTTCGGCGGCATGTCACCCGACGACGAGGCGGTCGCCGCCGTGCTGGCCGAGCGGGAGGACCACTACCTCGAGCGGCTCCAAGCGATCGACGGCAAGGACGAGTTCAACGTGAAGGCCGACCACGACGAGGAGGCGGTGCTGCACCGCGTCCTCGCCGACGACCCCGAACTGCGCGCCATGGGCCTGGCCCAGCAGGCCGCCGGCGGTGGCAGCCAGCAGGACAAGATGCGGCTGGGCGAACTGATCGTGGAGGCCGTGCGGCAGCGCGAGGAGCTGGACCGCACGGAGGTGCAGCGCGCACTCGAGGGCGCTGCCGTCGACTCGGCGCCGGCGCCGGACGGTTCCGGCCGGGTGGCGAACGTGTCGTACCTGGTGGAGCGGGACCGCGCCGAGGAGTTCCTGACGGCGGTCTCGGCGTTCCAGCAGGCCAACCCGCAGCTACGGCTCCAGGTCAACGGCCCGCTCCCTCCGTACAGCTTCGTGGAGTGAGCGATGGGCCTGCTGGGAGAACTGCTGCTGCTCCCCCTCGCACCGGTCCGCGGCACGTCGTGGGTGCTTCGGCAGGTGGTCGCCGAGGCGGAGCGCCAGTACTACGACCCCGCCGCCGTGCAGCGTGAACTCGCCGAGCTCGTCGAACGGTTCGAGGCGGGCGAGATGGACGAGGCCGAGTTCGACCGGCGCGAGGACGAGCTGCTGGAGCGGCTGGCGGCGAAGGGAGGCCCACGATGACCATGGCGACCGGCCGGCATCCCGGCCCGTACGACTCCGGCGGCGGTACCGACCTCGCGGACATCCTCGAAAGGGTCCTCGACAAGGGCATCGTCATCGCCGGTGACATCCGCATCAACCTGCTCGACATCGAGCTGCTCACCATCAAGCTGCGGCTGATCGTCGCCTCGGTCGACAAGGCCAAGGAGATGGGCATCGACTGGTGGGAGCACGACCCCGGGCTCTCCTCCGGCGCCCGCAGTCGTGAACTCGAGCAGAGGAACGCCGAGTTGGAAGGCCGTGTGGCAGAACTGCAGGCCCTGACCTCGCCGGCCGGCCAGGAGCCGGCGGACGGGCGGCCCGGGACTGCCGCGCACGATCGACGGGAGCGGGACGCATCATGAACGAGCTGATCTACGTGTATGCCGTCGCCCGCCCGTTCGAGCACGGCGGCCTGACCGCCGTGGTGAGCGACGTGAGGGCCGAGGACTTCGAGGAGGCACCCCTGCGCAGGCGCCTGGAGGACCTCGAATGGCTGGCGGAGACGGCCCGCGCGCACGAGTCGGTGGTCCGCGCCGTCAGCGCGGTCACGGGTGTGGTCCCGCTGCGGCTGGCGACCGTGTGCCGCGGCGAGAACGGGGTGCGCCGGCTCCTCGACGAGGGCCGCAATCGCTTCACGACGAACCTCGACAGACTCGAGGGGCGCGTGGAGTGGGGCGTGAAGCTGTACGCGGAGCCCGACCCCGAGCCGGACCGGGCGTCCGCGGCGGAACCGGCCCCCGGACCGCCGCCCCGGGGCGGGGACGGGACGGCGTCGCCCGGCCGCGACTACCTCCGCCGTCGGATGCGGAGCCGGCAGACCCGTGAGCAGAACTGGGCCCGCGCCGACGCGCTCGCCCGGCAGCTGCACACGGAGCTTTCGCGCTGCGCGGACGGGCAGCGGCTGCACAGGCCCCAGAGCGGTCAACTCGCGCGGGCGTCCGGTGTGAACGTGCTCAACGCCGCCTTTCTCGTGCGGCGTGAGGAGAGTGACGCGTTCGTCGGACAGGTCGAGCGGCTGACCCCGCGGGACGCGAGTGTCCGGGTGGAACTGACCGGTCCCTGGGCGCCGTACTCGTTCGCGGATCTCTCGGAGCAGCAGGACGCGCCGCCGCGGCAGGTGAGGCAGGAGGCGCACGAGGGGCGGGCCGGGGCATGACGGTGACCGGCCGCGTCGACGACACCTCACCGGCGGCGCGGCGGGAGCTGGCGCTGGTCGACCTGCTGGACCGGCTCCTCGCCGGCGGCGTGGTCCTGACCGGCGACCTCACCTTGCGGATCGCCGACGTGGACCTGGTGAGGATCGATCTGTCGGCGCTGATCAGTTCGGTCGGTCCGCGGGTGCCCTCGCCGTGGCCGGACCTGGAGGAGAACCGATGAGCGCGAACGGGAGCGGGAGCGCGCGAGACGCCGCCGCGCGGATCGACGACCTGACCGCGGGCCGGGCGGAAACGGTGAACGGGGACGAGAGCCGGCGCCGCCGGGTGGAACTCGACCCGGACACCGTGGAGCGGGACCTCGCCAGGCTGGTGCTGACCGTGGTCGAGCTGCTCAGGCAGCTGATGGAGCGGCAGGCACTGCGCCGTGTGGACACCGGTGAGCTCACGGAGGACCAGGAGGAGCGCATCGGCGTGACGCTGATGCTGCTCGAGGACCGTATGGACGTCCTGCGCGACAAGTTCGGCCTCGAGCCCGGGGACCTGAACATCGATCTCGGCCCGCTCGGTCCCCTGCTGCCGCGCGGGGAATAAGCCCGGGGAGCTCCTTCCAGGGTGATCTTGTTGCCGGTTCGGCAAGTATCTTTGCGGTGCCGCACGCATCGGGCGCAGTATCTCCTCGAACGGAGGTACACCACATGCCCACAGACACAGTTCAGACCTTCACCGACGGCCACGACGTTCCCGCCCGCCCGCGCTACGACGTCGTGGTCGTCGGCGGTGGCGCCGCCGGTCTCAGCGGGGCCCTGGCGCTGAGCCGGGCCCGTCGTTCGGTGCTCGTCATCGACTCCGGCCGGCCGCGGAACGCCCCGGCCGGCCACGTCCACTCGTACCTGACCCAGGAGGGCGTGGCGCCGTCGCAGCTGCTGGCCACGGGCCGCGCCGAGGTGGGCCGCTACGGCGGCGAGCTCGTCCGCGGCAACGTCGCCGGCGCCGAGCGGCTCGCGGACGGGCGGTTCCGCCTGGTGCTCGACGGCGGCGCGACGGTCGAGGCCGACCGGCTGCTCGTGACCACCGGCCTGGTCGACGAGCTTCCCCAGGTGCCGGGGCTGGTCGAACGGTGGGGCCGCGAGGTCCTGCACTGCCCTTACTGCCACGGCTGGGAGGTGCGCGACCAGGCCATCGGCATTCTGGCGACCGGCCCCCTGGCCGTCCACCAGGCCCTGATGTGGCGGCAGTGGAGCGACGACGTGACGCTCTTCCTGCACACCGGCCCCGAGCCCTCTGATGAGGAGTACGAGCAGTTGGCCGCCCGCGGCATCGCCGTCGTCGACGGCCGGGTGACGTCCGTGCAGGTCACGGACGACCGGCTCAGCGGCGTGGCGCTCGAGAGCGGCAAGGTGATCGCCCGGCAGGCACTCGTGGTCGCGCCCCGCTTCACCGCCCGCGCCGCCTTCCTGGCCGGGCTGGGTCTCGAGGCGAGTGAGCAGGAGGTCAACGGCGTGGTGATCGGCAGCCACGTCGCCGCCGACCCGACCGGTGCGACCGCCGTCCCCGGCGTGTGGGTGGCCGGGAACGTCGCCAACGTGACCGATCAGGTCATCGGCGCCGCCGCCGCGGGAGTCCGCGCGGCAGGCGCGCTCAACGCGGACCTGATCGCGGAGGAGACCCGGCGGGCCGTCGAGCGTTACCGGCGTGACGGCCTGGCGCGGGCGGGCGCCGAGCGCGGACGCGGGGCTCCCGGGGCAGGCTGACCCGGTCCGCCGGGGCCTCGGGCCACGGGCTGCCGCATCGGGCTCGACGAGGCCGGTCCGGCGGACGCGAGCTCACACGGCCATGAACGCCGCGGCGGTGGCCGCGCCCAGCCCGGCGCCCGCGGCGGTCTGCGCCACGGAGTGGTGGCCGAGCGCGACGCGTGACCAGCACACCGCGGCCACGAGGACGTACCCGGCGGTCCACCACGGGGAGTGGACGGCGCAGAGGAGAGCCGTGACGGCGGAGGCCACGGCCGAGTCGACGCTGATCTTCCAGACGGTGTTCACGGCGAGGAGGACGACGGTCATCCCCCACAGGGCGGTCATCGCGACGAGGATGCCGACGGGGGCGTCGCCGAGGACCATCACCAGGGCGCCGATGCCTATGGAGCCGAGGATCACGAAGAAGATCGGGGGCCGCTGCCGGCGGTCGACGACGTGCCTGTCGCCAAAGGTGCCACGGCGGCGTTCCCGCTCGATGTACGCGGCGGGCACGATGCCCGCGCACAGAGCCCCGAGCAGCCCCCAGATCAGGCCGGTCCAACTGCCCGCGGCGGCGAGACCGATACCGAGCATCCCGAGAAGCAGCACGTTGCGTGGCTGGAGAACGTCCGTGACCGTGCGGGCAAGGTCGCTGGTCTTCTGCACGGCGCTGGCCGACATGCCGGTTCCTTCGGGGACAAGAGGGGTGGCCGGCCCCGTCGTCGCCGGCACGCATGATCGTATCCACCACCGGCCCCCGCCCCATGGGGCAGGCCCGGCCGGCCCGGCCCGCCGCGGCAGGCCGGGCGGCCCAAGGCCCGGACGTCGGCGGGCCGAGGGCCGGGGGCCGGGCGGCCTCGGCCCTGTCGGGCCACGCGCCGGCGGAGGTCACGCAGCGAGCACGTCGGCCGCCACCCGCAGGTCCGTGACGAGGCCCCGGTAGGCCGCGCGGCGGTCGTCCGCCCGCAGAACCGCCGACGGGTGGATCGTGCCGACCACGCAGCCGTGCGTGGCGGCCTCCTCGGCCGGCAGCCCGTCGGCCCCGGACACGGCCGTACGGCCGAGGGCGTCCCAGGGCGGCATGGGCAGCAGCAGGCCCCGCTGCTCGCTGATCCGGAACGAGCCGCCGAGCAGGGCCTTGCCCGCGGTCGCGCCCAGAGCCAGCACCAGCTCCGGCTGGATCACCCGCAGTTCGGCGGCCAGCCACGGCCGGCACGCCGACATCTCCCGCAGGCTGGGCGACTTGTGGATGCGGCGCTTGCCCCGCGCCGCGGGTTCGAACTTGAAATGCTTGACGGCGTTGGTGAAGTAGGCCGACTCCTCCTCGATGCCCACTTCCTCGAGCGCTTCACGCAGCAGCCTGCCCGCCGGTCCGACGAACGGCGCCCCCTGCCGGTCCTCCTGGTCGCCCGGCTGCTCCCCCACGACGACGACCCGCGCGGAGGACGGGCCCGCACCGAACACCGTCCGGCTCGCGTTCCGGAACAGCGGGCACCCCTCGCAGCCGGCCGCGGCCTTGCGCAGCGCCGGAAGGCCGCCGCGCCGTGGAACGAAGGGGCCGGCGTCGTAGCCCTGTCCCGCTTCCTCCTTGTCCCCGTTGACGTCGACGGCCACCGTCCTCGCCTCCCGTTCCGGCAGGTTCGCGCCGGTGGACGCCGGGTACCCGGTCGGCCCGGCGGTACTCGCGCGGTGCGCCGTCACCATGGCGGGCGCCGGCGGCCGTGTCTGCGTGTACATGCAGCCCTTGGAATCAGCTACCGGGAGGCCCGCTCATGACGAACGCCCTTGAACTCGACGCACTCTGGGACGAGTTCCACAGCGTGGTCAACATGACCTCGCAGGAGCTGAGCGCCTGGCTTCAGGTCCAGGATGCCGGGGAGGACACCGAGCCGCTGCCCGACCAGGCCGGTCCGGCCACCGGCCGCCATGTCCTGGCGATACTCCAGAAGCGCCGCACCGACCTCACCGACGAGGACGTCCGGATCATGTACGAGGTGGTGGACCGGGTCGAGGCGGAGCGGCAGGAGCAGGGTGCGGCCGGGACCACCGACGACACCCACCGGAGGCACCGGCTGATGAGCCTCGGACACGACCCGCTGAAGGCTGGATGACGGTCGGCCCGGCCGGTGCGCGAGGTCCTGCGATCCGGGATGTTGATTCGGTGGATTCCGGGCACTCGCCCGGTATGAACAGTCAGCCTTCGGATCCTGACCCGCGGAACACTCCAGGAGTCCGCCCCGGCAACACCGTGCCCCCCGGTGAGACGCCGCCGGGCGAGGGGAGCACCGGTTCCGAGACCGGGCCGCCCGCCGACCTGTCGCGCGGCTGGGCGAAGGGCCCGATGATCGCCATCGGCCTCGTCGTCGTGGTCTTCGCCGCCTTCTTCCTGGCCTACGCGCTGATCATGATCCTCTGAGCAGAGGTCCGGCACCTTCGGGCCTCCTCGCCATGCCCTGTGGCCGCGCATGGCTTCGACCACGTCGCAGAAAGGGAACACGATGTCCGACGAAGCAGCCCAGCACGAAGAGGCCCGGGGCGACGACGTCTACCAGCCGGAGCACTCGGACGTGCAGAACCGTCCCAGCGACGACCTCGACATGCAGAACGTCATCGGCGAGCGGGGTCTCGACGACACGATGGCGGAGGGCTACTCACCGCCGGAGCGACCGCTGGGCGTCGGCAAGTACGGCACCACCGGCGAGGAGCAGCAGGAGGGCGAGAGCCTCGACCAGCGTCTCGCGCAGGAGCGCCCCGACGTGGAGCCGCCCCGTGGCGACGGCATCGGCGACCTCGAGGACGGCGCCGGCGAACCGGTCGACGACGAGGCCGGCGGACCGAGGGCAGGACGGCTCACGGCCGCGGACGACCCCGCTCCCCGGCGGCCGAGCGACACGGTGGCCCGCGATGTCGGCATCGACGGCGGCGCGGCCTCTGCGGAGGAGGCCGCGATGCACGTCACCGACGACGAGGACATGGGCGAGCGCTAGGGCCCGGTCCATGCGACCAGCTCCGGCGCCGTCCGTGCAGACACGAGCCCTGTGCGGCTCCGGGCACGGGGCGGAAGCGAGCAAGGCATGTTGTTCCACGACCGCAGGGAGGCCGGGCGCGATCTGGCACGCCGGCTCCTCGAGCGCGGCGAGGGAGTGCCGGCCGACCCGTTCGTCCTGGCGCTGCCGCGCGGCGGGGTACCGGTCGGCGACGAGGTCGCCCGCGCCCTGGGCGCCCCGCTCGACGTCCTCGTGGCACGGAAGATCGGCGCTCCGTACAACCCGGAGGTCGGTGTCGGCGCACTGGCCGGTGAGGGTCCTCCGCTCTACGACGAGCGGGCCCTCGCCATGCTGGACCTGACGGCCGACAGGCTGAGCCCGCAGGTCGCCAGGGAGCGTGCGGAGCTGCACCGCCGGGAGGACCTGTACCGGGGCGGCCGTCCCGCCCCTGACGTGACGGGCAGGACGGTCCTCGTCGTGGACGACGGCCTGGCGACCGGCGTCACCGCCCGTGCCGCACTGCGCGCCGTCCGCGAGATGAAGCCCGGCCGGGTGATGCTGGCCGTACCGGTGGGTTCACCGGAGGCCGCGGCAGCGCTCGCCGCGGACGCGGACGAGGTGCTGTGCCCGCACCAGCCACAGCCGTTCTACGCCGTCGGGCAGTGGTACGAGCGGTTCGACCAGGTCGACGACGACGAGGTGATCACCATCCTGCGGAGCCACGCCGACGGCCGTTGAGCAGAGCCCGCGGACAGGCCGCGGGAGGTGTGCCCTGACCGGACACACCTGCCGCGTACTCCGGGCGTACCCGGGGGTCGCTCCGCCGGCGCCGGGGCGTTCCGATCCTCCGGGATTCCGCAAAGACCTTGGGTACGGCCACCTGCGTTGGCATGCTTGAGCGACTCGCGGCAGGGTGGGGCGTACGACCGTCCACGCCCCGCTCCGCGCGGTTCGCCCGGCTCACGGCGGAGGTGAAGAAGAAACTCATGGCCGCACGCTACGGCCGCCCGCGCTCGGTTCTGCGGATGAGAACTGTCGCAGGTCAGGTCTTTCTCCTGCAGGTGGCGATCGTGGTGCTGCTGGTCGCCGCGGCCATGGCGGCGCTCGTGTTCCAGTCCCGCGCAGGCAGCGAGCGTGAGGCCCGCAACCGGTCGGTCGCCGTCGCGGAGACGTTCGCCAACTCCCCCGGGATGGAAGAGGCGCTGCAGAGTCCGGATCCCACCGCGGTGCTCCAGCCCAAGGCGGAGGCGGCGCGTGAGCGTTCCGGCGTCGACTTCATCGTCGTGCTGAACACCGACGGCATCCGCTACACGCACCCGTTGCCGGACCGCATCGGCAAGAAGTTCGTCGGCGATCTGAGCCATGCGAGGAACGGCGAGGTCTTCACCGAGAAGATCACCGGCACCATCGGCCCGCTCGTCCAGGCCGTGGTCCCTATCTTCGGGCGGGACGGCAAGGTCATCGGCATGGTCTCCGCCGGCATCACCATCGAACGGGTGAGCGGCGTCGTCGAGGCGCAGTTCCCCCTGCTGTTCGGTGTGACGGGCGGCGTACTGCTGCTGACCACGGGCGGCACGGCCCTGGTGAGCAGACGTCTGCGCCGCCAGACCCACGGGCTCGGGCCCGCCGAGATGACTCGTATGTACGAACATCACGACGCGGTGCTGCACGCCGTCCGTGAGGGCGTGATCATCGTCGGTGGCGACGGCCGGCTGCTGCTCGCCAACGACGAGGCGCGCCGACTGCTCGGACTGCCGATGGACGTGGACGGTTCCCCGGTGACGGAGCTGGGGCTGGACCCGCTCGCCGCCCGTCTGCTGTCGTCCGGGAAGATCGTGACCGACGAGGTCATCCCGGTCGGGGACCGGCTCGTGGCCGTCAGCCAGCGCTCGACGGACCAGCACGGCGGTCCGCCGGGCAGCGTCGCGACCCTGCGGGACACCACGGAGCTCCAGACCCTGGCCGGGCGCGCCGATGTGGCCAGGGGGCGGCTCAAGCTCCTCTACGACGCGGGTACCGAGATCGGCACCACGCTCGACGTCGTCCGTACGTGCGAGGAGCTCGCCCGGTTCGCCGCGTCACGGTTCGCCGACTTCGCCACCGTGGACCTGGCGGAGACCGTGCTGCGTGGCGAGGAGCCGACCGCCACCGGCGCGGACACGAACATGCGGCGCACGGCTTTCAGCGGTTCCGGGGACACGGCGCTCTATCCGCTGGGGCATGTGATCCGCTTCGTGCCGACGACGCCGATGGGGACGGGGCTGCGCAAGGGCGAAGCGGTGCTCCAGGCGGACCTGAGCGCTCTGGCCGGGTGGCAGGAACAGGACCCGGACCGGGCGCGCATGCTGCTCGAGCACGGCGTCCACTCGATGATCGCGGTCCCGCTGCGGGCGCGGGGTGTGATCCTGGGCGTGGCCCTGTTCTGGCGTGCGAGCAACCCGGAGCCGTTCGAGGAGGAGGATCTGTCCCTGGCGGAGGAGCTCGTGGCGCGTGCCGCCGTGAGCGTCGACAACGCCCGCCGCTACACGCGTGAGCACACGATGGCGGTCACGCTCCAGCGCAGTCTTCTCCCGCGCGTGCTGCCGGAGCAGAGCGCCCTGGACGTGGCCTACCGCTACCGTCCCGCGCAGGCCGGCCTGGGCGGGCTCGGCGGTGTCGGCGGTGACTGGTTCGACATCATTCCGCTGCCCGGGGCGCGGGTGGCCCTGGTGGTCGGCGACGTCGTCGGCCACGGGCTCCACGCCGCCGCGACCATGGGGCGGCTGCGTACCGCCGTCCACAACTTCTCCAGCCTCGACCTTCCGCCGGACGAGTTGATGTTCCATCTGGACGAGCTCGTGGCCCGTATCGACCAGGACGAGTCGGAGGACGGCGGGGACGCCGGGGTCACCGGCGCCACCTGCATCTACGCCATCTACGACGCGGTCTCGGGCATCTGCAGCATGGCGCGGGCCGGGCACCTCCAGCCGGTCGTCGTCCACCCGGACGGGACGGCGGAGTTCGCGGACGTGCCGGGCGGCCCGCCGCTGGGCCTCGGCGGTCTGCCGTTCGAGACGCTGGAACTGCGTCTGCCGGAGGGCAGCCGGCTGGTCCTCTACACGGACGGGCTCGTCGAGGACCGGGAACGGGAGATCGACGAGGGTCTCGAGCTGCTGCGCCGCACGCTGGCCGACCACCCGGGGCAGGGGCCGGAGGAGACCTGCGAAACGGTGCTGGGCGCGCTGGTGCCAAAACGCCCCCGGGACGACATCGCCCTCATCGTGGGACGTACGCGGGTCCTGGCGTCCGACCAGGTCGCGGAGTGGGAGGTGCCGTCGGACCCGGCGGCGGTGGCCGGAGTGCGGGCGGCGGTGGCCGAACGGCTCACCGAGTGGGGTCTGGAGGAGGACGCCTTCACCACCGAGCTGATCCTGAGCGAGCTCGTCACCAACGCCATCCGTTACGCCGCCGGGCCGATCCTTGTGCGGATCATCCGGGACCGCGCGCTGATCTGCGAGGTGTCCGACCGCAGCAGCACGTCGCCGCACCTGCGGCAGGCGGCCATCACGGACGAGGGAGGCCGCGGCCTGTTTTTGGTCGCGCAGTTCGCGGAGCGCTGGGGCACGCGGTACACGGCCGACGGCAAGGTCATCTGGACCGAACAGCCGCTGCCCGGCGGGCAGCTTCCCGGCGGGCCGGGCTTCTGACAGGCGCCCGGCCAGGCAGGTGTGTGACAGGCGGGCGTCCGACGTCCTGAGCGCCCGTGGCACGGGCGGCGCGGGGCCCCGGGCGCTCACCCGCGGACAAGAATCCGGGGGCGGCTGCTGAGCGGACGACAAGAAAAAGGCTTCCGGCGGCCGGGGCGCGGAATTTTGAAATGCCGCTCTTGCCTGCCGGGTTACCCGTCCGTAACGTCTCTCTCGCGCAACGGTCCGGGGCCGGGCGGGAGTCCGGTCGCACTTCCCGCGAACACGCCGCGGACACGTCTTCCACGCACTTTCCCGAGGTATTTCCGTGCGCCTCTCCCCCGGCGCCAAGAATCACGTACCGACCGATCGCCGCACCGTTCACGCACTGTTGCCGCACAGTTCAGCCGCACCGATCGCCGCACCGTTCCACTTTCCTCATTCCCTGCGTCTGCGCGCCCTGCCCGCAGCGCCGAATCCTGGAGCCGTGATGAAGCGTCCGAAATTCGCGCCGTCCCGAGGGCGAAGAGCCGCACTCCGCGGGGCCGTCGCCCTCACAGCGGGGCTGGGGCTGGCCGTCGCCACCTCGGGGCCCGCCCACGCGGTGCCGATCCGCCTCGACTATCCACTGACCGGAAGCACGCACCTCGACGGCACCGGCTCCGACCTTGCGCTGGGTCCGGGCGTCCTGAAGGTCACCGCGGACCTCAAGGCCGGAACACTTCTCGCCGACACCGTGCTCCCGCCCGCGCCGGGCTCGTTCAAGATGATCGGCGCCATTCCCGTGAGCGTGACCACCGAATTCATCGAGACCGAGCCGACCACCGGCACGATCGACCTGAAGACGGGCGCGGTCAGGAGCACCACGAAGCTCACCCTGCGGCTCAAGGACCTGCGGGTCGCGGGCATTCCGACGCCGGTGGGCAGCTCGTGCCGAACGGAAGTCCCGGCGGTGCTCGACCTGACGTCGGAACCGGGCTTCAACGCGCTCAAGGGCGGCACGCTGTCCGGCACGTACACCATCCCGAAGTTCGAGCACTGCCTGCTCGCCACACCGCTGATCAACCTGGTCATCCCGGGCGACGGGAACACGGTCCGGCTGCACATGGGACAGCCGGCGCCGCCGCCGCCTGCCTCCTGACCCGAGCGGTACCCGGGACCGGTCCCCGGTGTCCCGGTGCGCGCGGCGGCGCGCACCGGGACACCGGGGGCCCTCCGGTCAGTCCTTCCGCGCCACGTAGTAGACGTTGAGCGGGTCGCCTTCGACGGTCCGGACGTCGACGCGCGGGAAGCCGGCCTCGTTGAGCATCCGCACGGCTGTCTCCTGACCCCAGACGGTGCCGAGGCCGGCTCCGCCGGTGCTGAGCGACGTCGTCATGCAGTAGAAGACGGAGAAGCCGAAGAGAGCGGGCCCGAAGGGGTGCCCCACGTTCTTCTCGAGCCTGCTCGACGCGGCGATGTCTCCCATGAGGAAGGTGCCGCCCTGCCTCAGCGACCCGGAGATCGCGGCCAGCGTGGCGTCCGGCCCGGCGAGGTCATGAATGACGTCGAACGCCGTGATCAGGTCGTACTCGCCGCTGATCTCCGCCGAATCACCGATCAGGAAGCGCACGTTGTCGAGCCCGAGCCGGGCCGCTTCCGCACGGCCGGCCTCCACGCCCGCCTCCGACTGGTCGAGACCGTGGAAGCGGCTGCGGGGGAAGGCCTTCGCCAGCACGACGGGTGCGTGACCTTGTCCGGTGCCCACGTCGAGGGCGTCGATCCCCGCGCGCAGCCGTTCGGGCAGGTCGGGCACCAGGGGGATGATCGTGTCGACCAGCGCCTGGTCGTAGACCCTGGCCGTCTCCTCGGCCTGGAGTGCCTGGAAGCGCGGATACGCCGAGTACGGCACTCCCCCGCCGTCACGGAAGCAGCGCACGACCTGCTGCTCGACCTCACCCATCAGCGCGATGTACTGCATCATGCCGGCCAGGTTGTCCGGTCCGGCCGCGGCGACCAGCGACGCGGCGTGCTCGGGCGGCAGTACGTACCTCCCGTGCTCCGGTTCGTACTCGAGGATGCCGCCGACGACCATGCCGCCGAGCCACTCCCGCACATAACGCTCGTCGAGCCCCGCCGACTCGGCGATCTCGTCACTGGTCGACGGAGGCAGGCCCGCGAGGGTGTCGAACAGACCGGTCTGATGGCCGACGCTCATCAGAAGGGCGAGGGCGCCCTTGTTCAGTACGTCCACCACTTCACCGGCGAACTCCTCCTGCCTGCCGAGGTCGCGGGACGTGCGCCGCGTATCGAGATCCGACATTGGCCGCTCCTTCCGCCGGGCTGCGGGGCGGACCGCGGGCGGGCCCGCATACGTCACATTACGCCGCAATACGGACCGGGATCTTTTGGAGCCGGAACGGCGGGAGCGCGGCTCCGGGCGGGTGGCGCCACCGCGGAAGCGGCCCTCCGATGCGGAACTCAGGGGAGTTGGGCGGCCACGCAACCCGTTGCGTGGCCGGGGTCCTGTCGTACGGCCCGGCTGCCGGCCGGCTCCGCGCGGCCCGTCGCGGGAGCGAGCGCGTCGGCCGTCAGGTGACAGGGAGCAGCAGTTCGGGACGGTCCCACATCACGGCCGGCGGGCGGGCCGGCACGGTGCCGGTCCGGCGGGCGCCGACGCTCAGGTAGAAGCCCTCGGCGGGCGGGTGCGCCACGATGCGGACGGTGTCGAGAGCGGCGGCGCGGGCGCGTCCGCGCAGGTGCTCGATCAGCAGCCGGCCGATACCCAGCCCCTGGGCGTCGTCGGCCACGAACATCAGGTCCAGCTCGGGCATGACGTCCAGCTCGGGCGGCGACAGCACGAGGGCGTAGAAGCCGAGCACCCTGCCGTCCTCGCCGGTGGCGGCGAACACCTCGTGGGACTCGATGTAGTCCGGCCCCACCCGGTATCCGGCGACCATCGGGGCGTAATGGCCCTGGTAGGCGCTGGAACCCCGGACCAGGCGGGTGAGCCGCTTCGCGTCCCGGGCGGTGGCCCGGCGGATACCGGGGGCCGTGGGGCCTGCGGTCCGGGACCGGCCGGCGCCGGGTGGCGTCAGGGGCGAAGTCATGTGACGAGTATGACGGGCGCGGTCGGCGGGCGACTCACCCCGGGGCTCATACCCCTCCCCCGCCATGGCCGGATTGTTTCGCAAACCACCTTGGATTAGGTTAGGCGAGCCTAACCTAAAGGGGAATCAGTGTGAGTACGACGATCTACCGGGACCCGTGGGGAATCCCGCATCTGCGCGCGGGGAACGCTCTTGACCTCGCCTTCGCCCAGGGCCGCAACGCCGCGGTCGACCGGGCCTGGCAGATCGAGGTCGACCGGCACCGGTCGCAGGGAACCTCCGCCGCCTTCCTCGGCGAGGAAGCCCTCGCCTGGGACAGGTTCGCCCGCATGTCGCGCCTGGACGACACCGCACAGCGGTGCCTCGCCGCGCTCGACGAGGAGACGGCCGCCTGGATCGGCCGCTACGTGGACGGCGTCAACGACGGCCTGGAGGCCGGTGCCGCACGCGATCCCCGCTTCGCGGCCGTGTCCCTCTCCCCCGGCCGCTGGCAGCCGTGGACGCCGCTCGCCGTCTGGCTCTCCACCCACATCCTGTTCGCCGGATTCCCCACCAAGCTGTGGCGCGAGGAGGTCGCCAGGGCGCTCGGCGACGGGTCCGTCGAGCTCTTCGCGACCGACGGGCCGGGCACCTCGGGAAGCAACGGTTGGCTCGTCGGCGGCGAACGCACCGCCACGGGCGCCGCGCTCATCGCCGGTGATCCGCACCGGTTCATCGAGGACCCGGGCATCTACCAGCAGATCCGGCTGGCCTGCCCCGAGTTCGACGTGGTCGGACTCGCCGTGCCCGGCGTCCCGGGCATCGCCCACTTCGGCCACACCGGCACCGTCGCCTGGGCCATCACCAACGCCATGGCCGACTACCAGGACCTCTACCGCGAGCGCCTCCGAAGACGCGGCGACGCCGTCGAGGCGCTCGGCCCCGACGGCTGGCGGCCCGCGCACGCGCACACCGAGTCGATCACGGTGGCGGGCGGCGATCCCGTCGAGGTCGAGGTGATCGAGACGGAGCGCGGGCCGGTGATCATCACGACCGACGACGGCTCGGAGGCCGTCAGCCTGCGCTGCCCCGTACGCGCGGGCGCGGGCATCGGCTTCGGAGCGCTGCCGGCACTGCTGCGCGCCAGGACCGTCGACGACGTGGACCGCGCCGTCGAGCAGTGGGTGGAGCCGGTCAACGTCGTCCAGGCCGCCGACACCGACGGCGGCCTGCTGCACCGCGTGGCCGGCCGGGTACCGCGGCGCGACCGTGCCAACCGGCTGCGCGTGGTGCCCGCCTGGGAGTCGCGGTACGCCTGGCAGGGCACCTACGAACCCACCCCCCGTGCGGCGGTCGACGGCTTCGCCGTGATGGCGAACGCGCGCGGCCTGGCCGCTCCGCTCGGCATCGAGTTCGCGCCCCCTCACCGTGCCGAGCGCATCCGGCAGTTGCTGGACGAGGCGCCGTCCTGGTCCGCCGGGGACATGTCGCGCATCCACATGGACACGTATCTCGCGTCCGCCGCCCCGCTGCTGGACCTGCTGGCCGGCCTGGAGGGGCTCGGCCCGGAGGCCGCCGCGCTGCGCGACCGGCTGGCCCGCTGGGACCGCCGCATGGACGTCGGCAGCACCGACGCGGCCGTGTACGCGGCCCTTCGCTCCGCGGTGGTGCTCAAGCTCTCGGCGAGCCCCGCGCTGGCCGGACTGGCCGAACTCCCCCGCCTCCCCGAGGTCTTCCTCCCCTGGCTGGCTCTGGTGCCGCGCGTCGCCTTCGCGCTCGAGCGGCTGCTGTCCCCGGGTGCGCTGCCCGGCCTCGACGCGGAAGCGGCGGTGCGGGAGGCCGTGGAGGAAGTGGCGGTGAGCGCGCCGTCCGGCGCCTGGGGCGACACGCACCGGCTCGCCCCCTGGCAGGCGCTGCCCGCCTCGCCGCCCGAGGAGTGGCCCTCAGTGTCGGGCGACCACGACTGCGTGCTGTCGACGGCGAGCGTGCCCGGTATCACCGACCGCAGCGCCCGGGGCCCGGCCGCCCGCTACGTCTGGGACCTGGCGCGCCGCGAGAACAGCCTGTGGGTGGTCCCGTTCGGCGCTTCCGGAGTGCCCGGGCACGCCCACCTGCGCGACCAGCTGCCGCTGTGGCTGGCCGGAGAACTCGTCCCCGTGATCACCGACTGGGACAGCCTGACCGAGGAGAGAGATGAGCACTGAGACCACCGCGCACCGCCGAGCGGCCGTGTACGAGCACACCGCCGCCGGGTTCGGGACGGTGCGGCTCGTGCCGTTGGAGCCGGCCGCCGACGCCCCGCTGATCCACGCGTGGGTGAGCGAGGAACGCGCGCGGTTCTGGGGCATGCTGGGGCACACCTGCGAACAGGTCCGTGAGACCTACGAGTTCGTCGACTCCCTCACCACGCACCACGCGTTCCTCGCCCTGCTGGACGAGGAGCCCGTCGCGCTCTTCCAGACGTACGACCCGGACGCCGACCCGGTGGGCGAGTGCTACGACGTGCGGCCCGGGGACTTCGGACTGCATCTGCTGGTCGCTCCCGCGCGGGAGGGGGCCCGCCCGGGCTTCACCGGCGTGCTCGTCGCGGTCTTCACGGCCTACGCGTTCACCGACCCGGCACATCTGCGGCTCGTGGTCGAACCGGACGCGCGCAACGAGAAGGCCATCGACCGGATGGTCCGGTCCGGGTTCGAGCTCGGACCGGAGATCGACAAGCCGGAGAAGCGTGCCCGGCTGGCCTTCCTCGACCGCGAGACCTTCGAACGGGGCCTGCCTGCGCGGTGAGGAGCGGGCGGCGGCCGGTCCCCGTGACCGGCCGCCGCTCCCCTCTCAGGCCCCCGTGTCGAGGAAGTCGGCCACGATCGCGGCGAACTCGTCCGGCGTGGCGATCCGGGTGCCGAGCTGCTCGGCCTTGTCCCTCTTCGATCCGGCGTTCTCCCCGGCGACGAGGAGCGAGGTGCGCTTGGACACGCTGGAGGAGGACTTGCCGCCGGCGCGCTCGATGAGCTCGTTCATCTGGTTGCGGCTCAGCTTCTCCAGTGCCCCGGTCATCGCGCCGGTGACGACGACGGTCATCCCGGAGAGCGGGCCCGCGCCACCGGCGGTGCTCGCACCCGCCCCGGTGTCCTGCCCTTCCCCTTCGGCTCCGGCCCCGTCCTCGGCACGCGCCGCGGGCGGGGTCGCGCCGGGCTCCGTCATGTTGACGCCCGCGGCCACCAGCCGGTCGATCAGCGGGGCCAGTTCCTCGAGTTCGGCCACGACCGTCCGGGCCTTCTCCACGCCGATGCCGTCGACCTGCTGCAGGGTCTCCGCGTCGGCGGCGCGTATGTGCTCCATGGCGGCGAAGTACCGGGCGATACGGCGGGACATGGAACGGCCGGTGCCCCGGACACCGAGGGCGCAGAACACCCTGGAGAGCGGACGTGTCCTCGCCGTGTCGATGGCGGCGAGCAGATTGTCGGTGCTCGTCTCTCCCATACGCTCCAGACCGAGCAGCTGCTCGCGGGTGAGGGTGAACAGGTCGGCCAGGTCGCGGACCAGTCCGGCGTCGACCAGCTGGACGACCCGGGTGACGCCGAGCCCTTCGATGTCGAGCTGGTCGCGCCCTGCCGCGTAGGACACCGAGGCGACCACATGGCAGTCCCGCCCCCGCACACAGCGCCAGCGCTGCTCGGAGGTGTCGATTTCGGAGCCGCACTGGGGGCAGACCTCGGGGAACACGACGGGCTGCTCCGCGCCGGTGCGCAGATGGGCGACCGGCGCCTCGACGCGCGGGATGATGTCCCCGGCCTTGTAGACCATCACCTTGTCCCCCGTGCGCAGATCGCGCCGGGTGATGTCGGCGGGGTTGTGGAGGGTCGCGTAGGTGACGGTGGACCCGTCGATCTCAACCGGCTCGAGCACGGCGCGCGGAGCGATGATCCCCGTCCGGCCCACGTTCCACTCGACGCCGAGCAGGGTGGTGACCTTCTCCACGGCGGGCAGCTTGTACGCGACCGCCCAGCGGGGAGCCCGGGAGCCGAAGCCCGCCGCGGCCTGGTCCGCCGCGCTGTCCGCCTTGATGACGATCCCGTCTATCCCGAAGGGCAGGCCGGGGCGGGCGGCGGCGATCTCGTCGATGCGGGCCTGGATCGCCTCGGTGGTGGTCAGGACGCGGGGGGCGACGGCGGTGCTGTCGGCGGTGTGCACGCCGAGGTCAGCGACGTAACGCATGATGCGACCGTGCCCCCACTCGCCGAGCCGGCCGGTGAGCTCCTCGCCGGACGCGGGCACCGCCAGTGCCCCGTACCCGAAGAAGGTCATCTCCACCGTGTACGCGCGGTCCTTGGCCCGCAGCGTGCCCGCGGCGCCGTTACGGGGATTGGCGAACGGCGCACCGCCGTGCTCGACGCGCACCGTGTTCGCCCGTTCGAACTGTTCCTCCGTCATGAGCACTTCGCCGCGGATCTCGAGCGTGACGGGCTCCGCGAGCGTGCGCGGCAGACCGACGATCGTGCCGATCGCGTGCGACACGTCCTCGCCCGCCGTGCCGTCACCCCGGGTGATCAGCCTGGTCAGGGCGCCCTCTTCGTAGCGTGCGGCGACCGCGAGGCCGTCGAGCTTCGGCTCGACGCTCCACTCCTCTACAGGGGGGCCCGTGCGTCTTTCCACGGAAGCGGTCCAGGCGACGAGCTGCTCGGCGGAGAAGACGTTGTCCAGGGACAGCATCGGGACGGTGTGCGGCACGTCCCCGGCCACCACCGCACCGCCCGCGACCTTCCCTGTGGGGGATGCGGGTGACGTCTCGTCAGGGTGTTCCTGCTCGTATGCGGCGATCCCGCGCACCAGACGGTCGTAGGCGTCGTCGTCGAGAGTGCTCTCGCCGGTCTCGTAGTATGCGGCGGAGGCACGGGTCGCGGTCTCGACCGCCGCCGCGTATGCGGCGGCGTCGGCGAGAACGGTGGCAGGCGCGACGGAAACGGCAGGTGAAGTCGTCATACCCCTATCGTGCCGCCCACCACTGACAACGCCCCCGCGACCGGTCGCCGGCCGTCCGCGGGCCCGCCCGCACCGGCGGTCCCGGGCTGGCGGCCACGGCGTCGCGCCGGTCGTCGGCCGGAGGTGGCAGCCCGACCCGAACGCCTATGGCATACGCCAAAGGCACCACCGGATCGAGTGTTGCCAAATGGCTTACGGCCGTCTGCTTGCTGTGCAACCCTCGTTATCGGTCCCTGTTCCAGACCCTGGCCGTGGCCGCGCCTGTATCGGAGTACGACATGCCGTCCCATGTGTTCGCGGACCGTCCCGCAGAGCCGCCCGAGCGCGGAACCGTAGACGCACTGATCAGCCGGACGCGCAGACTTCGCGGAGACGTCGACGCCGTACGCCCTGACGGCGCGGTGACCGAGGACGACCCCCGCGGGCGCTGGCAGCGTGCCCTGTGCGATCTGGCGCTCCATCACCTCGACGACCTCGGGGCGCACTTGGACCAGTTGAAGCAAGGGCTGCCGCCCGAGGCCGCGGACTCCTTCGCCGACGATCTCGCCGAGTACGAGGCCGACAGCGCGACCGGCGGCTCGCTGCTGAGCCGGGTCGGCAGCGCGGAGTGGAATCTCCTCACCGACGAGGTCAGCTGGTCCGACGAGCTGTACCGGATCCTCGGACGCGATCCCCGCCACGGCCCCATGTCGCTGGACGAACTGCCGTCCGTCGTCTTCGCCGAAAACCAGCCGATGCTGACGGCGATGGTGACGGACTGTCTGGTGGACGGACGCCCCATCGACGGCGAGTTCCGGCTGGTACGTCCCGACGGCCGGCTGCGCACCGTGCACATGATGGGCGAGCCGGTCCTCGACGCCGACGGCTCCACCGCCTCGATGTGGGCCGTGCTGCGGGACGTCAGCGCGCTGCGCCGCAGCCAGCGTGCCGTCCGGGAGAGCCGTGACTGGGTGCAGCGGCAGCAGCACATGGAGCAGACGGAGCGCCGGCTCGCTGCCGAGATGCAGGAAGCGGTGCTCCCCGCCCGCAGCGGCCCGCTCGTGAGCCCGCGCGACGGCCGGGGCTCCCTGGACGTCGCGGCCCACCACCTCCCCTCCCCGCTCGGCGCCCCCATCGGCCGCGACTGGTACGACACCCTCCAACTGCCCGACGGCGGCACGCTGCTGAGCGTGGGCGACCTGACGGGGCACGGAGTGGGCACCACCTCCGCCATGGCGATGCTGCTGGGCGGGCTGCGTGGCATGGCGGTGGCCGGTATCCGGCCGGGGCCGCTCATGACGCACCTCAACCAACTGCTCGACACGTCCTCGCACCCCGCGCTGGGCAGCGCCGTGTGCTGCACGTACACCCCGGGGACCAGGACGCTCTCGTGGGCGCAGGCCGGCCACCCGTCCCCCCTGCTGTTCCGCGCGGGGACAGGGACGGGTGAGGCCTTGACGGCACCGGACGGTGTGCTGCTCGGCGCGACGAGCGGAGCGGTGTACGAGCAGGCCGAAGTGACCCTCCGGCCCGGCGATGTGCTGGTGCTGCACACCGACGCGCTGACCCGCACGGGCACGACGACCGAACTCGGCGCGGACCGGCTGACGGCACTGGCAGCGCGGTTCGCCCGGGCCACGAACGCCCAGGAATGCGTCCGTGCGGTCGTGGAGGAGCTCGGTGAGCAGGAACGAGAAGGGGACGCGTGTGTGATGGTGGCGAGGGTCATCGCCTGACCGAGGACGCCGCACGGGCCGGTCGACGGCCCGGGTGGCCGGCCACCGGAATGACGGCAGTGCACCGCTGACGTCGGCTCGTGTCGATCCCCGCCGGGCGTCGGCTCTCCTCGCGCCTTGCTCGGCACCGGATCCCGTTCAGGCTCGGCACCGGCCCCTCGCCTCTCGGCGGTACCGGTCCCCTGGAGCCTCGGCCGGACCTAGATCCCCTTGAGCTTCGGCTTCGCCGACAGGCTGCCCGGCATCGCGATCTCGATCTCCTCCCGGAGGTCCTCGATCTTCGCGTAGCCGGCGTACTGGCCGGTCAGCCGGTACATCTCCCGGAGCCGGTCCCATGTCCGGTGCGAGGAGGTCTCCCCCATCGACACCAGCGCGAGCCTGGCGTAACGGTCCGCCTGTTCGGGGTCGTCGGCGATGAAGCAGGCGGACGCCAGCGAGATGTAGTCGAAGATCTTCGAGCGCTGCCGGCCGCCCTCGCGCAGTTGCAGAGCCTGCTTGGCGTGGTTCTGCGCGACGGCCGCGGCCGACGGCTCGTGGTCGGCCAGCGTGCGATACGCCAGCGCCTGCATGCCGTGCAGATCGGCCTCGTCGAACATCTGCATCCAACTCGGCGGCGGCACATCGCCCTTGTCGGAGACGAACAGCTCCTCCGCCTCGCCCAGGGTGCGGCGCATGGCCTGTCCCTGGCCCATGGACGCCTGCGCCCACGCCTCGATGGTGTGCAGCATCGCGCGGGTGCGCGGCAGCGTCTGCTCTCCCGAGCCCGACTTGGCGAGCTTCATGAGGTCGAGCGCGTCGTCGGGGCGGCCCAGATGGACCATTTGGCGCGCCGCCCTGGACAGGGCCTCTCCGGCGCGGGGGCGGTCACCGCCCTCGCGGGCCGCGTGGGCCGCGATGACGAAGTACTTCTGGGCGGTGGGTTCGAGACCGACGTCGTGGGACATCCAGCCCGCCAGTACCGCGAGGTTGGCCGCGACGCCCCACAGACGCCGCTGCAGATGGTCGGGGTGACGGTAGGCGAGCATGCCGCCGACCTCGTTGAGCTGTCCCACCACTGCCTTGCGCTGGAGACCGCCACCGCGGGCGGCGATCCACGCGCGGAACACCTCTACGGAACGCTCCAGCGCCTCGATCTCCTGCGACCCGATGGGGGCGGCCTCGTAACGGTCGTACCCAGCGGGGTCGGCGTGCAGAACATCGGAGGTGCGTGCGGCGTCCTGGGAGATCGCCGGGTCGGTCTTGAGCCAGTCGTGCATGGCGCTGCTGAGTGCTGAGCCCGCGGCAAGCGCCGCGCCCGCGCCCACCAGGCCGCGTCGGTTGAGCATGAGGTCCATTCCCGTGAATTCGGTGAGGACCGCCGCCGTCCGGTCGGGCGCCCACGGCAGGCCGTCAGGGTTCTCTGCTCCCTTGACGTCCCGCCGCCTACCCGCTCGCCCGCTCCGTGCGAACCCGAGGTCCTCGATGGTCACGACACGACCGAGTCGCTCGGTGAACAGAGCTGCCAGCACCTTGGGCACGGGATCGCGCGGGGTCTCCCCCAGGTCGATCCAGCGCCGGACCCGCGAGGTGTCGGTCGCCAGCTGCGGATGGCCCATGGCCGCCGCCTGCCGGTTCACGAGCCTTGCCAGCTCCCCCTTGGACCAGCCGGCCAGGCCGAACAGGTCGCACAGGCGGGTGTTGGGTTCTCTGCTCACGTCAAGCCCCCAGGTTCTCGGCTGAGTTGACAGTAACGCGCTGTCATGGGGCAGGCGACTATTCGCCAGGGTTCGCCAGGGTTCGCCAGATGGTGTGCCACCCGCGATGCGGTGTCAGGTAGGAAAGCGCCACCTCGCCCCGTCTGCCGGGGCACATTCCCCAGGGTGTTGCTCCTGGCATATGGGGCGAGGCGCGCACGCAACTGTCGGCACACGAAGGGATCTGTATCTCCCATGTACACAGCATCGTCCTCCGTGTCCGCTCCGCCCCGGCTGCAGCAGCGCAACGCCTTCCCCGCCGGTGCCGGTCCGTATCTCGACCGCGCCGACCCCGGTCGGGCACGCAGGACGACGGCCGGTGCGACGGGCCGGCCCCTCAGCGGGAGAATCGACCTGTCCGGCCCGCAGGGCGCGCAGCTGCGCAAGGCTGTCGCGTCGGTGCACCGGATCTGCCCCGAGTTCAATCCCGTGCAGGTGCTCCGCCGCAGCGGACGGTCCGTACTGATCGTCGGAACGACGGGGCGCACGACGGCGGTCGCCAAGTGCTTACTGGACCACTCGCCGGCGTGGGCCGAGCGGCTCCGGCACGAAATAGCTTCTTACCGCGCCTTCGTGCGGCACCGCCCACCGGTGCGGGTCCCGCGGCTCATCGCCGCGGATCCGGAGAACTGCACCCTGGTGATCGAGCGGATGCCCGGAAGGGCCGCGGCGCTGACCCGCCATCCGGTGGAGGCCCCCCCGCGCGCGGATCTGCGCGCCGCGCTGGGAGCGGTGGTGCGGCTCAACAGCTGGCGTCCGCCGGCCGGGATGTTCGACGCCCCGCTGGACTACGGTTCGCGGATCTCGCGCTACCACGAGCTGGGGCTGTTCACCGACCGCGACCTCGGAGACCTGCAGAAGCTGTTGCACGGTCTGGCGCAGGCCGGCGGCCGGCACGGGATGGGGCAGTTCTGTCACGGCGACGCGTTGCTCTCCAACATCCTGCTGTCGCCGACCGGTCCGGTGCTGGTCGACTGGGAGCACGCCGGCTGGTACCTGCCCGGCTACGACCTGGCGACGTTGTGGGCGGTGCTGGGCGACGCCCCGGCGGCCCGGCGGCAGATCAGCCAGCTCGCCCAGCAGGCGGGCACGGCGGCCCGGGACGCGTTCCTGGTCAACCTGATGCTGGTGCTGACCCGGGAGATCCGTACGTACGAGACCGCCGTGCAGCGCACGATGCGGGAGGCGCCGCCGGTGGTGGGTGCCCAGGCGCAGGCCGCGGGCCCGACGGCCGGTGAGGAACAGCGGCTGCTGCTGAGGCGGCTGCACGATGACTGCGCAATGGCCCGCAGGGCCGTGCGCGCGGCGGTCGGCACCCGCTGACCGGCCGCCACGAAGCGGCCGGTCCGTGGACCCGCCGCCGCAGAGGGGGAAGCGCGCTGCGTGCCCGGTGCCGACACACCGGGCACGCAGCGCACTGTGCTGCTCCGTCCGCCCTCGGCGATCACCTTGCCCGAGCGCCGCGCTGCCCCCTCCTCGCCGCGGAACCGCGGGCAACAATGCCCGGGAGACGGAGCCGTCCCGGCTCCTGGCCGGGCACGTCCTAACCGAAGTTCTCGCGCCCGGGGACCGGTACGCCATGCCGTCGGCCCTGCCCCGTGGTTCGTGGCTCGATGACCGGGGACACCGCCAGGGAGAAGGAGTGACCCGCCGGATCGGCGAAGATGCGCTCCTCGTGAGGCCCGCGCCGGTTGTTGGTGTCGACCGGCCGGGCCCCGAGGCCGACCGCCTCCCGCTCCGCCTCGTCCAGGTCGTCGCGGGCGACCAGGATGCGCAGGTGCGACTGCTGGGAGTCCTCGGGCCGCGGCCAGCTCGGCGGGGCGTAGCCGTGGTCGCGGCGCATCGCCAGGTGCACTCCGTCGTGGCCGACGACCTCCACGAAGTCGGGATCGCTGCCGACGTGTACCTCCGCGCCGAACAACCCTGCGTAGAACTCCGCCAGTTCCATCGGTTCGGCGGCGTCGAGGACGAGAACGCTGGTCTTCTGGGTGGTCATGCACTGCGGCTACCCCCTGCCCCGTCCGGCATACGAGAGGTGTGGAGGACGGGGCGTCTTGAGTCGGCGTCGGACGGCCATTGGTCCACTCCACTGACGCGTCGCAGGCCCGGGGACCGTCGCCGCGAAACTCCGCGACACGCCCTCTGACGTGCAAATACCGGTCCGCGAGGCATGATTGACGGATCGTCCGTGAGCCGATACCCATGGGGCGTGTCCCGTCCCTCGGGCCCGTTCGCGTGTCACCCGTCACTGGAGGCCGCATTGCCAGGATCAGCTCCCGCACGTCCGAGAAGTGCCCGTCGCCGTGCGCTGACGGCAGGTGGCGCGGTGGCGTGTGCCGCCCTGCTGCTGCCGCTGCTGTCGGCGGGTCCGTCCGCGACCGCCGAACGCGCGCCGGCGGATTCGTTGCAGGGGACCTTCGCCGCCGCGGCAGCCGAGTACGGGGTGCCAAAGAGCGTGCTGCTCGGCGTCTCGTACCTGCAGTCCCGCTGGGACGCGCACGGCGGCGCGGCGAGTGTCACCGGCGGCTACGGTCCGATGCATCTGACGGACGCGCGGACCGCGATCGCCGAGGCGCCCCATCATTCGCACGGGGCCGAGGACGCCCGCGGGGACGATGCCCGCCCGGCCCGTTCCGTCGTCGAGGCGGCGCTGCCCGATCCCGGTGAACTGCCGCCGCGGCTGCGGACGCTGGAGCGTGCGGCCGAGGTGTCGGGCATCGACGCGGACCGGTTGCGTGACAGCGTCGCGGCCAATGTGCGGGGCGGTGCGGCCCTGCTCGCGCAGGCCCAGCGGGAGCTGGGCGGGCCGGCCGGCGCGGATCCCGAGGACTGGTACGGCGCCGTGGCGCGGTACTCCGGCGCGGACGACGTGGCGACGGCGACGACGTACGCGGACGATGTCTTCGACGTCATCCGCACGGGCCAGTCCCGTACGACGGACAGCGGTCAGCGGGTGGAGCTCGAGCCGGACCCGGCCGTGTCACCGGACCGGACGCAGGTGCGACGGCTCGGCCTGCGCACCGCCGACACCGGCCGCACGGAATGCCCGCCGACGGTGGCGTGCGAGTGGATCCCGGCCCCGTACGAGGAGTTCGGCGCCGGCGACTACGGCAACCACGACCAGGCGAACCGGCCGGCGTCCCAGTCGGTGGACTACATCGTCGTCCATGACACAGAGGCGTCCTGGGACACCACCTTGCAGCTGGTGCAGAACCCTCAGTACGTCTCGTGGCAGTACTCGCTGCGCTCGTCCGACGGGCACATCGCGCAGCATGTGCCGCTCGAGGACGTCGCCTGGCACGCCGGCAACTGGTTCGTCAACGCCAAGTCGGTGGGTCTGGAGCACGAGGGCTTCCTTGTCTCTCCCGACGCCTGGTACACCGAGGCGATGTACCGCACGTCGGCGCGCCTCGTGCGGTACCTGGCCAAGCGGTACGACATCCCGCTGGACCGGCAGCACATCCTCGGTCACGACAACGTCCCGGGTACGACGACGGCGACGATCCGCGGGATGCACACGGACCCGGGGCCGTACTGGGACTGGGCGCACTACTTCAAGCTGCTCGGCCGGCCGTTCACGCCGTCCGCCGGGCCGGACAGTTCCGTGGTCACGATCCGTCCCGAGTACACCCGGCACCAGCCGCTCTACACCGGCTGTGTGAAGGCCGGGGAGGCGTGCGCGCCGCACGGCTCCGGCGCGGTGCGGCTGCACACGGCGCCGAGCGAGAGCGCACCGCTGGTCAAGGACATCGGTCTGCGGCCCGGCGGGCAGGACTCGACGACCGGGGTGAACGACACGGGGGCGCGCGCCTCGACGGGTCAGCAGTACGCGGTGGCCGAGCGCCGGGGTGACTGGACGGCGATCTGGTACCTCGGCCAGAAGGCCTGGTTCCACGACCCGCGGACACAGCCGGTGGCGGTGGGTGCGCGGGAGCGGGTGCTGACGCCGAAGGACACTCTCGCCGAAGTGCCGGTGTACGGCAGGGCGTATCCCGAGGCCTCGGCCTATCCGGCCGGGGTTCCGGTGCAGGCGGTCTCACCGCTGCCGTACAAGCTGCTCGCGGGCCAGAAGTACGTGGTCGGCGACCGGGTCCCCGGGGAGTACCTGTACGCGACGACGTTCGACACGGCGGGCCACAAGGTGGTCCGGGGTGAAGAGATGTACTACGAGATCCAGTTCGGGCACCGGGTCGCCTTCGTGAAGGCGTCCGACGTGCGGGTGCTGAGCTAGGGCCCTTCGTCCGGGCCGCGACCGGCCCGGACGAAGGGCCCTGACGGGGTGGCGCCACCGGTCGTGGGGTCCGGTGGCACCACCCCGCACGCCATGTCGCTCATGTGACTATTTCCCGGGGCGAGTGGGCCGTACGGGCGAGGGGGTAGTCCTGGGCCGTCATGACCGTCCGCGCCTCGCGCGCGGCTGCTCTGAAAGGCCCTGGCGCACATGGCACAGCCCTTCGTACTGCCGGACTTCTACGTCCCGTATCCGGCCCGCCTCAATCCGCATGTCGAGGAGGCACGGCGGCACACCAGGAAATGGGCCCGGCGGATGGGGATGCTGGAGGGGTCCGGGATCTGGGAGGAGAGCGACCTCGAGGCCCACGACTACGCCCTGTTGTGCGCGTACACGCACCCGGACTGCGATGCTCAGGCCCTCGGTCTCGTCACCGACTGGTACGTGTGGGTGTTCTTCTTCGACGATCACTTCCTGGAGGTCTTCAAGCGCAGTCAGGACCTCGCCGGCGCCAAGGCGTATCTGGGCCGGCTGCCGGCCTTCATGCCGATGGACCTGTCCCAGGGGACACCGGAGCCGACGAACCCGGTCGAGGCGGGTCTCGCCGATCTCTGGGAGCGGACGGTGCCGAGCATGTCCCCCGCCTGGCGGGCCCGCTTCGCCGAGTCCACGAAGAACCTGCTCGACGAGTCGATGTGGGAGCTGGCCAACATCGACGCCGGCCGGGTCGCCAACCCGCTCGAGTACATCGAGATGCGCCGGAAGGTCGGCGGCGCCCCCTGGTCCGCCGGTCTGGTGGAGTACGCGGCCGGGGCGGAGGTGCCGGAACAGGTCGCCATGACGCGCCCGTTGCGGGTGCTGCGCGACTCCTTCTCCGACGCGGTGCACCTGCGCAACGACCTTTTCTCGTACCAGCGCGAGGTGGAGGACGAGGGCGAGAACAGCAACGGCGTGCTGGTGCTGGAGCGCTTCCTCGGCTGCACGACGCAGGAGGCGGCGGACGCGGTGAACGACCTGCTGACCTCGCGGGTCCAGCAGTTCGAGAACACCGCGCTCACCGAAGTGCCCGCGCTCTGTCTGGACAAGGGCCTCACCCCGCAGGAGTGCACCGCGATCGCCGCCTACACCAAGGGCCTTCAGGACTGGCAGTCCGGCGGTCACGAATGGCACATGCGCTCCAGCCGGTACATGAACGACGGCGTGGGCGAGGCGGTCGGACCGTCGTCCGTCGCCGGGGTGTGGGGGACGTCGGCGCTCGACATCCGGACGCTGTTCGGCCGCCCGGCGGCAGCACGGCTGCGCACGCTGACGCACCGGCCGCGGCAGGTGGGGCCCTCCCTGCTCCCCGACTTCGCCCTGCCGTTCCCCCTCACCCTCAGCCCTCACCTGGACGACGCCCGCAGGAAGTCGGTCGACTGGGCCGGGCGCATGGGCCTGCTGAACGACATCTGGGACGAGGCCAAGATCAAGGGTTTCGACCTGGCGCTCTGCGCTGCGGGGCTCGACCCCGACGCCACGCCGGAGGAGCTGGAGCTCAGCGCGGAGTGGCTGACCTGGGGGACGTACGGCGACGACTACTACCCGGTGGTCTTCGGAGCGCCCCGTGATCTCGCCGGGGCCAGGCTCTGCAACGACCGGCTGAAGGCCTGCATGCCGGTGGACGCCCCGGAGGCGGGCGCCGCCGTCGCGGTGGCCCCGATGGAGCGCAGTCTCGCCGATCTGTGGGCGCGTACCGCCGGGCCGATGTCGGCGGAGGCCCGCGGGTCCCTGCGCGCGGCCGTGGACGTCATGCTGGACAGCTGGCTGTGGGAGCTGCACAACCAGGCGCAGCACCGGGTCCCCGATCCGGTCGACTACATCGAGATGCGCCGTTTCACGTTCGGTTCGGACATGACCATGAGCCTGTGCAGGCTGCGCCACGAGGGCGAGTTGCCGGCCGAGCTGTACGCGAGCGGCCCGGTGCGCGCCCTGGAGAACGCGGCCATGGACTACGCCTGCCTGCTCAACGACCTGTTCTCGTACCAGAAGGAGGTCGAGTACGAGGGCGAGATCCACAACGCGGTACTGGTGGTGCAGACGTTCTTCGACTGCGACTACCCCACGGGTTTCGCGATGACGGCCGATCTCATGCACTCCCGGCTGGAGCAGTTCCTCCATGTGAAGGAGCATGAACTGCCCGTGGTGTGCGACGAGTTCGGTCTCGGCGAGAACGGCAGGGCGGCACTCGCCACGTATGTGCGCGAGCTCGAGGACTGGCTCGCCGGCATTCTCAACTGGCACCGGAGGGTGCGGCGTTACAAGGAGGAGGATCTGCGGGGCGGCGCTGCCCCGTGGCGGCTGGGTGCGCCGACGGGGCTCGGCACGTCCGCCGCCCGGATCTCGTTGCCGGCCCAGCGGTCGGCGATCAGGGTGTAGCGCTCACCGGCCGTGGCGTGGAGGACCCGCGCGCGACGAAACTGCCCGGGCGGGAGCCCGGGCAGCAGGTCGAAGAGGGGCCGGTCAGCGGGGCGGGCGGTCAGCCCTGCTGGAAGAGCTCCGCCGGCAGCGGCTTGAGCAGCGCGTAGAGATCATCGGTGATGGGCCGGTCCCAGCTGGCGATCGTGACGAGCACATTGTCGCTGCGGTCGAACTGGACGCAGGAGATGCGGCTTTCCGACAGCTTCAGCCGGCGCACGATCAGCAGGTTGTCCCCCTGCATGACCGGAGTGTCCTCGACGCCGGTGACATGGACCGGCTCGTCGTTCTCCAGAGCGATGAGGAGCTGGCCGACCTCGAAGGGGATCTCGCCCTCCTCCACCTCACGGGCGGGCGATCCCTCGGGCAGGTTGCCGATGATCATCGCGGGTCCGCGGCCGCCGAACAGGTCGTAGCGCAGGAAGACCCCCTGGCAGCTTCCGTCCGGCGCGGGCAGCAGGCCGGCGCCCAGATTTCCGGGCCAGTCGCCCGGGTCCATGGCCAGGACATCGAAGTCCGGGCCCGCGGGTGTGGCGGCGCTGCGGCGGCGGAGGAAGGACATACCCGCAATGGTACGGGTACGGACCGACCCGGCCGAGCCGGGGCGCGGGGGCGTTGAACGCCCCGGCCGCCGCTCCCGTATCCCTGTGCGCACCGGTGCCTGTGCGCGCCGATGCCTGTGAGGAGCAGCGTCCCGCGAGATTCCGTACCGACGTGAGGATCAGTCCATGAACGACCGCACCACTCCTCCCCTGCAAGCCCTTCCCGACGGCGAGGCGGAGCTACGGCTGGTGGTCCGCCTCCATTGGGAGGACGTCGCCGCGCTCGGGCAGGAAGCGGGGCGGCTGGCCGCCCAGATGCAGCGGCCCGTGAGCCTGGACGAGGCGGCCGGGCACCGGCTGCGCACCCGCTCCGCCGTCCACGCCAAGCCGGCGTCGGCATCCGCGTCCGGGTCCGCGCCGGCCGGGAGTGCGCCGCATCTGCCGCCGCCCACGTCCGTCTCCTCGCTCACCGCCCGTACACCGGGTGAGCACGCGCGGCAGGCCATCGAGAAGATCAACGGCACGACGGGTCTCGGCCGTGACGTGACACAGACGCCCGCGTGAGCCGTGCCGTCCTTCACCGTCCCGCGTGAGCCGTGCCGTCCTTCCCCCTCCTACGCCGACGGGAGCGGGCGGCACGGCGCCGCTCACCGGTCGAGGGTGCGGCACCCGCGTCGGTGGTCCGCGTCAGGTGAGGTCGAACTCGCCGTCCCTGGCGTTCAGCACGAAGGCACGCCACTCGGCCGGGGTGAAGATCAGCGACGGGTTCTCCGGGCGGCCGCCGTTACGCATCGCGATGAACCCTTCGACGAACGCGATCTGCACGTCCCCGGTCCCCTGCGTCCCAGATCGCCAGTCCGCGTTGCTCAGGTCCAGGTCCGGCTTCTCCCACCCCGAAAACTTGTGCGTGGTGGTAGTGGTGGTGCTCTCGGCCACGTCCCTGCTCCTCCCGCGTCGTCTCCGGGGCCAGCCTAGCGACGACGCCCCGTCACGGACAGGGTGCCGCACGTGACGGTCCGACCGGGTCCCGCCGCGCGTCAGGTGGCGGGCGGCTCTGCGCCGACCAGCCACATGGCGAAGAACTGCGCGCCGCCCCCGTACGCGTGCCCGAGCGCCTTGCGCGCGCCGTCGACCTGGTGTTCGCCCGCCTGTCCGCGCACCTGGAGCGCGGCCTCGGCGAAGCGGATCATGCCGGACGCACCGATGGGATTGGTCGACAGGACGCCGCCGGAGGGGTTGACCGGCAGTTCCCCGTCGAGTTCGGTCACGCCCGACTCGGTGAGCTTCCAGCCCTCGCCCTCGGCGGCGAAGCCCAGGTTCTCCAGCCACATCGGCTCGTACCAGGAGAACGGCACATACATCTCCACGGCGTCGATCTCGCGGCGCGGGTCACTCACGCCGGCCTGCCGGTAGACGTCCGCGGCGCAGTCCTTGCCGGCCTGCGGTGACACGAAGTCCTTCCCCGCGAACATGGTGGGTTCGCTGCGCATCGCCCCGCCGTGCACCCAGGCGGGCGGGTGGGGTGAACGGGCCGCGCCCGCCCGGCCGGTGAGGACCATCGCGCACGCGCCGTCGGAGGAGGGGCAGGTCTCCGAGTAGCGGATCGGGTCCCACAGCATCGGCGAGGCCTGGACCTTCGCCAGCGTGATGTCGTGCTCGTGGAGGTGCGCGTAGGGGTTCTTGAGCGCGTTGCGGCGGTCCTTGTACGCGACCAGGGACCCGACGGTGCCGGGCGCGCCGGTGCGGCGCATGTAGGCGCGTACGTGCGGGGCGAAGAAGCCGCCGGCGCCCGCGAGCAGCGGCTGCTGGAACGGGACGGGCAGCGACAGGCCCCACATCGCGTTCGACTCGGACTGCTTCTCGAACGCGAGCGTGAGCACGGTGGCGTGCACGCGTGCGGCCACCAGGTTGGCGGCGACGAGGGCGGTGGAGCCGCCGACGGAGCCCGCGGTGTGGACCCGGAGCATCGGCTTGCCCACCGCGCCGAGGGCGTCGGCGAGGTACAGCTCCGGCATCATCACGCCCTCGAAGAAGTCCGGGGCCTTGCCGATGACGACGGCGTCGATGTCGGCCCAGGTCAGTCCGGCGTCGTCGAGGGCCCGGCGGGCCGCCTCCCGGACGAGTCCGGCGATGGACACGTCCCGGCGGGCGGCGACGTGTTTCGTCTGGCCGATACCGACGACGGCCACGGGTTCAGCCGGCATGGGTTTCTCCTTCGAGGACGGCGACCAGGTTGTGCTGGAGGCAGGGGCCGGAGGTGGCGTGGGCGAGGGCCCGGTCGGAGTCGCCGCTGTGGATGCGGGAGGCGGCCTCGCCGATCCTGATGAGTCCGGCGGTCATCACGGGGTTGGCGGCGAGCGCTCCGCCGGACGGGTTGACCCTCACCCTGGCGTCGAGGTCGAGACTTCGGCGCAGTACGAGCTCCTGGGAGGTGAAGGGCGCGTGCAGTTCCGCTGTGTCGACGGGCCTCTCGAACAGGCCCGCGCGTTCCGCGGCGAGCCGGGTGGAGGGTGAGCGGGTGAGGTCGCGCACGCCGAGGCCGTGTGCCTCGATGCGGTGATCCATGCCGCGTATCCAGGCGGGCCGTTCGCACAGGTCGCGGGCCCGTTCGCCGGCGGCCAGGACGACGGCGGCCGCGCCGTCGCCGACCGGCGGGCAGTCGGAGACCCTCAGCGGCCGGACGAGGTGGTCGCGGCGCGGGACCTCTCCCTGGAGTTGAGCGTGCGGGTTGTCGGCGGCGTCCCGCCGGCTGCGGGCCGCGACAGCGGCGAGTTCCGCCTCATCGGCCTCCCCGGCGTCGATCAGCGCCTGTGCCTGCAGGGCGGCGAGGGCCACCGAGTCGGGCCAGAGCGGGGCCGTGTAATAGGGATCGAGCTGACGGGTGAGCACATCGCGGAGCTCGCCGGGCGACGACTTTCCGTACGCGTAGACCAGCGCCGTGTCGCACTCGCCGGTGAGCAGCTTCACCCACGCCTCGTACAGCGCCCAGGCGCCGTCCGTCTCGACATGGGACTCGCTGATCGGGGGCCAGGCGCCGACGCCGTCGAGCGCCATGGTGAACGAGAACGCCCGTCCGGCGAGGTAGTCGCTGGATCCGGAGCAGGTGAAGCCGATGTCCCCGGTGCGCAGCCCGGTCCTCGAGAGGACCTCGTGGAGGACCGGCATCAGCATCTCCACCTCGGACGTCTCGTCGGTGCGGCGCCTGTGGCGGGTCTGGGCGAAGGCGACGACGGCGATGTCCCTGCCGTGCCGGGCACGGCTCGTCGTACCGCGGCCGGCGGGGCTGGTCACAGCAGCTCCTTGTAGGTGTCGTAGTCGGCGTCCGGTTCGCCGGACGGCCGGTAGTGGTCGGGGTGGCGGGAGCCCTCCCGCCACACGGGTTCGACGCGCAGTCCCATCCGCACCTCGTCGTAGGGGATGCCGCCGATGCGTCCGTGCAGGGCGAGGCCGGCGCCGTCGAGGGCGATGTGGGCGTAGACGTAGGGCACCTCGATGTCCAGGCCCTTCGCCTTGATGTTGACGATGCAGAAGGTGGTGACCGTGCCGCGGGGACCGACCTCGACCTGTTCCTCGGTGGCGACTCCGCAGGTGGGGCAGGCGCCGCGGGGCGGGACGTAGACCTTCCGGCAGGACGGGCAGCGTTCGCCGACGGTTCTGCGCCCGTCGAGCGCGGCGAGGTGGCGGCTCTGGGCGCGGCCGGGCGTGAAGGTGTAGTCGAGCCTGGCCGGGGCGACGATGCCGGTGACGGGTTCGGGGAAGCTGCCGCTGTGGGCGCGGGGCGGGCCTGCGGGCTCTCCTTCGTACGGTTCGAAGCAGGCGATGTCGGTGATCGCTCCGGTGCGTTCTGCGGCCCATCGGACGCGTACGCGCATCCCGGTGCGCACGGCGTCGGGGCCCAGGGCGTCGAGGACGTGCAGCAGGGAGGTGTCCGCGCCGTCGAGGCGGACGAGCACCCAGGCGAAGGGGGTGGCGAGGGGCTGACGGGGCCGCGGGTGTTCGTTCCAGGCCCAGGTGGTGACCGTGCCGGTCGCGCCGACCTCGACAAGGTCGCGGATCTCCTCGGCGGTGACGGGGTCGTACTCGACGGGCGGTACGAGGACCCGGCCGTCGACGGTGCGTACGCCGAGCACCGTTCGTTCGCGCAGGCCGGTCAGGAAGGCGCTCTGGACGGGGCCGAGGGACCGGGTGAAGGGGAACTCGACGACGAACGGAGCACGCAGCACGGGGGGCACGGGGCTCTCCTCTCAGGCGCGCCGGTAGACGGGGTCGCGCTTCTCGGCGAAGGCGAGGGCGCCTTCCTTGGCGTCGGCCGTCTCGAAGATCGGCCGCCCGCGCTCCAGTTCGGCGGCGAGCCCTTCGGCCTCCGTCATCTCGGCCGTCTCGTACACGGCCGCCTTGACCGCCTCCACGGCGAGCGGGCCGCAGGCGTTGATCCGTTCGGCGATGCCGAGCGCGGTGTCGAGGGCGGCACCGTCGGGGACGACGCGGCCGACGAGGCCGATGCGTTCGGCCTCGTCGGCGGTGTAGGGGCGGCCGGTGAGCAGCATCTCCAGGGCGTGGGTGCGTGGGATCTGCCGCGGCAGCCGGACGGTCGAGCCGCCGATCGGGAAGAGGCCACGCCGGACCTCGAAGAGCCCGAAGGTGGCGCCCCGTCCCGCGACCCTGATGTCGGTGCCCTGGAGGATCTCGGTGCCGCCGGCGACGCAGTACCCCTCGACGGCGGCGACGACCGGCTTCCTCGGCCGGTGATGGCGGAGCATGGCCTTCCAGTGCAGGTCGGGGTCGGCCTTCATCCGGTCGCGGTAGTGCTCGCCCGCCATGCCGCCGCCTGCCGCGAGTGCTTTGAGGTCCATGCCGGCGCAGAAGGAGCCGCCGGATCCGGTGATCACCACGGAGCGGACGGTGTCGTCGGCGTCTGCCGCGAGCCAAGCGTCGTACAGGCCGACCAGCATCGCGAGCGAGAGGGCGTTCTTCGCCTCCGGCCTGTTCAGGGTGAGGATCAGCGTGGCGCCCTCGCGTTCCACGGTGAGGTGTTCGGTGCCCGTGCCGCCGCTGTGCCGTGCCATGCGCAACCTCCCGTCGCGGATCCGTCACGGGACCGGTCACCGGACCCGTCTGCGGATCTGGAACAGGTTGCAGTAGGTGGGCTGCCAGTTCAATAGTTTTCTGACAGTCAGTCAGATTTCCTTGCCGATGCCCCTTCCCAGTTGTGCGGACCGGCGCTCTAATGACGGCCGAGCCGCAGCGCACCGGGTTCACGTCGCGATGTCCCGCCGGGGTCAGGAGGAGCGGTGGAGTACAACCTTGCCGACCTGTTCGAATCGGTGGTCGACGCCGTGCCCGACCGCGAGGCACTCGTGTACGTCGATCACCCAGGCACCGGCGAGGAGCGCCGGCTCACCTACGCGGAACTCGACGCGGCGGCCAACCGTGTCGCCCACCATCTGCTCGAGGCGGGCGTCGCCCCGGGCGAGCACCTGGGCATGCATCTCTACAACGGGGTCGAGTACCTCCAGACCGTACTGGGCTGCCTCAAGGCCCGGATCGTGCCCGTGAACGTCAACTACCGATACGTGGCCGACGAGTTGGTCCATCTCTACCGTGATGCCGACCTCGCCGCGCTCGTCTTCGACGCGGAGTTCACCGAACGGGTGGCCGCCGCCCTGCCCCGCACCGAGAAACTGCGGCACCTCGTGCGCGTCGGCGTGCCACCGGACGGAGCGCCGCCCCTCGACGCCGTGGCGTTCACCGATGCCGAAGCCGCCGCATCCCCGCTGCGGGGCTTCGCCCGGCGATCCGCCGACGACCTGTTCATCATCTACACCGGCGGGACGACGGGCATGCCCAAGGGCGTGATGTGGCGTCAGGAGGATCTGTTCTTCGCCGGACTCGGCGGCGGGGCCCCGACCGGCGAGCCCGTGTCCAGGCCGGAGGAACTGGCCGAGCGGGTGGCCGCCGGCGGCGACGGGATCACCTTCTTCCCCACTCCCCCACTGATGCACGGCACGTCGACGCTCACCGCCTTCATCGGCTTCAATTTCGGGCAGCGGATCGTCATCCACCGCAAGTTCGTGCCGCACGAGGTGCTGCGCACCATCGAGCGGGAGCGGGTCACCAGCGTGTCGCTGGTCGGCGACGCGATGCTGCGGCCACTGATCGACGCGCTGAACGGGCCGCTGAAGGGGTGCGACCTGTCGTCCGTGTTCAGCGTCTCCAGCTCCGGGGCGATCATGTCGGACACCGTGCGCGAGCAGTTCACCGCGCTGGCCCCCGGCGTCCTGCTGCTGAACAACTTCGGCTCCTCCGAGTCCGGCTTCAACGGCACCGCGACGGACGACTCGGGTCCGGCGACCGGCTTCCGGCTGCGCGTCAACGCCCGTACGGCGGTGGTCGATCCGGTCACCTACGAGCCGGTGCCGCCGGGCGGGACGGGGCGGGTCGCCCAGCGCGGACACGTACCGCTCGGCTACTACAAGGATCCGGCGAAGTCCAAGGAGACCTTCTTCCGGCGCGGCGGCGAACGGTGGGTGCTCCTCGGCGACATGGCGACCGTGGACGACGAGGGCATCGTCACGGTCCTCGGCCGGGGCTCCCAGTGCATCAACACGGGTGGGGAGAAGGTGTACCCCGAGGAGGTCGAGCAGGCTCTCAAGTCCCATCCGGACGTGTACGACGCGCTGGTCGCCGGCGTCCCGGACCACCGGTGGGGCAACCGCGTGACGGCCGTGGTCCAGCTCCGCGAGGGCGTCGCCGCACCGACACTGGCCGCCATCCAGTCCCACTGCCGTACCCGGCTGGCCGGCTACAAGATCCCCAGGCGGCTGGTGATAGCCCCCGAGATCCAGCGCTCGCCGAGCGGCAAGGCGGACTACCGCTGGGCGCGGGCGGTCGCCGCCGAGGCGGCGGCGGACGGGGACGGCCCCGCCGGGGCCGGTTCCTGACGCCCGCCCGCGCCCCGCGCCCCGGAGGCCCAACGGCCAGTAGGAACACGCCCTTTCGCCGCCGATACCATGCCTGGATGATCAACTCATCGGCGGACCTAGACGACGCGGGCGTCGCGACAGCGGCTGCCCGGGCCGGCGCGGAGGTCGTGCGCGCCATGTACGGGCGCAGGCTCACCCGCATCGACAAGGGCGCCGGGGACTTCGCCACCGCCGCCGACGTGGAGGCCGAGAAGACGATCCTCGGCGTCATCCGTGCCGCCCGGCCCGACGACGCCGTCCTCGGCGAGGAGGGCGGGCAGCAGGGTGCCGCGGAGGCAGCACGCCAGTGGCTGGTCGATCCGTTGTGCGGCACGCTGAACTACGCCGTGGGCAACATGGCGGTCGCCGTCAACGTGGCGCTGCGCGACGGGGCGGCGGCGGTGGCCGACCCCTTCTCCGGTGAGGTCTTCTTCACCGACGGCGAGAGCGCCTGGGTGCGGTACGACGGTACCGATGTGCGGCTGGCGCCCACGTCCGCCACCCGCCTCGTGGACGTCAACCTGGACCCGCCGTTCCCCGGCGCGCCCGGCTTCCGCGCTGTCGAGCTGCTCGCGGATCCCCGGTTCGTCGAGTCGTTCCGTCCACGCGTCGTGTCCACGACGCTGGCGCTCGCCTGGGTCGCCGCCGGCAAGCGCGCGGCATACGTCACCGACGGCGGCGACCTGTCCGGGAGCGTGCATTTCGCCGCCGGTATCGCTTTGTGCCGGGCGGCCGGCTGTGTGGTCACGGGGATCGACGGCGCCCCGGTCGGGGCGGCGGGACGCGGCCTCGTCGTGGCCGCCGACCGTGGGACCCATCAACAGCTGATGTCGATGATCCTCGGCTGAAGCAGGCTGGACCAGGGCGCCTCGCGCCGCGTCCCCGGCATCACGTCGACCACGTGGAAGGGACGCGCGGGTCGGGGAAGTAGGCGCAGTAGGTCCCCGTCCGGACGGTGCGGTCGAGATGGTCGCCGAGCGGTGGGCAGGCGCCGCGAAGGTGGCCGATGGCCTTGCGCAGGGCCTGGGTCACCGCGGCCCGGGCCCGCTCCGACGCCGCGCCGGCGCGGCGATCGCGTCCGCCGAGCCCGACCGCCCTGGCGAGTTCGCCGATCAGGAAATCGCGTTCGAACTCGGCCTGTCCCTGCCTGGCCAGGTCGTTGTCGCGCCGGGCCTCCGCGATGTCGTCCTCGATCTCGGTGAGCCGGCGCCGATACATCCGCTTGGCACGGTCGTCGAGGAGAGGACCGGCGTCGCCGGCGCGGAGAAGCCTGCCTGTGGCCGTGGGGTCGTCGCTGTCGGCGGCGACGAGGTCGAGGACGTGGAACTCCCTGCCCGGCGCGGCGAGCAGCCGGGCGAGGTGGTGCATGCCTTTGCTGTCGCGGACGGTCGCGCGCCTGCCGTCGAAGACGACCGTCCAGTAGTCGGCCTGCCGGACGAAGGTGTTCGGCTCGGTCGTGGCCGGTCGTGAAGGGCCGACCGGGCCGGGCGTACGCCCGGCGATCCTTTCGAACGCGGCATGCGCCGCTTCCTTCTCCAGCAGCGCGGTCCGGGTCCGGCCCAGGTCGTGCTGCGCCTCCGCGAGGCGAAGCCGGCACTCTGCCGTCTCGTAGGGCGCGCCGATCTCGCTCCACGCGCGGACGGCGTCGGCGAACAGTGCCGAGGCTCCGGCCGCGTCACCTTCCACCAGGAGAACCTCGCCCCGTGCCTGCAGTGCCGACGCGCCGAGCGCGTTGCTGGCGAAGCGGACCGCCACTTCGTCGAGCTCGTGGGCCGCGGCCCGGGCCGTCTCCAGGTCGGCGCGCTCAGTGGCGATCTTGACCTGCGCGGACAGCAGCGGCGCACGGCGCAGGCCGGTGGCAGGGGGAAGCTCCTTCGACGGAACGGGCAGCGGTCGCGTCAGCGCCTCGCGGATCGTGGCGGCCGCCGTATCGGCGTCGCCGTGGGCGAGCCTGACGAGCGAAAGACCTGGCTCGGCCTCCCACCCGAGGCGATGGGCGGCGAGCAGCGCCTCCTCGGCGCCGGTCATGTCGCCGCGCCGCAGCCGGATCCGGCCCAGCTCCGTGAGCGGCCAGCCCAGCTCTCGCCGGACGTAGGGGCGCAGCTCGTCGCAGGCGAGCAGCACCTGCTGCTCGGCGTCCGCACACCGGCCCCGCAGGCGCAGGATCTCGGCCCGATGGACCCGGCAGCGACCGTGCAGGCTGCCGATCGCGTTCGTACGCGCCCACCGCTCCATCGCCTCGGTCCACTGCTCGGCCAGGTCGTACTGGGCCAGGCCCTGCAGCGCACACACCAGCTCGCAGTAGACGACCCCGGTCGAGAGGGGGTCGAGGTCTCCCGCCATGGCCGCCGCGCCGGCGTCGTCGAGGAGTGCCAGCCCTCGCTCGACGTCGCCGTCGAGGATCACCAGCCGCGCCTGGGCCACACGCCCGACCGCCGCTGCCGCCGGATCGGTGTGCGAGCCGGTTTCGACCGCACGCCCGGCCCAGTGCCGAGCGGCGGCGAGGTCGCCGCTGAGGAGACGCTCGAAGGTGCTCACCACCGCGAACCAGGCGTGCGCGGGAGTCGCCGACCCGGGGTCGAGGAGGCGTTCGGCGCGGCGGAGCCACCCTCGCACCGGTGCCATGAGCGCGGTGTCGAACAACAGGTGCATGGCCACCCGGACGGCCGCCCCGGCCGCTCCGTTGTCCTCGCCCAGCCCGGCGAGCTCGCCGTGGAGCCGTTCCCACGTCTCGATCGCGACGTCGAGATGCCCCGCGGCATACGCGACGGCGGCGAGATCGGCGAGCTCCGCCGGGCCGAGCTCGCCCGCCTCCCGGGCCGCGCAGTAGGCGTCGTAGGCGTCCGTCCACGCGCCACGGCCCGTGGCGTCCCTGGCCCGTTCCAGCGCGGCCCCACGGCCGGTGGCATCGGTCACGAACACGTTCCTTCGGTCCCGGAGGTGAGGCGGTTACGGCCGTAACCGCCTCGCTTACGCCTCATTGATCAGCAATGACCGTCGAGGAGGACATCATGGACACCATCACGGTGAACGGCATCCAGGTGGAGTACGAGGTCCGCGGTGCGGGCGAACCGGTCCTGCTCGTCAGCCCGGTCCTCGCCGACGGCTTCCTCCCGCTCCTCGCCGAACCGGCCCTCAGCGGGCGCCACCGGCTCGTCCGGTACCACAAGCGGGGGTGGGGCGGCAGCACCCGCACTCCGGGCCCGGTCTCCGTCGCCGACCATGCCGCCGACGCCCTCGCCCTGCTCGACGGCCTCGGCATCACGCGCGCCCACGTGGCGGGGCACTCGAGCGGCGCGGCGGTGGCCGCGCAGCTCGCCCAGGACCACCCCGACCGTGTCGCCACGGTCGCTCTGCTGGAACTCTCCCTGCTGTCGGTACCCGCCGGCGGGGCGTTCCTCGCGCAAGCGGCACCGGCGTTCGACGCGTACGCCGACGGGGAGGCGGAACGAGCCCTGGGGATCTTCATGTCCGTCGTCAGCGGGATGGACTGGGAGCGCTGCCGGACGTTGCTGGAGGCACGCGTACCGGGCAGCGTCACGCAGACGGTCAAGGACGCCGGCACCTTCTTCGGGGTGGAGCTTCCCGCCCTGGCCGAGTGGCGGTTCGGCCCTGAGCACGCCGCGGCGGTCCGGCAGCCGGTGCTGTCCGTGCTCGGCGGCGACACCATCCGCCTGTGGGTCGAAGTCGCCGAGTTCCTGCGCTCGACGGTGCCCGACCTGGAGGAGCGCGTCATCGACGGCGTGGGTCATCTCCTCCACCTCGAACAGCCCCGGCCTGTCGCCGAAGCCCTGGCCGGGTTCTTCGCCCGTCACCCGATCAGGTCCTGACCGTCCCCCGGTCACCGTCCTCGTCGGGCTCCGCGCCCGGCAGGATGCTCTCGCCGTCGAAGACGCCGAGCCGCTCCTGGTACAGCTCGAGCGGCACGCCGTTGGGGTCCCGGATGTAGAGGCTGTCCTCGACGCCACGGTCGGGGCCCAGGTACTCGACGCCCGCCGCGTCCAGCGCCTTGCGGGCGGCGGAGAACTGCCGCGCGTCGACGGAGAGCGCCAGGTGCTGGACCCCGCCGACGGTCTCGGTGGCCGGCGGGTGGTCGTGGCCGGGGAAGTCGAAGAAGCCCAGCAGGTTGTTGTTGCCGATGTCGAAGAAGAAGTGGGTGGAGCCGCGGTAGTCGCGGTTCTCCACGATCTCCACGAGGGGGAACCCGAGGAACTCCTGGTAGAAGCGGACGGTCTCCTCCACGTCACGGCAGATGAAGGCCACATGGTGGACGCCGTTCGCCGTGGTCGCGGGCCGGTCGCCCGCTTCCCGCAGGTAACGGCGTCGCACCTCCTCGCGACGGGCGCGCACGGCCTCCAGTTCGGCTCCCTCTGGCTGAGGCATCGCGGACTCCTTCACCTGTGGTTGATTGCGGGATTCAACTTCCCGTTCCCGCAATCTTCCCCGCAACCGCCCACGAAGTGCTTCCCCAGAGGGCAGCGGCGGCCGCAATCGTCCGGATGCACCAGTGCGGCGCACCGCGACGCGGCAGGTCAGAGGCCGAACTCCTTCAGGGCCTTCAGGAAGTCCTCCGGGCGGCTCTCGTGCACCAGGTGTCCCGCGTCGATGGTCACGAACCGCCCGCCCGGGATCCGGCCGGCCAGCTCGGCGAGCCGGTCCTGCGGCACATGGCTCGTCGGACCGCCGCCGATCACCAGGGTCGGGCAGGTGATCTCCGTCAGCTCCTGCCACCAGGCCGGGTCGGGCTCGTTGAGTTCGCGGTCGGTGTCCGGCACGACCGGCCAGTCGAAGCCGAGCGGTTCCTCGCCCCGCACCGCGGGCGGCCGGGGCGGGTCGAGCGGAAGCAGCGGCGGGGCGTCCTCGACGACCAGCCGGGCCACCAGTTCCGGCCGCCGCTGGGCGAGGAGCAGCGCGGCGGCGCCGCCCATGGAGTGAGCGACGATGTCGGCGGGCCCCAGCCCGAGGGCGGTGACGAACAGGCTCAGGTCGTCCCTGAAGGTCTCGAATCCGTAGCTGCCGGGCCAGTCGCTCAGACCGTGGCCCCGGAAGTCGGGGGCGTAGACGCGGCGGGAGACGGCGAGTTCCCGGGCCACATGCGTCCAGTGGGTGCTGTCGCCGCCCCGCCCGTGGGCGAGGACGACGGGCGGGGCGTCCTCCCTGCCCCACACGCGGTAGGCGAGCGTGACGCCCTGTGCCGTCACACTGTGGACCGCGGGATCGAGGAAGGCGGCGACGGTGCGCGTGAAGGCGCCGGGGTCGTCGAGCCAGGGATAGTGGCCGGCGCCGGGCTGGACGACGGTACGGGCCGCCGGGAACAGTGCGGCGAGCTCGGGCGGCCCTCTCCGGGCGCGGGTCGCCGTCGAGCTCTCCGGCGAGCACGAGCACCGGGGCGTCGACGCCCGCCGGCGCGGCCCTGGTCGCCGCCGGGTCGAATGCTCCGTCGGCGCAGAAGGCACGCGCTGCCGCCGGATCGCGCTGCTCGTCCTCCTCGGCGGCGTGGGCCCGGGCCGCCTCGTCCCAGCGGCCGTCCATGAACGGTCTGACCGCCTCCCCCACCTCGCGCGGGTCGCGCCCGGCCGCGATCTCGTCCGGCGCCGCGCTCCCCGCGGCGTACCGGGGCTCGCCGGAGCGCAGGCCGGCGGCCTCGCGCCAGTCACCGTCGGTGAGGGGGATGCCCACGGCGCGTGTGCCGGGGGTGACCAGTGTCAGGGAACGGACCCGGTGCGGCCGGCCCGCGGCGTACATCACGGCGAGGTTGCCCGCCGCGGAGTGGGCGAGGACGTCGATGCGGTCGAGTCCGAGGTGTTCGCGCAGGGCTTCCACGTCGTCGACCTGCCGGTCGCAGCGGTAGGTGGCGGTGTCGGCGGGCGTCGCGGACCCGCCGGTGCCCCGTGCTTCGAGCACGATCAGCCGCCGGTACCGGGACAGCCCGCCGAGGTCGCCCAGGTAGGCGGAGGCGCGCCCGGGCCCGCCCGGCAGGCAGATCAGCGGCTCGCCCTCCCCCTCGGACCGGTAGGACAGTTCGGTGCCGTCGTACGTCAGGAAGATCGCCATGCGGGGATCCTCGACGGTGGCCCGGCGGACCGCAACGGGCTTCCTCCGCACGGCCCGGCGGCGAGGTCCTCGGCCGATGCCTTGACGGGTGGCGCCGAAGACTGAATTACTGACCCCGAACGAGGCGACCGAATGGTCGGTAGTCCGATTCGGGACGGGAGTGTGCGGATGACGGATCTGCTGGACGCGGCGGAACGGCTCGGTCGCGAGGAGCTCGAGGCCCTGCAGCTGGAGCGACTGCGCTCCACCCTGCGCCACGCCTACGACAATGTCGCCTTCTACCGCGAGGCCTTCGACAAGGCCGGGCTCCGGCCGGAGGACTGCCGTACGCTCGCCGACCTCGCCCGGTTCCCGTTCACGACGAAGGCCGATCTGCGCGACCACTACCCGTTCGGGATGTTCGCGGTCGACGAGTCGCAGGTGCGCCGGATCCACGCCTCCAGCGGTACGACGGGCCGGCCCACCGTCGTCGGCTACACCCAGCGGGACCTGGACACCTGGGCCGACATCGTGGCGCGCTCGCTGCGCGCCGCCGGCGCCCGCCCCGGCCACAAGGTCCATGTGGCCTACGGGTACGGCCTGTTCACCGGCGGTCTCGGCGCGCACTACGGCGCGGAGCGGCTCGGCTGCACGGTCATCCCCGCCTCCGGCGGCATGACGGCCCGTCAGGTCCAGCTGATCAACGACTTCCGGCCCGAGATCATCATGGTCACCCCGTCGTACATGCTGACGCTCCTCGACGAGTTCGAGCGCCAGGGCGTCGATCCGCGGTCGACGTCACTGAAGGTGGGGGTCTTCGGCGCCGAGCCGTGGACCCAGGAGATGCGCCGCGAGATCGAGGAGCGGTTCGCGATCGACGCGGTCGACATATACGGGCTGTCGGAGGTCATGGGTCCCGGCGTGGCACAGGAGTGCCTGGAGACCAAGGACGGCCTGCACATCTGGGAGGACCACTTCTACCCCGAGATCGTCGACCCGTTCACCGGCGAGGTGCTGCCGGACGGGGAGGAGGGCGAGCTGGTGTTCACCTCGCTCACCAAGGAGGCGATGCCTGTGATCCGCTACCGCACGCGGGACCTGACACGTCTGCTGCCGGGCACGGCACGCGTCTTCCGGCGCATGGAGAAGATCACCGGGCGCAGCGACGACATGGTGATCCTGCGCGGGGTGAACCTCTTCCCCACCCAGATCGAGGAGATCGTCCTGCGGACGCCGCACATCGCGCCGCACTTCCAGCTCCGGCTCACCAGGGAGGGCCGCCTCGACGCGCTGACCGTGCTCGCGGAGGCGCGGCCGGGGGCGACCGCCGACCAGCGGGCGGCGGCCGCGCAGTGTGTGGCGGCGGCGGTCAAGGACGGGATCGGGGTGTCCGTCGCCGTCGAAGTGGTGGAACCGGAGACGCTCGAGCGTTCGGTGGGCAAGATCAAGCGGATCGTGGACCTCAGGAACGCCTGAGGTCACGGCGGCGGTCGGGTCCCGCGGCGCAGGCAGGACGGCGCAGGCGGGACGGGGGGCGCAAGCGGGACCGGCGCCGCACAGGCGGGACGGCGCAGGCAGGACGGGCCGGTCTGGCGCACACTGGAAGCATGGGCGTCTTCGAAGGCGACGTGACGGTGGTCGCGGGCGATGCCGAGCACGCGGCCAGAGCGGTGCTCCGTTCATGGACGGGGCAGCCCGAAGACGTCGCGTCGGACGCCGTGCCCGGCATGAGCGAGGACGTGCCCGCGGCGCTGGCGGCCGACTGGAACGGAACGCTCGAGGTCGCGGACGCGGATGTCGTGGAAGGCATCATGGGCGCGGACGCGCCGCACCTGCGGCTGCCGGACGGCCGTGTCGGCGACTTCACCGTCGCCCACCGTTACATCGGTACCACCCACTTGATGATCGAGGGCAGCGGGCGGCCGCCGTTCTGAGACCTGCCGTGCCGCCCCTGCGTCGCCGGTCCCTCTCCTGCCTCGCTCGCCGCGCTGCCGGACGCCCGGAGTCGGAGAACGCGGTGACTACTTCTGGAACCGGTCGCGCAGCTCGCGCTTGAGGATCTTGCCGCTGGCGTTACGGGGCAGCGCGTCCACGAAGAGGACCCGCTTGGGCGCCTTGAAGTGGGCGAGCCTGTCCCGTGCGTGGGCGATCAGTTCCGCCTCCGTCACCTTCTCGCGTGCCACGACGACCGCGGTGACCGCCTCGATCCAGCGCTCGTCGGGCAGGCCGATCACGGCCGCCTCCGCGACGGCCGGGTGGGTGTAGAGGGCGTCCTCGACCTGACGTGAAGCCACCAGCACACCACCGGAGTTGATGACGTCCTTGACCCGGTCGACCACCGTGAAGTAGCCCTCACCGTCGCGCACGGCGAGGTCACCGGAGTGGAACCAGCCACCGCGGAAAGCCTCTTGCGTCTCCTCCGGCTTGTCCCAGTAGCCCTCGCACAACTGCGGCGAGCGGTAGACCACCTCGCCCGCGGTGCCGTCGGCGACTTCCTTGCCGTCCTCGTCGACGACCTTCGCCTCCACGAAGAGGACGGGCCGTCCGCACGATTCCATCCGCCCCTCGTGCTCGTCGGGACGCAGGACGGTGGCGAGCGGCCCGATCTCCGACTGGCCGAAGCAGTTGTAGAACCCGAGGCCGGGGAGCCGCTCGCGCAGCCGCTCCAGCACGGGCACGGGCATGATCGACGCCCCGTAGTACGCCTTGCGCAGCGCGCCGAGGTCGCGGGTGGCGAACTCGGGGTGATCGGCGAGGCCGATCCATACGGTGGGCGGCGCGAACAGGCTGTCGGCGCGGCCCGCTTCGACGAGGTCGAAGATCCGTCCGGCGTCGGGCGCGTCCAGGATGGTGTTCTCCGCGCCGACCGCGAGGTACGGCAGCAGGAACACGTGCATCTGGGCGGAGTGGTAGAGCGGCAGCGAATGGACGGGCCGGTCACCGGGCGCGAGGTCGAGGGCGGTGACGGCGCTGACGTACTCGTGGACGAGGGCGCGGTGGGTCATCATCGCGCCCTTGGGCAGGGCGGTGGTGCCCGACGTGTAGAGCAGCTGGACCAGGTCCTCGTCCCGCGGTTCGTGCGCGGGGGTGAACGACCGCGGCTCCGACAGGGCGGCGAGCAGCGAGTCGTCCGTGTCGCGCAGCGCCCGTACGGCCGTCCCGGCGGGCAGGTGTGGCACGAGCCCGGGGTCGGCGAGGACGAGCGCGCTGCCCGACTGGCCGAGGATGTAGGCGAGATCGTCGCCCGTCAGGTTCTGGTTGACCGGGACGTGGACGAGGCCCGCCCGTGCGCAGGCGAGGAAGGCGATCAGGTAGGCGTCCGAGTTGTGGCCGTACGACGCGACCCGGTCGCCGTGGCGCAGACCGTGACCGGTGAGGACGGCCGCCGCGGTGCTGACGGCCTCGTCGAGCCGGGCGTAGGTCCAGGACCGGTCGGCGTACCGGACGGCCGTGCGGTCCGGGGTGCGCCGGGCACTGCGGCGTACGAGCGAGTCGACGGTGCTGCTGTGTGCGCCTGTCATGGCGTGATCCTCCGCGGCGGCCGACGCGGGGTCAAGTACCGCTGCACCACTCGGATACCGAACGGGATGGTGACAGCGGGGGCGCCGGCTGACCGCATGTACCGGCCAGTGCGGCGTACGCGGAGAACTCCAACGACAGCGCGTGGCTCAGCAACGCGGACCGGCCCCTGACGGGGTACGAGCGGGTCTTCGGCAGGGTCGGCACGCCACGGTCGCTGCGCACCCGGCCTCCGGCGTCGCCGTTCTGGACGGTTCGCGCGGCGACTGCGGCCTCGGCCGGGCCCCCGGACCGGAGGGCGGGTGGTTCGCCCGGCCGGGCCCGCCTCCGGGGCCGCAGGCCCGGTGGTGCACCGGGCCCGCCGCTGGGAGGGCCCGCGTGATGGCGCCGGGCGCCCGCCTCCGGGACACGCGATCGCGGTGCGCGGCCCGGGCCTGCCCCAGAGGGGCCCGCCCGGCGGGCGCCTTCCGGGCCCGGGTCCGGAGCGGGTCCGGCCGTGGTGTCAGCCCGCGGTACGGCGCCGGTCGCTGCTCCGGCGCAGGCGCGTCGCCTGACGGTCGAGGTCGTCGACGCGGGCGGCCAGTTCCGGGTGAGCGCCAAGATGAGCGCGGGACTCCATCAGCGGGCCGACGAGGCCGGCGGCGTCGTCGTCGCCGAGGGCGCGTACGAGGTCGTCCACCGTGCCACGGGCCTGGCTCGGAAGGTCGCCGAGAGACGCGATCTGCCCCGCGAGCCGGCGCAGGTCCGCGGCATTGTCCCGGGCCCAGGCGGTGACGGTGCGGTTGGCGGCACGCCGGTCCCGCGTGGCCTGGACGCGCTGTTCGCCCGTGGTGCCGGCGGCGCCGGGGCGCATCCGCAGATAGCGCCGTTCGGCGGCCTGGCGGCTGGCGACGCCGAGGGGGTGGGCCAGGTCGGCCCAGCTGGCGCCCGCGTCACGGGCGGCCTCGATCAGGCCCGTCTCCCAGCCGGCGAGCTGCCGGCGCATCTCACGCAGCAGGAGCAGGGCGGCCAGGGCCTCTTCGGGGCCGGTGGGGCCGGAGTCCCCGTCGTCATGGTGGTCACGGCCGGCGCCGGCACGGGCATCGCGCACCGCTTCGTCGATGGTCCGCAGTGCCGCCGTCGCGGCGAGCAACGAAGCGGGGCTGCTCGGCGGTCCGGGCTGGTCGGCTGGTGTCACGCTGCCTCCTGTGGGTGTCACCCTTTCAATGACATTCCGTCTTGTCATCGGATGGATGACATGTTACAACGGTGTCAGGTGAAGCGCATTGGCCTTGGCACTACTGCCTGAACCAATGGAGGTGTTCTGCGATGTTGATGCGCACCGACCCGTTCCGTGAGCTCGACCGGCTCACCCAGCAGCTCCTGGGTTCCGCCGGCACATGGTCGAGCCCGTCCGCGATGCCGATGGACGCCTACCGCGAGGGCGACGTCTATGTGATCGCCTTCGATCTGCCGGGCGTGTCCTCCGACGCGATCGAGATCGACGTCGAGCGCAACATGCTGACAGTGAAGGCGGAACGGCGACCGGCCACCAAGGCCGACGACGTACAGATGGAACTGTCCGAGCGGCCGCTGGGAGTCTTCTCCCGGCAGGTGATGCTGGCCGACACCCTCGACACCGAACACATCGAGGCGGCCTACGACGCAGGTGTCCTGACCCTGAGCATCCCGATCGCCGAGCGCGCGAAGCCCCGCAAGATCAGCATCAGCGCCGGCGGCGACAAGAAGCAGATCAGCGGCTGAGCAGAAGCCGTCACCCGTCGACGGAGGACGGGGCACCACGTATTCCCCCTTCCGGGCCCCGTCCTCCGTGACGTCGCGAGCACAGTCCGCGAGACACGTCCGCGAGCACAGTCAGGGGGCAGAGATGGCCATGCGTTGGCAGCCATTCCTCGACGCCGTGCAGGAGCGCGGCGAATACTCCTCGGCGCAGGAGGCCGAACGGGCCGCCCGCACTGTCCTCGCCCTCCTCGGGGCGCATCTGGTGGGCAAGGAGCGGGCGGAGCTGGCCGCACAGTTGCCGGAGACCTTCGCCATGATCCTTCTCAATCCGCTCCAGGCGGCCGAGCCCCTGGATCCCGAGCGTTTCGTGCGGGCGACGGCGGCCTGGATCGACGGAGCGACGGAAAAGACAGCGAAGTGGGACGTCAGCGCGGTGCTGAGCGTGGCGGCCGATGCCGCCGGCGAAGACCTGCTGCGCCGTGTCCTGCTCCAGCTGCCCCCCGGCTACGACGTCCTCTTCGGACGACCCCAGCACATCTGACACCCCGACCCTGTCACGCGGTGCGGCACCGGCGTGGCAGGACCACAACGAAAGAGAGGATCACCGACCGTGCAGTGGCAGCAGCTCATCGAGCAGGTGCGCTATTCGGGCCGCTATGCGACCGGCGAGGAGGCCGAAGACGTCCTGCGCGCCGTACTGACCGTCCTGGGCAGTCATGTCAGCGGCGACGAACGCTGCGAGCTGGCCCGTCTGTTGCCCGTCGAGGCTGCCACGATCCTCACCGCCCAGATCCCGCTCACGGAGCCGCTGACGGCGCCCGGGTTCGTCGACGCCGTCGCAAGACACCTGCCCCCGTGCACCGGGCCGGAGGCGCGCTGGGCCACCAGCACCGTGCTCTGTCTGATCGCGCAGCTCGCCGGTGAGGACCTTTCACTGCGGATGCTGTCCGAGCTGCCCCGCGGCTACGCACTCCTCTTCGGCCGCGCCGAACTCACCGCGGCCGCCTGACCGGCCCACCTTTCCGACCGGCCACCTCTGAACGGTGGCCGGCCCGGGCCCGGGGGTCGCACGCTCACGGGTCACGGGTCACGGGTCACGGGCCACGGGCTCACGGGCTCACGGCGAGGAAGACGTACGCGGCGAGGATCGCCAGATGGACCCCGCCCTGGAGCAGCGTGGCCCTGCCCGGCACGACGGTGAGAGCGCCGACGACGACGGTGAGCGCGAGCAGCACCATATGGGTGGCGCCGAGACCGAGCAGCAACGGCCCCTCCAGCCAGATGCTGGCCAGGGCGATCACCGGGATCGTCAGCCCGATGCTGGCCATGGCGGACCCGAGTGCCAGGTTGAGGCTCCGCTGCACCTGGTCCCGGCGGGCGGCGCGCACCGCCGCGAGCGTCTCCGGCATCAGGACGAGCAGGGCGATGACGACGCCGACGACCGAGTGGGGCAGCCCCGCGGAGTCGACGCCGGACTCGATGGTGGGCGACACCGCCTTGGCGTCGCCCACCACGGCGATGAGGGCGATCAGGAGCATGACGAGGCTGAAGAGGGCGATCGAGCGGCTGGGTACCCCCGAGTGCTCGTCGTCGTCGAAGCCCACGTCGTCGCTGAGGGCCCCGTCCTTGACGGCCCCCTCGCGCGCGACGGAAAGGAAGTGGTCGCGGTGACGCACGGTCTGCATCGCGACGAACAGTCCGTACAGTCCCAGTGACGCGACCGCGGCGAACGTCAGCTGGGCGGCGGAGAACTCCGGGCCGGGCTTGCTCGTGGTGAAGGTCGGCAGCACCAGACTCAGGGTGGCGAGTGTCGCGACGGTGGCGAGCGCGGCACCGGACCCCTCGGCGTTGAACACGGCGATCCTCCTGCGCAAAGCTCCCACCAGCAAGGACAGCCCGACGATCCCGTTGCAGGTGATCATCACGGCGGCGAACACGGTGTCCCTGGCAAGGGACGCCGACTTGTCACCCCCGTCCACCATGAGGGTGACGATGAGCGCCACTTCGATGACGGTCACCGCGACGGCGAGCACCAGCGAGCCGAACGGCTCCCCCACCCGATGCGCGACCACCTCTGCGTGGTGGACCGCGGCGAGCACCGCCCCCGCCAGACAGAGGGCGACGGCGACCACCGCGAGCAGCGGCAGGTCGCGGCCCCAACTGAGCACCAGGGCGACCAGCGCGACCAGCGGGACCCAGACAGTCCACCGGCCCATGACGGACTCGATCTTCACCGCGCTCATAGGTGCCAGGCTGCCAGCGCCCGGCGGTCCCCGCGCGACGACCCGCTGGGCTGTCCTCACCGGCGCCCGGCGCGCCTGAGCAACCGACGGAATTCACCGCTCCCGGCCCTGCGGCCCACAGGACCGGGAGACCGGCGTCCCGTCGGAAAACCGGTCGACAGCCGAGCCTGCGATGCACTGTGATCGCCCTGGCCGCCCGCCGCACCGAGCGGGCCGACCGCCGGAGCTGCTTTGTCGACACGGACGACCACGGACACCCGCCCTGTGATCACTGCCGCGCTGGCCAGGCGCCTGGTCGATACGCAGTTCCCGCAGTGGGCCGGGCTGCCACTGGCGTTGCTCGACCCTGCAGGGTCGGACCATGTGATCTACCGGCTGGGCGGCAAACTGTCCGTCCGGCTCCCGCGCCACGCCGGAGCCATCGGGCAGGCGGAGAAGGAAGCGGAGTGGCTGCCGCGGCTCGCCCCTCACCTGCCACTGGCCGTTCCCTCACCGGTGGGGGTGGGCGAGCCTGACTTCGGCTATCCGTGGCCATGGGCGGTCTCCCGATGGCTGGACGGTGATGTGGCGACCGTCGAGGCCCTGGGCGACTCGTCGGAGGCTGCCGTCCAGCTCGCCGGGTTCCTGACCGCCCTTCAGCGATTCGCGCGCCCCGACACGCCGGCCGACGCGGCGCGACACGACCTCACGGTCGGGCCCCTGGCCGACAGGGACCGCGCCACGCGGGCCGCCATCGCCGGGACCGACGGCATCTTCGACACCGCTGCCATGACGGAGCTGTGGAACGAGGCACTGGACGCCCCAGGGTGGCACCACTCCCCCGTCTGGTTCCACGGCGATCTCCACACCGGCAACCTGCTGACCACTGGGGGACGCCTCAGCGCGGTCATCGACTTCGGCGGTCTCGGCATCGGCGACCCGGCCTGCGACCTGACCATCGCCTTCTCCCTGATGTCGGCGGGCAGCCGGACCGCCTTCCGCGCCGCGCTCGGCGTGGACGAGGCCACCTGGACCCGCGGGCGCGGCTGGGCCCTGGCCACCGGCCTGAACGCCTACACCTCCTACGCGGACGTCAGTCCCCGAATCGCGGCGCAGACCACCCGGCAGATCAATGCGGCCCTCATCGGCTAGATGCTCCGGGCGGCCCGCATGGGTCCCCCACGCCGATGCTCCTCGCGTCGCCTCGCCGGGATCCCCGCACCGGTCGCGACCTGTCCGGGGCAGCTGTCAGAAGCCGCTGCGGCGCAGCGCGTCTGTGACCATCATCGCCGGGATCACCTGGTGGACCTGTCCGCTGTTCGTATAGGGCACGGTGCCCTGCAGCTGCTGGGCCACGCTCTGCCATGCGGCCCGCGGCAGGGACGTCAGTGACTTTCTGCCGTCCGCCGTCTCGGCGTGGAACGGGGCGGCACCGGCCGTCACTCCGAGCTGGGCGAGCAACGGCCCGAGGTGCCCGGGATCGTTCTGCGTGTAGAGGCGGGCGATCTTCGTCGCGGCCGAGCCGCGGACGGCCCACGCGGCCACGTGGGCCAAGGCCTCACCCGTCACTTCCGCCTTGTCGGCATGGGGGTCGAAGAGCCAGACCTCCTGCAGCGTGTCCAGGAGAAGAGGGTGTGTCTGATTGGCGGGCTGTGTCAGGAAGCAGCTGAGGAGCGCGTGACCGCTGCTGAACGACCCCATGCCGACCCGGCCGACGAGGCCGAAGGAGAAGTTTCCGGCCCGCCGGAACATGAAGGCCTGGATCTCCTCCAGATACTCCTGGAGAAAGACGGCGTCGGCGAACGAGGTGATCTCCGCGCACGGTTCGGCTCCGACCCGCGGGAGGGGCAGCACGAGCACCACGTTCCGCCCCGAGGCCTGGATCTGGTACGGCAGCCCTTTGGGGAAGGGATCCTCCAGCAGGGGATCCCCCATGTACCGCAGGGGCCGGAGCAGGCCGAAGAACTGGTAGTCGAAGCCCCACGGGTAGGTGTCGTTGGTCATGGGGTCGTGGCGGTCCAGGACATTGGTGAAGAAGCCGTCCGGCACGTTCTGGGCCATGGTCGGGCGGAAGAAGACGAGGAACGGCGCGGGCGGGGCGCCGGGGCCGCGGGGCACGGCGCCGGGCCAGTAGACGGCCACGAGCTGGGGTGCTCCGACGCCGGGGAGGCGTAGGACGAGCAGGTCACCGAAGGGGGTCACCGTGCGGCTCTCCACCTTGATGGCATGGTCGCCGACGGCCGGTGAGGCGACGAAGGCGGTGTCGGTGGCCTGCGGCAACGGGGAGTAGGTGGCGGGCGGCAGCGGCACGGGCGGGGTACGGAAGCTCATGTCACCGGGCGGCGGAGCGCCCGGAAAGTCGGGGCCCGTGCGCTCCAGGCTCAGGCGCGCCTGTTCGGTGGCGTCACGCAGGGGCGAGAAGTGGACCACCATGACGGCGGTCGGGCCGAGCAGGGACGGCAGGACGGTCAGCGGTTCCCAGTTGTCCGGCAGAAAGACTGTCTGGATGCTGCCGAACGAGTCGACCTCCAGCCGTGCGGTGACGGTTCCGTACTTGATCGGTTCGAAGGAGTTGGCCTGTATCTCGATCTGCGCCGAGGCATCGGGAATGGTGAAGATCGACTGGTCCAGGACGACAGCGGTGGGGGTGACGGGGCTGCCGTTCACCGTCATCGCGAACTCGCACCGGGTCGTGGCCTCACCCCGGATGCGAGCGCTGAGGACGAGCTGTCCCATGGTGTGCCTCCGTCGGGTGGAGGATCCGGCCTACTGGGCCGAGAGGGCGAGGCACGTGACGGACAGTGTCAGGCGTCCTCGAAGAGCATGTCCTCGGGGGGATGCGTCATCTTCACGGTCCCGCCGTTCGTGACCTCCACGACCCGGTGCATTCCCCTGCACCGCTCGCCGGTGGACAGCACGGAGAAGCGGTCCCCGACTCCGGCCAGGAAGGCGGGGAAGCAGGCCAACGGCATCGTCCCGAGCTGGAAGTAGTCCACCAGCCTGCGGAACAGCTTGGGGAGAATCACGACATCGTCCGTCAGCGAGGACAGGCCGGTGATCTTCGCCCCGGTCGTGGTGGCATCGCTCGTCCACAGGCCCCGTCCCGCGTCCCGGGCGTCCTTGACCGCGTCGGCCATCTCCACCCGCAGGCTGGTGAACAGGCTGCGGTAGAACGTCGGGTACACCAAGCCCGTCGAGAGCAGATGGTGGTTGACCGTCGTCCTCAGCACCGTGGTGTCGACGTCGATCTCCAGGCCGCTGGTCCCCGGAGGCGTGCCACGACCTGCCAGGGCGATGCAGCGGCCGTGGACATCGGCGCCGCGGGTGAGTACGAACCCGGGAACCGTCTCCGGGGTGGTGGCGGTCACGCTCTCGTCCGGGCGGCGCTGGACATCGGTGAAGCCCAGCCGGCTCAACAGTTCGTCGCGTGCGGCGTGAGCGAAGTGCAGCGGCTGGTGGACACGGTTCGCACCGTAGTGCGTCTCGAGTGCGTCGACCGCGTCCAGCCGCAGCTTCGCGCGTCCCACCGCGCTGTGTTCGACGGCGCGGCCCAGCCCACCGCCGACGAGGCTCCACTCCGAGGGGTCGTCGGCCGTGAAATGGACCGTGTCCCCGTCCGGCTGCGAGCCCCTGACATCGTAGAAGCCCTTGATGAGCAACATGGGCATGGCGACTCCTCCGCGGAATCCGACGGCGCATCTCTGCGAATCGCTGCGCCGTGGCCCCACCCGAACGGCTCCCCCTACTTCAAATGGTGCGCCTCGACGAGGGGTTCCGCACGTCACGGAGGACGCGGCACGGTGATCGGTACCGACGCCGTACGACAACACGGCGTAGAGGACGCCGCGGTGGTTGCCCGCTTCAACTGTGTCCCTTTCAACGGCGGTACAAAACCTCCCGCTTGCCACCCTCCCAGCCCGGCGTACCGGTCCGGTGGAAGGAAAATGCGTCGACACTGCCCCTGCGGGCCGGGCAAAGTGGCCGCCCGTGACGAGCAGTGAGCTGTGGACCCGTGCGACCGCCGACCGCTACGACGCCGAGGAGACCGAGATGTCCTCGGCCGCCGTCCTCGAACCGACTCTCGCCTTCCTCTCCGAGCTCGCAGGGGACGGCCGGGCACTGGAATTCGCCATCGGAACCGGACGAGTGGGCGTCCCGCTCCGGCAACGCGGCGTGCCGGTCGCGGGCATCGAACTGTCGGAGCACATGGCGGCGGTCCTGCGGCGCAAGATCGACGAGGACTCGCTCCCGGTCACCGTCGGGGACATGGCCACGACCGTCGTCCCCGGCGAGTTCACCCTGGTGTATCTCGTCTACAACACCATCACGAACCTGCTCACGCAGGACGAGCAGGTCGAGTGCTTCCGCAACGCCGCACGCCATCTGGTGCCCGGCGGCCGGTTCGTCATCGAGCTGAGCGTGCCGCCGCTGCGGTTCCTGCCGCCCGGCCAGACCGCGGTGCCGTTCGACGTCTCGGAGCGGCATCTCGGCTTCGACACCTTCGACCTGGTCGAGCAGATTCTCGTCTCGCACCACTTCACCCGCGACGGTGACGACGGCCGCTACCGGCGCGGCAACTCCCGGCACCGGTACGCCTGGCCCGCGGAGCTCGACCTGATGGCACGGATCGCCGGGCTCGAGCTGGAACGTCGCGTCGGGGACTGGGACGGGGCGCCGTTCACCCAGGACTCCCCCAAGCACGTCTCCGTGTGGCGCAAGCCGGTCCGAGGCCGGCCGACCCGGCGGGGGTGATCGGGCCTGGTCGTCGCGCGGAATGGAATCTCCCGCAGGGGGAGGTCCTACGTTCGGACCGGCAACACGGCCGAGATTCCGAAAGGCTCGATCATGACGACATTTCTGCTGGTCCCCGGTCTCTTCATGGGTGGTTGGGCCTGGGACGCCGTGGCCGCCGAGCTGACGGCGCGCGGACACCGGGCGATCGCGCCGACCCTCCCGGGGCTCGGCGAGAGGGCCGGCGAGGACCCCGCGGCGATCGGCCTCGCCGAGCACACGGACGCGGTGAGCGATGTCCTCGCCGCCCAGGACACAGCAGTGGTGCTGGTGGCGCACAGCTACGGCAGCTTCCCCGCCGTCGCGGCAGCCGACCGTCGGCCCGAGAAGGTCGAGCGGGTGGTGTTCGTGGACACCGGCTTTCCCGAGTCCGGCGAGGCGGTGGTCACGTCCATGCCGCACCTCGCGGGGACGGCCGACGGCCACGTGCTGCCGGTCCCGCCCGGGATCGAGCCCGTCCACGGCGTGCCCGACGACGAGCTGGCGCGCCACCGCCGCCTGGCCACACCGCATCCGGTCCGGACCGTCACCGAACCGCTCGAGCTGACCGGCAACTGGCGCACGATTCCCACCACGGGCGTCCTCTGCCTCGCCAACGGCCTGAGCCTGGAGGTCGTCCGAGCCCTCCACGGGACCGGTGACCCCCGGTTCGCCAAGCTCGCCGACCCGGGGGTCACCTACTTCGAGTTGAACACCGGCCACTACCCGATGCTGTCCGCGCCGCACGACCTGACCGACGCCCTGGTGCGGGCGTCGGCGGGCGAGGGCCTGGACCTTTGGGGGAACGAGGTCGGGAGTTCAGTGGCGTCCGGCTGAGCCGGGGTGACGTCGCCGGCGGTGTCGTTCCCGGTCATGATGCGGACACCGCCGCAAGGGAACGCAGGCTAGCCTGCTCCGCGTGCCCGACAACACCACGCGCGCGAAACGGGACGACAGCCCCGAGGAGTCCCGGCGGTCCCGTCTGAGCCGGGTCTTCGACGAGGACGCGGAGCTGTACGACCGGGCCAGGCCGGGATATCCGGCGAGGCTGTACGACGACCTCGCCGAACTCGCCGGGATCCGCGCCGGCAGCCGCGTGCTCGAGGTGGGCTGCGGGACCGGTCAGGCAACGGTGCCTCTGGCCGGGCGCGGCTGCCGGGTCACGGCCGTCGAGGCGGGATCGCGCATGGCCGCGGTCGCCCGTCGCAACCTGGCCGGGGCCGGCGCCGCGGCGGTGGAGGTGGTGACCGCGGACTTCGAGAGCTGGCCGCTCCCACAGGAGCCGTTCGACGCGGTCGTCTCGGCGACGGCGTTCCACTGGATCGACCCGGCGGTGCGGGTGGCCAAGGCCGCCGGCGCGCTGCGACCGGGCGGGGCACTCGCGGTGGTGCGCAGCCAGCATGTGAGGGGCGGCACCGAGGAGTTCTTCGTCGAGGTCCAGCGCTGCTACGAGCGTTTCGACCCGGACACGCCGCCGGGCCTCCGCCCGCCCCCGGCCGCAGACGTCGACTGCTCTGACCATTCCCAAGAGGTCGCGCGGAGCGGCCGGTTCGGCCCGACGGTCTTCCGCCGCTACGAGCAGGACCTCACGTACACCACGGCGGAGTACCTGGATCTGCTGCGGACCTACTCCGGCCACCGGGCGCTTCCGGAAGCCGCAAGGAACGGGCTGCTCGGGTGCGTCGCGGGCCTGATCGACGGCGGGTACGGCGGCCGGGTGACCAAGCGCCACCTCATCGAACTGGGCGTCTCGCACAGGCGGTGACGCGGCTCCGCGCGCCGCGCAGAGCCGCGCCGGAACGCCCGACGACGTGACGCAGGCTCCCCCGGCCCCGGGGACGTGCAGGCCGGGACGGATCCTCCCGCACCGCGACCGGTGCCCGCGGCGCGGCCGTAGCCGGATGCCGGCCCCGCCCGTGGCCCGCGACACGCCCGCCGTCACACGGCGCGTTCGTGGCCCTCCCAGTACGGCGCCCGCAGGCGCCGCTTGTAGAGCTTGCCGTTGGGATCGCGTGGCATGGCAGCGACGAACTCCACCGACCTGGGGCGCTTGTAGGGCGCGAGGTGCCGTTCGCAGTGGGTGAGGATCGCGGCCGCGAGGGCGTCGTCGGGCCGGTGGCCGTCCGCCGGTTCCACCACCGCCTTGACCTCCTCGCCCCGGTCGGCGTGCGGGACGCCGAAGGCCGCCGCGTCGGCGACGGCGGGGTGGGTGAGCAGCGCGGCCTCGATCTCGGCCGGATAGATGTTCACCCCGCCCGAGATGATCAGGTCGATCTTGCGGTCACGCAGGAAGAGGTAGCCGTCCTCGTCGAGGTGGCCGAGATCGCCGACGGTGAAGAAGTCGCCGATGCGGTTGCTCCGCGTCTTGGCCTCGTCCCGGTGGTAGCTGAAGCCGCCGGTCGTCATCTTCATGTAGACCGTGCCGAGTTCGCCGGGCGGCAGCTGGTTGCCCTCGTCGTCGAACACGGCGAGCTCACTGATCGGCCAGGCCCGGCCGACCGTACCGGGCTTCTTCAGCCATTCGTCGGCGGTCGCGAACGCGCCGCCGCCCTCGCTGGCCGCGTAGTACTCCTCCACACAGCCGCCCCACCAGTCGATCATGGCTCTCTTCACGTGCTCAGGGCAGGGCGCCGCCCCGTGGACGGCGTGCCGCATCGAGGAGACGTCGTAGCGCCGCTTCACCTCCTCCGGCAGGGCGAGCAGGCGGTGGAACTGGGTCGGCACCATGTGGGTGTGCGTGCATCGGTGGGTGTCGATGAGGCGCAGCATCTCCTCCGGCGTCCACTTGTCCATCAGGACGAGGGGGTGCCCGATGTGCAGGGCCGCGGCCGCGAACTGCAGCACCGCCGTGTGGTAGAGCGGCGAGCAGACGAGGTGCACGTTCCCGTCGTGGGGCCGGATGCCGAAGATGCCGAGGAAGCCGCCGAGGTGGCTCTCCTCCGGGAGCCTTCCCGGCAGCGGCCGCCGGACGCCGCGCGGACGGCCGGTGGTGCCGGACGTGTAGTTCATGACCCAGCCGAGCGTGCGGCCCTGCGGCGGCGTGTCCGGCTGCCCCTCGAGCAGTTCCTCGTAGGGGCGGAAGCCGGCCACGTCACCGACGGCGTAGCGGTGGGTGCGGGGCAGGTCCGCCTCGTCGGCGGCGGCGGTCGCCGCTTCGGCGAAGCGTTCGTGGGCGACGAGCACCTTGGCGCCTGAGTCGGAGACGATCCACGCGATCTCGGGTCCGACGAGGTGGTGGTTGACGGGGACCAGGTAGAACCCCGCCTGGGTGGCGGCGAGATGAGCGGCGACGAGTTCCGGGCAGTTCGGCAGGACGACGGCGAACGCGTCCCCGCGTTCGAGGCCCGCCGCGCGCAGCCCGTGCACCAGCCGGTTGGCGGCGGCATGCAGCTCTCCCGCCGTCAAGCGCCTGCCGGCGGGATCGGTCAGTACGGTACGGCCGGGGTCGGCGGCGGCCTGCGCCCAGAAGCCGTTCCCGGCCGGCACGGGGGCGTCTGCGGGTGCACCGGTCATGACGTGCTCCTTCCGGCGATGCGGTTGATGCGGGTGACTGCCTCCTCGAAGCCGCGGGTCAGGTCGTCGAAGACCTCCCGCACGCTGCGCTCGGAGTTCATACGGCCGACGATCTGGCCGACGGGCGTGCCCAGCAGCGCCTCGACCTCGTACCGCTGGATGCGGGAGACCGCTTCGGCCACGAGCAGTCCCTGCAGCGGCATGGGCAGGGTGCCGGGGCCTGCCGGGTCGTCCCAGGCGTCCGTCCAGGCGGTGCGCAGCTGGCGGGCGGGCTTGCCGGTGAGGGCGCGGGAGCGGACGGTGTCGCCGGAGCCCGCGGCCAGCAGTTTCGCGGTGAGGGCGCGGGATCCGAGGGTGGCCTCGGTGGTGGTGAGCCACAGGGAGCCGAGCCAGACGCCCTGGGCGCCGAGGGCGAGGCCCGCGGCGATCTGCCGGCCGCTTCCGATGCCTCCGGCCGCGAGGACCGGCAAGGGGTCGACGGCCTCGACGACTTCGGGGGTGAGCACCATGGAGGCGATCTCACCGGTGTGGCCGCCGGCCTCGTACCCCTGGGCGACGACGACGTCGATGCCCGCCTCTGCGTGGCGGCGGGCGTGAGCGGCGCTGCCGGCGAGGGCGGCGACGAGGACCCCGTGGTCGTGGGCGCGTGCGACGACGTCGGCGGGCGGCGGGCCGAGGGCGTTGGCGAGGAGTCCGACCGGATAGTCGAAGGCGACGTCGAGCTGGCTGCGGGCCACCTGCTCCATCCAGCCGGTGATGCGCCATCCGGAGGCCTCGCCCTCGGCCAGTTCGGGTACGCCGTGCCGGGCGAGGGTGTCGGTCACGAACGTGCGGTGCGTCTCGGGGATCATCGCCTCGACGTCCGCCTCGCTCACACCCTCGACCTTCTTGGCGGGCATGACGACGTCGAGCCCGTAGGGCATGCCGCCGGTGTGCTCCTGCATCCAGTCGAGATCGCGCCGCAGGTCCTCCGGCGCGGTGTAGCGGACCGCGCCGAGTACGCCGAAGCCTCCGGCGCGGCTGATGGCGGCGGCCACCGCGGGGAACGGGGTGAAGCCGAAGATGGCGTGCTCGATGCCCAGTTGTCTGCTCAGCTCCGTCTCCATGGGCGCAGGATGCCGCAGGGTGCCGGACGAGGGAAGACGTTTTCTGATGCAGCGTCAGATTTTCCGCAGCACGCGGCGCGGTCGGCCCCCGCCTCTTGGGCGAGGGCCTTGAGGTTGCGCTTCCCGCCGAACGGGATCTCCCCGCGCAGGAGCCGGCCCATCGTGGACTGATGCGATTCTCGTTTCGCCCCCCTGGGCTGCCGAGATCCTCATGCCGGCTTCTCGTCATTGCCCGCGCCGGAAGCCGCGTCGATCCCGGCGACCACGCGGGCTGCCCGGTCGAAGTCGATCCGGAGCCGGGTGCGTTCGGTCTTGCGCGTGCTGCCGAGCCGGCCGAGGAAGACCTGGGTCCGCTCGGCCTGCTCGGCTCGGACAGGCCGGTGGCTGACGTGTCGTCGAGGTGGTCGTCGATGCTCGCGAGAAGTCGGCGAGGCCGCGGGCTCCGAGCCGCTCGCCGGCAAGTGGTGCGGGCTGCTCGCGTGGCTCGGCGAGCTTCGGGCAGGGAAGTTGCAGCGACGGAGAAGCCTGACGCCGGAGGGGTGCGCGCACTGATCACCGGGCGGTCGCCGTTCCGCTATACGCTCAAGTCGGGCTGAGGGATGAGTAGTTGCAGGGCACCCGCCGGGGGATGGAGCAGCCGTGGACACTGTCGAGGCCGATGCCGGGTACGCCCGCTACCTGGAGCTGGGGCGGGCGGCCATGGCCGCCGGGCGGTTCGAGGACGCCGCCCGGCTGCTGGGCGACGCGGTGGCGCTGCGCCCGGATGCCGGGCGTGCGCATCTCGAACTCGCCGAAGCCCTCCGCAGGGTGGGGCGCCTGGACATGGCGCGCCGCGCGTACGCCAGGGCCCTGGACGCCGAGCCGTCCGGTCCGGTTGCGGAGGCGGCCGCCGGCGGACTGGACAGCCTGCGGTCCACGTCCGGCGTGATGAAGCGGAGCAACTTCGAAGTCGGCCGTCGGCTGGCGAGTGATCGCCACGTCGTGGGCTGGACCGTACTCGACGTGCGCAAGGGAGGGTTCGGTGTCGTCTACATCGTCCGCTCCGACGACGACGGCAAGCGGATGGCGTTGAAGACGTTCGACTGCCGGCTGCTGTGGAGCGACGAGGACCGGGACCGGTTCGAGCGCGAGGCTCTGACCTGGGTCAGGCTGGATCCGCACCGCCATGTGGCGACGGCGCTGTGGGTGGAGCGGATCGAGGGTCTGCCGTGCGTGGTCACGGAGTACGCCGAGGGCGGCGATCTGGCCGGGCTGCTGCGGCGTGGGCCGTTGCGGCCCCGGCAGGCGCTGCGGTTCGCCCGGCACCTGTGCGACGGGCTCCGGCACGCGCACGACCAGCTCGGTCTCGTCCACCGGGACGTGAAGCCCGCGAACTGCCTGCTGTCCGCCGACCACACGCTCCGGGTGACCGACTTCGGCCTGGCGAGGGCCTTCGACCACTCCGGTGATACGTCGCCGCCCGGCCTGAGCGAACTGCCGGCCGGCGCGCAGCAGCTCTACACCACGGTCGCGGGCACGCCCCGCTACATGGCGCCCGAGCAGTTCGTACCGGGCGCGGCCCTGGACACCCGCGCCGACGTCTACGCCTTCGGCGTCGTCCTCTTCGAGATGCTCACCGGGCGCCTCCCGCCGGGCGGCGGCCGGGCCAAGGCGTACGTCGAGCGCACGACCGACCGGCGGACCCGTCGCTCGCCGCTCTACCGCCTGATCAGGGCGTGCACGGAGCCCCGCCGCGAGAACCGCCCCGCCGACTTCGCGGCGGTCCGGGAGCGGCTGGACGACGTGTACCGCGCGGAGACCGGCGGCCCGGCGCCCGCGACTGCCCGGCCGCACTCCCTGACCGGGGAGGAATGGGTCTCCAGGAGCCTTGCGCTCCACCATCTGGGCCGCTACGAGGACGCCCTCGACGCCGTGCAGAAGGGCCTGGAAGCGGCGGGAAACGAGGGGCCGGTCGTCCTGAGCAAGCTCTGGCAGGTGCGTGGCATGGGCCTCCACGAACTTCATCGCCACGACGAGGCTCTGGCCGCACACGACCGCGCGGTCGAACTGAATCCGCGCGAGCCGAGCGCCTGGCTGTGCCGGGGGACCGTTCTCCGGGACATGGACAGGCCGGAGGAGGCCCTGTCGTGCTTCGGGCGCGCTGCGGAACTGGAGCCCCGTGACGGCTTGGTGTGGGCCAACAGGGGTGTGGTCCTCGCCGGCCTCGAACGCTACGAAGAGGCGGAGGAGTCGCTCGCCCGGGCCTATCAGCTCCGGCCTCGTGACCTGTATGTCCTCGTCTCCCGGTCCAACTTCAGGGTGAGGCGCGGACAGCTGGACGCCGCTCTGGACGACATCGACGAGGCCCTGCGCGTCGCGCCCCGCCATATCCCGGCCCTGGTCAACAAGGCACAACTCCTGAACGCCCTCGGACGGCCGGGGGAAGCCCTCGCATGCCTCGACACCGCGGCGGAGATCGCACCCGAGACCCGGCAGGTGTGGTCCACCTATGTGCACACCCACTGCGCTCTCGGCCGCTACGACGACATGCTGGAGTGCGCCGAGCGCGCCCTGCGGATCGGACCCGAGACACACGGTGCATGGGTCGAGAAGGGCCGTGCCATCGGCTTGGCCGGCGGGCCGTGGGAAGAGCAGTTGGCATGCTACGAAAGCGCGTTGGCCATCGACCCGGCCCTGGCCGTCGGATGGACGTACAAGGCCGTCGCCCTGCGCGAACTCGGCCGTCCGGCAGAGGCTCTCCCCTGCCATGACCAGGCCGTCGCACGCGACCCTCGGTCGACGTGGGCCTGGGTCGAGAGGGCCAGGACGCTACGGCGGCTCGAGCGGCACGAGGACGCCATGGAGTGCTGCGACCGCGCCCTCGACATGGATGAGCGGTTCGCGGAGGCGTGGGCCGTGAAGAGAGGTGCGCTGGCAGACCTCGGCCGCTATGAGGAAGCGCTGGCGCTGAACGAGCGTCGGCTGGAGCTCGATCCCGTCGACAAAGAGGCCTGGCTGGACAAGGGCAACGACCTGTTCACGTCGGGACGCTGGGCCGAGGCGCTGACGTGCTACGAGGACGCTGTCGCGATCTGGCCGGATGACAGCGGCATTCGGTTCAACCGGGGGATCACGCTGGAGAAGCTCGGCCGGTACGAGGAGGCATGCGCCAGCTTCGAGCGGGCCCTGCGGATCGATCCCGCCAACGAGATGGCCCGCGAGGGCGTGCGGCGCACGCGTACGCGTCGTCCGTGAAGCAGTCGCGCCGCGGGGCGGCATTCCGGTCGGCCGTCCTTCCCGAACGCGGACGACTTCGCCGGTGTGGTTGCCCGAACGTCATCCACGGCGACCACGACCCGTGGGCAGGACACCTCGAGCCGTGGCGGGACTCTGTGTACGACAGCCTCCATTGGAGGCCGCCGGTGGCCGTTCCCGATCAACCGGGGGCACCTCGCTCGACGTCCCTCTCGCATCAGCCCGGGCACGGCCGCTGCGACGGGACCGGCGACTCGCTGCTCCGCAGCGCTTCCAGGACCCTCATTCCGGGTGCTGCCCGGCGACCTGGGGCCAAGCATGCTCCTCGGTCCCTCGATAGCGTGTTCTCCTTGAGAGGGGGCTGTGTTGTTCCACGAGGCCGGATCGGGCTGGGCCGGCCCCGCATCCGTCCGTTGCGGGTGCGGGGCGACAATTTCTCTGCGGATTCAGGTCCAGCAGGCTGCGGAGCGTTCGGTGAGTGGGCGGCGCCGCAACGCGGTCTCGGTCAGTGATCGCGGAGGGAAGGATGCTGCCGGGTTGTAGAGGTTCGTTCCGGGCGGCACGATTTCGTCGATTCGGTCGAGGGCTGCATCGTCGAGGGTGAGTGCGGCGCCCTTGAGCAGGTCCTGCAGTTGTCGCATGGTCCGCGGTCCGATGATCGCCGAGGTGACGGCGGGGTGGGCCACGGTGAAGGCGATGGCGAGCTGGGGGAGGGTGCAGCCGATGCTCGTCGCGAGTTCTACAAGTTGTTCGACGGCGTCGAGCTTGGCGGCGTTCTCGGCGATCGAGGGATCGAAGAACGCCGGCCGGAGCGCGGCACGGCCGACTGCCAGGTCGATGGGCTGGTCCTTGCGGTGCTTGCCGGTGAGGAATCCGAAGGCGAGAGGGCTCCAGACCAGTACCCCCATCCCGTAGCGCTCGCAGACGGGCAGGAGCGACGTTTCGATCCCGCGGGCCAGAATCGAGTAGGGCGGCTGGTCGGTGCGGAAGCGCCCGAGACTGCGCCGCTCGGAGACGTGGTGTGCCTCGACGATCTCCTCGGCCTGGTAGTTCGAGCAGCCGAAGGCGCGGATCTTTCCCTGGTGCACGAGGTCGGTCAGTACCGAGAGCGTCTCCTCGATATCGGTGCGATGGTCAGGGAAGTGCACCTGGTAGAGGTCGATCCAGTCGGTGTCCAGTCGCCTGAGGCTGTCCTCGACCGCCTTGAGAATCCAACGCCGCGAGTTGCCACCGCGGTTGCGGCCCTCACCCATGGGGAAGTGGACCTTGGTGGCGAGTACGACGTCGTCCCGGCGCCCCCGCAGCGCCTTGCCCACGATCTCCTCGGACTCGCCCTGTCCGTACATGTCCGCGGTGTCGACGAAGTTGATTCCCTCGTCGAGGGCAGCGTGAATGATGCGGACGCAATCGTCGTGATCGGGATTGCAGCCTTTCTGGAACATCATGGTCCCGAGGCAGTGGACGCTGACCTCGATACCGGTTTTGCCGAGGGTGCGATAACGCATGATGATGCCTCCCAGTGGTTCTACTCAGCACATGGAGCGGGCAGAAGAGCCGGTCGCACGACGGACGTTAGGTTCTAGACCCGGCTCTAGATCAACCCCGTTACCCTGGGCGGCATGGCTGAGATCACCACAAGTCTGAGCATCGGCCAGGTCGCCGAGCGCACCGGCTTGAGCGTTCACGCGTTGCGCTTCTACGAGCGCGAGGGCCTCTTCGTCAATCCCGTACGACGCGGGCCCGGTGGGCGCCGCGTCTACAGCCAGGATGACGTCGACTGGCTGACCGTCTGCATCATTCTCCGTGCCTCGGGCATGCCCCTGCCCGTGCTCAGCCGGTACGCCGACCTCGTGCGAGAGGGAGCCGGTAATGAGGAAGAAAGACTCGCGCTCATGCGCGAGCACCAGGCACACGTCACCACTCAGATCGGCAGGCTCACCGAGTCCCTGGACCTGATCCGCTTCAAGGTCGGCGTGTACGAGGACCTTGTCGACCAAGGCGACGCCGCCACCCGTCAATGTCACGCCCCCTCCCCTTCAACTGACGAAGAACTCACGCCACTGCGTCGCTGAGGGAGATCGCTGCCGGAGTCGGCCTGTCCTCGCCTTCGAGCGTGCGGTACCAACTGGAGTGGCTCGAGACCTTGGGTGCGGTCCGGCGCCGGGGCGAGGCCCGACGGCGGGGCCGGCTGACGTGCTGACCGTGAAGTTCGCGCAGGGGGATGCTTCCCCTTGTTGAGATGTCTTTGGAGTGGTTGACAGACGCCGAGGATCGCAAGAAAGTTTCACGTGTCGTGGAAGATCCGAAAGATACTTTCAAGGACGCGCAGAGAGGGGTCCGTATGACCGACGACTCGGCGGGCAGAGGAATCAGCAGACGGAGGCTGGGCGGCGGACTGCTGACGCTGGGCGGTGCGCTCGCCCTGGGACCGGTCCCCTTCGCGGCGGCCGCCGGGGGCGACGGAGCCCTGGACACCGGCGGGACAGGCCCGGGCAGCGGCTCTGGGAACCGGCCGACGCTGCGGCACGGCTCTCCGCAGCGGGCCGGGCTGCTGGCCCGTCACCTCGACCAACTGGTCCTCGACGCCGAGAAGTTCCTCGCCCCGTCCCCCAAGCATCCCTGGTACGCGGGTGCGGTGCTGCTCGCCGGGCGGGGCGGCACGGTGGCGCTGCACCGGGCGATCGGCAAGGCGCTGCGCTACTCGGCTTACGACGAGAAGACCGACACCGCCGTCGAGCTCCCCGCCGACCAGCAGATCGCCATGGCCGAGGACACCGTCTTCGACCTGGCGTCCGTCTCCAAGCTCTTCACGTCCGTCCTGGCGGTGCAGCAGATCGAACGGGGCACGCTGGAGCTGGAGGCGCCGGTCGCCTCCTACCTGCCCCGGTTCGCCGGTGCGGGCAAGCAGGACATCACGGTGCGTCAGCTGCTCACGCACACCTCCGGCTTCCGTTCCTGGATCCCGCTGTTCAAGGAGCCGACGCAGGAGGCCAGGCTCGAGCGGCTGTGGAACGAGGCCCCGGCGAACCCGCCCGGCACCACGTACCTCTACTCCGATCTCAACCTGATCTCGCTCCAGCTCGTACTGGAGAAGATCACCGGCCGTCCGCTGGATGCGCTGCTCCGCGACGAGATCACCGCTCCGCTCGGGATGCACCGCACTCGTTTCAATCCACCGCCCTCCTGGAAGCCGAAGATCGCGGCCACCGAGGACGCCAGGCTCCCGTGGTCCGGACTCGACCGCGGCATGGTATGGGGCGAGGTCCACGACGAGAACGCGTACAGCTTCGGCGGCGTGGCCGGCCACGCCGGCGTCTTCTCCTGCGCCTGGGACCTGGCCGTCCTCGCCCGCACCCTGCTCAACGGCGGTGTCTACGGCGACTCCCGCATCCTGCGCCCGGCCTCGGTCGAGCTGATGTTCTCCGACTTCAACACGGCCTTCCCCGGCGACGAGCACGGCCTGGGCTTCGAGCTCTACCAGCACTGGTACATGGGCGCGATGGCGACACCGCGCACCGCCGGGCACACCGGCTTCACCGGCACCAGCCTCGTCCTCGACCCGACCACCGACTCGTTCCTGATCGTGCTCGGCAACTCCGTCCACCCCGTCCGCAGCTGGCGCTCCGGCAGCGCGCCCCGGGTCGCCGCGGCCAACAACATGGCCAGGGCCGTGGCCGTCCGCCCCGACCACGGCCGCACCGCCTGGTTCTCCGGCATGGCCGGCTCCACGGCGGCGACCCTCACGCTGCCGGCGCTCGCCCTCGCCTCTGACAGGCCGCTGCTGCGGTGCTCGCTGTGGTGGGACACCGAACCGCGCTCCGACGCGCTGTACCTCGAGGCGTCACAGGACGACGGGGCGACCTGGAAACCGGTCCCGTTCACCGCGGTCCGCAAGGGCGGCGAGGAGGAGCCCCACCCGGCCGGCTCGGTGACGGGCTGGTCCGGGCGGGCATGGCACCGGGTCACCGCGGACCTGACCGCGTGGCGCGGCTCGCCGGTACGGCTGCGCTGGCGGTACGCGACCGACCAGCTCTACGTCGGCCGGGGCGCCTACGTCGACGCGATCCACGTCGCGGACGGCCCGGGCCCGGCGGCCTTCGACGGGTCCCGGCCCGAGGACGCCGCCCTGCTCGAACCCAAGGGCTGGACACCGTCCCGGGACTGACGAGCACTCACCGGGCCGGCGCCCCGCATACCGGCCCGCCGGCCCGGACCGCCGGAGTGCGCCGCGGGACTTACCGTGAAGTCGCGGCGCGCCCCGGGCCGGGCACCCGACGCGCCGAGCGCGCCCGTCGGCGGCGGAGCGCCGGGCGTCAGTGACCCAGCGCGGCCATCGCGGCGTTGTGACCCGGCACGCCGCTGACTCCGCCGCCGCGGACGGCGCCCGCGCCGCACAGCAGGATGTTGGCGTGCGCGGTCTCCACGCCCCAACGGCCCGTGGCGCCGTCGGCGTACGGCCAGGACAGGTCGCGGTGGAAGATGTGGCCGCCGGGCAGCCGCAGTTCCCGCTCAAGGTCCAGCGGCGTCTTCGCCTCGATGCAGGGTTCGCCGTTCGCGTCGAGGGCGAGGCAGTCGGCGAGCGGCTCCGCCAGGTACGCGTCGAGTTCGGTGAGCGTCGCGGCCAGCAGCTCCGCGCGCGTCCGTTCGTTGTCCTCGGCGAACAGCCTGGCGGGGGTGTGCAGTCCGAAGAGCGTCAGCGTGTGGCAGCCCTGGGCCGCGAGTTCCGGCGAGAGGATCGACGGATCGGTCAGCGAGTGGCAGTAGATCTCGGACGGCGGAGCACTCGGCAGCCGCCCCTCGGCGGCCTCCCGGTAGGCGGTGGCCAGTTGCCCGTAACCCTCCGAGACGTGGAACGTGCCGGAGAAGGCGTCCTCGGGCGCGACCGAGTCGTCCCGCAGCCGCGGCAGCCGCCGCAGCAGCATGTTGACCTTCAGCTGCGCGCCCTCCGCCGGTTCGGGGCTCTCCTCTCCGAGGAGCGCGGCGAGCGCCTGCGGCGAGGCGTTCACCAGGACCCGGCGGGCGGCGACCGCGCCCTCGCCCGCGCGGTTCCGGTAGGCGACCTCTGCGCGCTCGCCGTCGGTGTCGATCCGGGTGACCTCGTGTCCGAGCGCGAACTCCGCGCCGGCGTCGCGCGCCGCGGCGGCCAGCGCGTCGGTGAGCGCGCCCATCCCGCCGACGGGCACGTCCCAGTCCCCCGTGCCGCCGCCGATGACGTGGTACAGGAAGCAGCGGTTCTGTACCAGCGACGGATCGTGGGCGTCGGCGAAGGTGCCGATGAGCGCGTCGGTGAGGACGACCCCGCGGACCACGTCGTGGGTGAACCGTTTCTCGATCGCGGCGCCGATCGGTTCCTCGAAGAGCATCCGCCACGCCTGCTCGTCGCCGACTCGGGTCCGTAGCTCGTCCCGGGTGGGCAGCGGCTCCGTCAGCGTCGGGAAGACCCGCTGCGCGACCTGACCGGTGACGCCGTAGAACTCGCGCCACGCCGCGTACTCGCGGTCCCCGCCGGTGAGGGCCCCGAAGGACTCCTCCGTCCGGGCGCCGCCCACCAGCAGGCCGCCGTCGCCCGTGGGCGTGTAGGAGGAGACGGTGCGCCCCCGCACCGCGAAGTCCAGCCGCAGGTCCCGCACGATCTTGTCGGGCAGCAGCGAGACGAGATAGGAGAACTGGGACAGGCGGGCGTCGACACCGGGGAACGGGCGGGTGGAGACGGCCGCTCCCCCGGTGTGCGGCCGGCGCTCCAGCAGCAGGACGGAGCGCCCGGCGCGGGCCAGATAGGCGGCGGCGACCAGGCCGTTGTGGCCGCCGCCCACGATGACGGCGTCGTACGAGGCGAGTGCGGGCATGGGCGGACACTAACCGCCGGGTGCCTGCTCCGTCACCGTCCCGCGCAGCGCGGCGACCCGCCGGTACAGCTCCACCGCCTCGGTGTGGCGGCCGAGCTGCTCCAGGCAGTGCGCCTCGTCGTTCCTGCTGGACAGCGCGTCGGGGTGCTCGGGTCCGAGGACCCGCTCGCGTTCCTGGGCCACCTGCTCGTAGACGCCGAGCGCTTCGGCCCAGCGGGCCAGCCAGCCGAGCGCCACGGCCACCTCGCGCCGGCTCACCAGCGTGTCGGGGTGGTCGGGGCCGAGGATCCGCTCGCGCAGGGCGCTCACGTCGCGCGCCTCGGCCAGCGCCTCCTCCCAGCGGCCGAGCCGGCCGAGATTGACGCCGAGTCCGTGGCGGGCGCGAAGTGTCTCCGGGTCGTCGGGCCCGCAGACGCGGGTGCGGTCCTCGACGAGCGAGCGGTAGAGGTCCAGTGCCTCCGCGCCGCGGCCGAGCCGGCCGAGGCAGATGCCGGTCTCGTAGCGGGCGGCGAGGGTGTCGGGGTGGTCGGGGCCGAGGGTCGCGGCGCGGGCGGCGGCGACGTCCTGGTAGGTGGCGAGCGCCTCGGCCCAGCGGCCCATCAGACCGAGGGCGTAGGCCATTTCGTAGCGTGTGACCAGGGTGTCGCGGTGGGTGTCGCCCAGTACGCGGGCGCGGGCGGCCGCCACGTCGCCGGCGATCCGGAAGGAGTCCTCGACGCGGCCCATCCGGCTCAGGTTGAAGGCGAGGTTGTGCCGGCAGCGCAGGGTGTCGGGGTGATCGGCCCCCATGGTGCGCTCGCGGGACTCGAGGACGGCCGCGTAGATCCGGTCGGCCTCTGCGTACCGGCCGAGGCCGCCGAGTACGTACGCCGTCTCCTGGCGGGCGGCGAGCGTGTCGGGATGGTCGGGGCCGAGGGCGCGTTCGCGGCCGGCGGCGACACGGCCGAACTCCTCGAGCGCGTCGGCGGCGCGGCCGGTGCGGCTGAGACTGAAGCCGACCTCGTAGCGGCTGGCGAGGGTGTCGGGATGGTCGGCGCCCAGCAGCGTCTCGCGTTCCGCGGCCACCGCGCGGTGCACCTCCCCCGCCTCCTCCCAGCGGCCGAGGCGGCCGAGGCTCAGACCCGCGTTGTGCCGGGTGGCGAGGACGGCGAGCAGCTCGGGCGGCGGAGTGGGCCGGCCGGGGCCCTGGGCGGGGACGCGGACGCCGCTGTGCGGGACGGCGGGCACGGCGGGGACGACGGACGCGGCCGCGAGGGCGGTGACGGACGGGCTGGTCCACCGGCCGGTGAGCACCGCGGTGTGGTCCTGCCCCGGCGGCGCGGACGGCACGGCGAAGGCGCCGGTCGCCTTGTGACCGACCGTCATGCCGCGTGTCCAGTAGGGCAGCGCGGCCTCCCGCGACGCGCCGGGCAGGACCTGGCGCTGGAGCGGCACGACGGCGGGGGCGTGCCGTGTGTGTCCGGACGCGCCGATCCTGCGCCGCAGGTCGCCCGCGGCGGCGGGCCGCTCCTCTGGCGTCTTCGCGAGCAGGTCGAGGACCATCAGGTCGAGGAACTCCGGGATCTCGTCCCGGTGTTCACGCAACGGCCGGGGCACGGTGTCGCGGTGCCCGACGAGGATCGACCAGGTGTCGCCGACGTCGAACGGCGGGGCGCCGGTGGCGAGTTCGTAGAGCACACAGCCCAGCGAGTACAGGTCGCTGCGGTGGTCGACCTGGCCGCCGGCGATCTGCTCCGGTGACATGTAGTGCGGGGTGCCCATGGCGATGCCGGTGCCGGTGAGCTTGGACGTGAAGCCGATGTCCTCCCCGAGGCGCGCGATGCCGAAGTCGCAGATCTTCACCCCGCCGCCGGTGAGCCGCATGATGTTGGCGGGCTTGAGGTCCCGGTGCACGATGCCCTGTTCGTGGGTGTAGTCGAGGGCGTCGGCGATCTGGTCGGCGATGTCGACGACGTCGGTGACGGACAGCGGCTGCTGCTTGTTGTCCTCGAGCAGCTGGCTGAGGTTGCGGCCCTCGAGCAGCTCCATCACCAGGTACAGCACGCCCTCGTGCTCGCCGAAGTCGTGGACGACGGTCACGCCCCGGTGCTGGAGGGCGGCGGCGACGCGGGCCTCACGGCGGAAGCGTTCCCGCAGCACCCGGGTGAAGGACCGGTCGTGCTGGGACCCGATCGGCTTGAGGCACTTGACGGCCACATGACGGCCGAGGGATTCGTCGCGGGCCCGCCACACCTCGCCCATGCCGCCCCGCCCGATGAGATCGAGCAGTCGGTAGCGGCCCTGGATCAGCCTGGTTTCCGCCATCTCGTGCTGTCGCCCCCGTCACTTCGCTGCGCCCTCCCCGGCCGGTCCAGTATGGCGGCCCGTCTGCGTAGTTTGTACGGGGCCGGGCGTGCGCCGGGCCCGAGTCGCGCCATCGCTCTCGGAATGTGACCGGACGGGAGTTGCCAGCGTATACGGGAGGGGAGGAAGCGCAGCGGGTTGTCCGTGAGCGTGAGTTGCCGTGTCACGCGGCGGGGGGGTGCTGCTCTGCCGTGCGGGTGGCGGGGTGAGCAGGCGGCCGGCGGTGGCGGGGTCGGGGCCGACGCGGCGGGAGGCTTGTCGACAAATGCAGCCGTGCGCATCAGCCGGCCCCGGGCGTCCCGCAGAAGTCCGGGTTCTGCGGGACGCCGTGGACCGCACGGCATGCCACGGGGCCGCGCACGGCGGGCCGCAGGAGAGCGGACGGCCGTCAGCCCGCCAGCGCCGCAAGGGTGGCCCGGAGATCGTCGGCACGCGGGCGGTTGTGGGGCAGCTTGGCGAGGACGCGGGCCATGCCGCAGGTGTCGGTCAGCGCGGAGAAGACGAGTCCGCCCGCGACCCCGGCGGACAGCAGGCGGGCCTTGGGCAGGCGTCGCCCGAGCACGACTCCGGCGAGGACCAGCGAGCCGGCGGCGAGACGCACCTGGCGTTCCATGGCCCACGCCGTGCGCGCACCCTCGGGGCGGTGGATGTCGTGCCCGAGCTGCGTCCAGGTGTCGGTGCCGCCGGTGAGCGTGGCCGCGGTGATGCCGTTGTGCGACAGGGTGGCGCACGCCTGGGCGGACCGGGCCCCGGAGGCGCACACCACGAGCAGGTCGCCGCGTTCGGCGGCGGCCTTGATCGCGGGGACGGCCTCTTCGAGGTGGTCGAGCGGGACGTTGTAGGCGCCGGGCAGGTGGCCGGAGGCGTACTCGCCGGGGGTGCGGACGTCGATCACGGTCAGCTCGTGGAGCCGGCCGCTGGCCTGGTGGGCGGTGAGGGCGATGGAGGCTGTCATAGGTTTTCCTGTTCTCCATGGGCGGGGACCACTCCGGTAGGATACCCGGAGGGGTATATCGAAGGAGTGGCTTGTGGAACTGGCGATGGCGGCCGACGAGCTGAAGACAGTGGTCAACCGGCTGCGACGGGCGCAGGGGCAGATCGCCGGGGTGATCAAGATGATCGAGGAAGGCCGGGACTGCGAAGACGTCGTCACGCAGCTGGCTGCCGCCTCCCGGGCCCTGGACAAGGCGGGATTCGCGATCATCGCCACCGGCTTGCAGCACTGCCTGACCGACTCGGACATGGCCGCGAGCGGTGACCGTGAGCAGATGCGGGCCCGTCTGGAGAAGCTCTTCCTGTCACTGGCCTGAGCCGCGCGTCCCGCGCGCCATGCCGGCGTACCGAGCGGCACGTGCACGGCGTCGGCGCATGGGGCGGCACGCGCCGGTGCCGGCACCTCGGACGGCACGCTCCATGTCGGCATGTCGGCATGTCGAGCCGCGCGCGTCATGTCAGCACATCGAGCAGCATGAGAGCGGCCACCGCCAACAGCGCGGACGCGAAAGTGCGCCGGAGCACCGTGCCGGAGACCTTGGCGGCGAGTCGTCTGCCGTCCCATGCCCCCAGGACCGCGGTGGCGATGAACGGCGCGATGATGGCCCAGTCGAGTCCCGCCGCCGTGGAGCCTCGCGTGACGAGCGAAGCGATGGCGTTCGCCGAGATCACCAGCAGGCTGGTGCCGACCGCCGCCTGCATCTCGAATCCGAGGATCGTGACGAGCGCCGGGACGGCCAGGAATCCGCCGCCCACGCCGAGCAACCCCGTGAGAGCGCCCAGCCCGGCCCCGGCGCCCGCAGCCTTGAGGGGGCGCTCGGCAGGCGCCTGAGCGGTGGTGCGGGCCGGCGCCAGCATCCTGACCGCGGCGAGCCCGGCGACGGCGGCGAAGGCGGCGGTCAGCACGTGCTGCGGCAGACGGGCGGCGGCAGCCCCCGCCGCGGCGGCCGGAAGGACGCCGGCCGCCGCGAACAGTGCTCCCGTCCTCCACCGCACGTTGCCCGCGCGCGAGTGTGCGTACAGGGCGGTGGCGGATGTCGCGGTGACGATCAGCAGAGCGGCCGTGGTGGCCGCCGCCGGGGAGAAGCCGAGCAGGTAGATGAGCACGGGAACGGCGAGAATGCTGCCCCCGCCGCCGAGCGCGCCGAGTGCCAGACCCACGACGCCACCGGCGGCCAGCGCCAGGAACAGTGCGCTCACGTCACCACGCCGCTGTCGCCGTGCACGTCGATGACCGGCAGTCCCTCTGCGGCCCAGGCGACCAGGCCGCCGGCGACATCGGTCGCCTCGACGCCGCTGTCGGCCAACGTCTCGACCGCCCGGCGGGAGCGGTTCCCGGAGCGGCAGATGAGGACGACCGGCCTTCCCTGGGCCGTGGGCGGAAGGGGGACGCCCGCCATGAGCAGGGTCAGCGGCATGGACAGGGCGCCGGGGGCATGTCCGGCCTCCCACTCGTGCGTCTCACGCACATCGAGCAGGACCGCCGGGCCCTGCGCTGTCGATCCATGGGCCCGGGCGGGGGTGAGGCGACTGCTGTCGCGTCCGGAAGGCATCGCGGTACTCCGTGCGAAGGGTGATCAAGGAATTCAGGCGGTACGGGTGAGGCCGGCCTGTTCGGCGGCGTCGAAGGCGTCGTCGACGGCGACGACCTCGCGCCCGGTGGCGTCCAGCAGCGAAGCGGCGATCGCCGCGCGCATCCCACCGGCGCAGTGCACCCACACCACGCCTGGCGGCACCTCTGCGAGGCGGCCGTGCAGTTCGTGGATCGGGATGTGTACCGAGCCCTCGACGAAGCCGTCGCCCCGCTCGGAGTCGCGGCGTACGTCGAGCACCACCACGTCCTTCTCGCGCTCGAGCGCCACCGCCAGGTCGGCGAACCGGGCGCGCGGGAAGGACGCGAGTTCCTCGCCCTCCCTGAGCCAGCCGCCGGGGGAGCCGGTGGCGGCGGCCGCCGGGCGGTCGATGCCGACGCGGGCCAGCTCACGCTGCGCTTCGGCGACCTGTTCGGGCGTGTCGGCCAGCAGCGTGAGGGGCTTGCCCCAGGGGATGAGCCATGCCAGGTAGGTGGCGAGCTTGCCGTCCCCCTCGAAGTTGAATGACCCGGCCACATGTCCTTCGGCGAAGGCGACCCGGTTGCGCAGGTCGACGACCCACTCCCCCGCCGCCAGCCGTTCCGCGATCTGTCCGGCGTCGGCCGGCCGCGGCGGGGTCAGGTCGACGGGCACGGGACCGGCCGCGTTGACGGGCCCCATGTGTGCGTAGTAGGCCGGGACGTCGTCCAGCCCCGCGAGCATGTCGGCGACGAACGTGTCGACGTCCTTGTTGAGCACGTCGTTGCTCCTGCGTTCGGCGCCGATCGTGGTCTCCTCCCCCTCCGCCTGCGCGGAGGAGCAGAAGCTGCCGAAGCCGTGGGTGGGGAGCACGTGCACGTCGTCGGCGAGCTCGTCGGCGAGGCGGTGGGCGGAGGCGTACTGGGCGCGGGCCAGCTGCTCGGTCAGCCGCGGCTCGACCAGGTCCGGCCGTCCCACGCTGCCGATGAGCAGCGATCCCCCGGTGAACGCGGCCACGGCGCGACCGCCCTCCTCGAGAACGTAGGAGGTGTGGTGGGGCGTGTGGCCCGGAGTCGCCAGTGCTCGCAGCACCAGGCCGTCGTCCACCGCCACGGTGTCGCCGTCGGCCACGGGGGTGCGCGTGAACGCCACCGTCGCGCCTGCCGGCACGAGGTATCGGGCCCCGCTGACACGTGCCAGTTCGAGGCCGCCGCTGACGTAGTCGTTGTGCAGGTGCGTCTCGACCACGTACGCGATGCGTACTCCCCGCAGGGCTGCCGCGGTGAGGACCTGGTCGATGTCGCGGGGCGGATCCACCACCACCGCGCGGCCGCGCCCGCCGGTCAGGTAACTGCGGTTGCCCAACCCGTCCAGCTTCAGGCTTTCGACGAAGAACACGGCCGGAGCTCCTTTCGTTTACCCCCCGGGGTATCTGTATCCACCCTAACAGAGGTACCCCGGGGGGTATTTTCGGGAGCCTGCGACTCCCGTCGAGCCCGCGAGAAGCAGCAGTGGCGACGCCGTCACGGCCGCTCCTCACACGGCGTGCCCTGCGCGTCGGCAGGTGGGCGGCCGGCTCACCGGCGGTGGCGGGCACGGTGACGGGTTCGAGTCCCATGAGGCGGGCGGCGCCGACCGCTGTTCGCCGGGTAGCGGTCGGCGTGCTCGTCGTCCAGCGGCAGCCCGGAGCGGCGCGGCGGCCGACCTCTGGGCAGGAGCCGACCTCCGCACATGCACCCACAGCAGGAGTTCCGGTTCGCCGACGCCGAAGCGTTCCCCGGTGTCGGGGTCGGTGGCCTTCAGCAGGCCGTGGATCCGGCGGACAGCGGACACGGGTGCCACCCTTCTCCGCGACCTCGGCGGTGCCGAGGAAGTCCGCGGTGCACATCAGCCGGCCCCAGCCGTCCTCGCGGAAGTCCGAGTTCTGCAGGACGCCTCTCGCACGAGGGCCCGCACTGCCGCCCGACGGTCACCCCGCAACCGTGGCCGCGGGCGGGTCGAACCATGGCAAGTACGTCCGAACCGAAAGGCTCAATCCAGGCATTCAAGTACTTTCGACCCTAAGGTGGGGCAGCGTGAAAGGCCACCAGCGAGCGCGGGACGACGAGGGGAGCGCAGTGCGGCTGATCGCACTGTCGGACGGCGTCTTCGCCATCGCCATGACGTTGCTGGCGCTGGACATCGCCCTGCCCGTCGGTCTGAACTCCGCCGACTTCGACGAGGCGCTGGCCGATGTGATGCCCAGCGTCTGGGCATACGCTCTCAGCTTTCTGCTCATCGCGGCGTTCTGGCGGGGCCACCACCAAGTCTTCCGGTACGTGGAGAAGGTGGACGGGACGGTCATCAGGCTGGGGCTGCTGAGCCTGGGGCTGATCGCGCTGATGCCCTTCCCCACCACCCTGCTCGCCGAGTACGGGGACTTGGCCCCGTCGGTGGCCGTCTACTCCGGCGCCGTGGCCGTCATGGGGATCGCCCAACTCACGCTGACGATCGCGCTGTGGAAACGCCCGTGGCTGGCCGGCGCGGCGCTGCCCGACCGCGTCGCGCGTAACGATGTGGCCGATCTTGCGGCGACAGTGCTGGTCTTCGCCATCGCCGTGCCGCTCGCCTTCGTGTCCCCGACGGGCGCGAAGCTCTGGTGGGCAGTGCTGATCCCGGTCAAGTGGGTGCTCGGCGAGCGGGGCAACCGCCTGCGCGCCGCCGCGGGCTATTCCGCTTCTGAGGGCACGTAACACGATCAGGGCCATGAGCCTGATCGAGGACCGCTGTTGGCCGCTCCAGGCGCACGATGACAACGGCACGCGCACAAACCGGCGAGCGACCGGCGCTTCCATCCGGCCCTCACGATTCGGAGCGTGCGGAAATTGATGGTGCGCGACATTCGTCGTGCCAGGTGCCGCCGGCCCGGCGCGCCGTTGGAGCGGGATGACGACGCGCCGGCCGGGTGGGCAAGGAGGTACGACTTTGCGCGGAAGAGTCGCGACGGCAGTCAGGCCCCGTGCGGGAAGTGTCCGCGAGGTGGCGGCAGGTCACCCGGGCCCGAGGCACGTGTCGATGGCTGCCGGGCAAAGGACGGTGCTCCGCAGACCGGATGGCGGGGTGCGGAGCACCTTCAGCGACCGGATGCCCGGCTGACGGCTCAGCCCCTTCCGGACCTTCTGGGCTCTTCCTGAATCGGCTCCACCGGCTCCGTCGACTGTGCGTCGGGAGGCGCCTTCTCGGGCTTCTGCCCCTCGGGCGACATCTTCGTGCCTTCAGCGCTCGCCTTCCGGGCCGCCTTCTCGCCTTGCTTCGGGTCGAGGCCGGGATCCTCGGACTTGGGCATCAAGATCACTCCCTTTTCGTACTGGGGTCAACTATCGAGAACCTTCTCCCAACGACTATCAATTTTATCCGCTATGACCGGATAGTTCCCATCGCGGCATTGCCACTCCGTACGTACTCGATCGTTTCTGCAATGCCCCGCACAGGTGACAATCCGTGTCCTGAGGCAGCCATTGCCACAGCGCCCCTCCAGCGTCGGGTGAACTGCTCCCTGTGAATCTGGACGACGTAGTTCGATGCGAGATCCATCCGACCGTCGGTATCGCCCGCGTCGGCAACAGCACGACCGAGTTCTTCATCGGCCCCGAGCGCCCGGGCGTTCCGCCGCAGCCCGCCGGGGGTTTCAAGGACCCTGCCGGACGGGTGAAGCGGCAGGCGGCACGGTTTCGCATCTACGGCTACGACGCGGACGGCAATGTCCTGGGCGAGCTCACGGCGGAGCAGGCCGAGGTCTCCTGGACGGTCGAGCTGGCCAACTCCAAGGCCGCCTGGTTCAAGTTCCTCGGCCGCCATCACGACGCGCTGGAGCAGGGCCACCTCGACAGCGACAGCCGTGATCCCAGAACACGCCGCAACCAGGCGATCGACGTCAACGATCCCGAAGCCCGGTCCCGCCTGGTCATCAAGCCCGGACCCCGGAACGTGAGCGGCCGTGATCAGGACGGCGCCGGCGCCCGCTTCGACACCGGAACCTTCCTCGGTGAGCAAGTGCCCCTGGGCGAGCTGCGCACCGACAGCGACGGCCGCCTCCTTGTGCTCGGCGGCTACGGTCACTCCGGCACGACCGCTCCGGACAATCCGATCACCGACTACGCCAACAACGACCTCTGGTACGACGACGTGTCCGACGGTCCCGTGTCCGCCACCGTGACGTTTCGTGAGGGCGCCCGGACACTCCGGGCGCGGTCGGCATGGGTCGTCGTCGCGCCGCCCGACTTCTCCCCGCACACACTCAACCTCGTCTCCCTCTACGACGTAGTGGCCGAAGCACAGGGCACAAGGCACTCCGAGCACGTCTCCTTCACACAGGACATCCACCCGATTCTGCGGCGCATCAGCGACTACCAGTGGGTCAACGCAGCCGCCCTCCGCGGCCACGGCGAAGGGGAGCCGGGCCACTTCGTCACTCCGGCCCTCTTGCGGCAGCTGGCTTCGAATGGGCCGGAGAGCGCCGGACTGAGGGGCGCCGTCTTCCGCCGGCTGCGCAGCCCAGGGCTGAACGTCGCCGAGGCGACCTCGGAGTTCATGCCGCAACTTGCGGGAGACGACGGCGAGCCGATGGACGGCCGGCCCCGGAAGTGGATGTCGCTTCTCCCGGGCCAGTACGAGTGCATGAGGCGCTGGGCGGACGGTGACTTCATCGCGGACTGGCCGGGCGAGGCCCCCGGGCCCGCGGAGCCCGCGCTGTCGCAGGAGCCGCACGCTCTCGTGCGTGCGGCTCTCGAAGCGTGCACCGGCGGTCCGTTCTATCCCGGCATCGAGATGACCTACATCGCCCAGGACTCCGACACATGGTCGGGTCCTTTCCGCCTTCGTGAGGACTTCGAGGCGGGCGATCTGACCAAACACATGGCCTTGCCGTGGCAGGCCGACTTCTACGAGTGCCACACGCACTGGTGGCCGGCCCAACGACCTGACGACGTCTACCCCGAGTCCCACTTCCACGCTCTGATCCGCTCCGCGGGTGAGCAGGGGGCTCAGGTCACCGGCCCGTTCCCCTACCGTCGCCCGTGGGCCCGTGGAGTCGGACAACAGGTGGTGCCCAAACCGAAGTTGCCCCGCACCGTCGGCGAGAGTGACACGGTCTACGAGAAACGGGTGGCCGACGCGTGGAAGAAGGTCCGCGAGCACGCGGGGGCCAACGACATGGTCGCGCAGTGGAGCCGACTGGGATTCGTCGTGGCCCGGCAGTCCCCGGACGGCAGCCGCGCTCTGGTCGAGACCGAACGCTCGTATCATGTGGGCCTGAGCCACCGCGACTGGTTCTACACACTGCAGCACCCCGACCGTTTCCCCGAGCAGGTCAAGGCCTCGCGCGCGTTCGTCCACACTTTCCTCAGGGCCGCCGCGGCCGCGCAGCGCAGCCCCGGCGCGCCGCAGACACTGCGGCCCTTCCGGTACACCCGGGAGAATCTGGAGGAGCGCCTCGACCTCATCTACACCCAACTCGCACAGGACGCCGAGGCCTACAACCCGGCAGACCCGGAGATCGAGCCGGTTTTCCGTACCCGGGACTCCGTCGTCGAACGGCTGAAGCAGTTGGCGCCGTTCAACCTCCTCGACGGGGTCTGGCTGCGTTACCTCACCGAGGGCAAGCCCATCGACGACGTGCACGCTCTGCTCTTCACGATCTGGAAGGAGGAAGTAGGAGACGGCAATCCTGCCCTGAACCATTCAAACCTGTACCAGACCCTGCTCCAGCAGTTGGGGATCTACCTGCCCCCCGTCGACTCCTACGCGTTCGCCACCCGGCCCGACCTCCTCGACTCCGCCTACACGGTGCCGGCCTTCGAGCTGGCGATCTCCGCTCATCCCGAGGCCTTTTTCCCCGAGCTCCTCGGGATGACCCTGTTCCTCGAGTGGGAAGTCCTGGGTGTCGTACCCGTGGCGAAGCTCATGGACCACCATGGCATCGACTCCCGGTTCTTCCGTATGCACATCGCCATCGACAATGCGGCGGACGGGCACGGCTCGCTCGCCCGCGACGCCGTGATGCACTACCTCGACCAGTTGCACACCCTCGGCGGCGACGACGCGGTCCAGCGGCAGTGGGAACGAATCTGGAACGGCTACGTCGCCTTCCAGATCACCGGAAACCTGGGGGAGGAACTGGTCGCACGGCTGAACGCGGCGCCCACCGCCGAGGAACAGCTGATCGCGATGATCCAGGCCAAGGCACCGCGCGCCGCGCTCAATCACGAGAAGAAGAAGATCGCCGGCAGCTACCTGAACGACTGGTTCGCCGACCCGGATGGGCTCCTGGCCGCCCTCAGCGAGTCCGAGTGGATCACCCCGGGCGATCCCGCCGACAGCAGGCTCTTCCGCCTCCTCGGCTGGGACGGTCCGATGTACAAGGTGTTCAGCGACGAGGAGACCGAACTCTGGCGCGAATGGATCCGCTCGCTCTCCGGGGAACGCAAGGAACGGCGGACCTACTCTCCGCTCGAGTCGATGGTCCTCCTTGCCGACGCGGTGCGCGCTCGCCCGGACGCTTTCCTCTCCGACGCCCGCACCCTCGTAGGACCGCAGCCCGGGAACCCGGACCACCTCGTCGAGAGACCGGTCGCCTGGTGGGCCCTCCAGCCCGCCGCCGCTCTGCTCGCCGCGGTGACCCACCCCGCCAACGCCACCGCCGGGCCGGCGGAAGGAGCAGAGCACACTCCCACAGCGGGGCTGGAAGTCATCGACGCGTTCTTCGCCCAGGCGGAGGACGCACGGCTCGCCAACGATCTGCCCGTCACGAAGACGGTGAGGGACATCGTCGGTGACTGGGTCGAGGCGGGCTGCCCTCTGCCCGACACGGCGGTTCCCACCAGCAGAGTGAGCCTGTCCACCGCCCAGGCGGTGACCGATGCCGACAGCCCGTTGCGGCTGCGCATCCAGGGTATGGGAACGATCCATTGACGCCGGGGCGCACGTGCGCTGACGTGCTGGTCGCAGGAGCCGGCCCGGGCGGTTCCGCAGCGGCCCTCACTCTGGCGGCCGCCGGTGCCGATGTCGTCCTCGTCCATCAAGAGCGCCGGGCCGCGTGGCACGTGGGTGAGAGTCTGGCGCCCACGGCACGCCCTCTGCTGGCGCGGCTCGGTGTCCTGGACCGGGTCACGGAGCACGGCCATGAGCCGTGGTACGGCACTCGCTCCGCGTGGGGACGGGAGGACGTGACGGCATCGGACTTCATCGGCGGCCCTTACGGGTCGGGCTGGCTTCTCGACCGGCGGCTCTTCGACGCCTCGCTGCGCGACGCCGCCTGCGAGGCGGGGGCAGACCACCACGACGGCAGCGTCACGGCCGTGGTCCGCGCCGGAAACCTGTGGCGGGTGTCGGTTTCCGGCACCGAGATCGTCGCGCCCTACCTCATCGACGCCACAGGCGGGAGGGCCCGCATCGCCCGCAGGGTAGGTGCGCGCGTCGTCGCCACCGACCACCTCGTCGCAGTGGCCGCAGTGCTGCCGCGTCGCTGCCCGCAGAGGAACACCGCGTCCGACGACACCGAACGGACGTCGCTCGTCGAGTCAGCCGCCTTCGGATGGTGGTACACCGCGCCCCTGCCCTACGGACAGGACATCGTCGTGGCCGTCACCGACGCCGACCTCATCGCCCCGACGGGACTACGGACACCGGCGGGATGGCTGAGCGCTCTCACTGCGACCCGGCAGGTGAGTGCCCGGCTGAACGCGGACGGCGTCGGGCCACCACATCGGCTGGCCGTGCTTCGAGCAGGTACGTCACGTGTCGCTCCTTCCGCAGGGCACGGCTGGGCAGCCGTCGGCGACGCGGCGACGGCAACCGACCCAATTGCCGCACGTGGCATCACCGCCGCACTTGCGACGGGTATCTCGGCGGGTTCGGCGGTGACGGCCGACGCCCAGGGCGACCGGTGCGCCCTGGAGCGCTACGCGGACCTCACGGCTGCTGTACACGCCGAGTTCCTGCAGGCGCGGACAGTCTGCTACCGGGCCGGACGCCAATGGGACACGCCTTTCTGGACACGGCGCACGGATGGCCGGCCCGTCGATTCCGTCACCGGCGGCGAGCCTTCGGTCAACGAACTCACCCCCGCGTAGCAGGAGGTCGTGACCGTACGGGACACGGTGACGCGGGAGTTGGCATCAGATCCCGCGCGGTGTCCGGCCCGTGGGAGGCGGAACCGCCCTCGACGTCCGCCGTCCCCGGCGCTGGACAAGGAGCCGAGGAGGGCGTCGCCGGCAGCTGAACGCGTACCGACGGCTGCGGCGGGCAAACGGCGAGAAAGACCACGACCCGCGGAGTTCCCATGATGATCGCCGGAATCATTGCAGTATGCGTCGTCCTCGCCGTTTTGGCGTTCCTCCTGCCGCGCCTGTCGCGCCACCCCGAACGCGGTACGCAACGCACCCTCGGCCTGGGATCCCGTGCGGGCAGCAAGGCCCCCGGCTTCATGGGGCGCATATTCAGCAAGCCGTTCCGCAGCAGCTCACGCGCCGTGAGCCGCAGCGGCTCCGCGGGCCGCCGCACCCGCCGGCGCATGCCGTTCTAGAACGAGGTGAGACGCGCGTGTTGACCACCCGGCTGACGCTCCGACCCCCTTGGTCCGCCCGGCAGGTGATGCCGAGGCATCCGCGGCAACGGCTGCTCCAAGCCCACGGGGCCTCCTCCGCCGTCACCCGATCAACACGGCCGGCTTGTCGGTCGGAGCGGCGCTTCGGCGGAGCACTGGGCGCCCGGGCACCGACGCCGAGCAGCGTGCCGCTCCGACCGCCCACCGACCATCTGCGGCTCTGTCACCGCGGTCAGCGTCGTACCCGGGGCATCCCCAGCCCGATCCACGAGATGATCTCTCGCTGGATCTCGTTGTTGCCGCCGCCGAAGGTGAAGATCACGGCCGAGCGGTAGCCGCGTTCCAGTTCGCCGCCCAGGACCGCGCCGGCCGAGCCCTCCTTGAGGGGGCCCGCCGCGCCGACGATCTCCATCAGCCAGGCGTAGGCGTCGCGCCGGGCCTCCGAGCCGTAGACCTTGACCGCGGAGGCGTCCTGCGGGGTGAGGGTGCCGTCCTGTACGGCGTTCACCATCTGCCAGTTGAGCAGTTTCATGGCGTCGAGCCGCGCGTGGGTGCGGGCGAGGCGGCCGCGTACCCAGCCGAGGTCGATCACGCGTCGGCCGTCCGTGAGTTTGGTGTCCGCGGCCCAGTGCTGGACGTCGCGCAGTGCGCGGATCGCCATGGTGCCGTGGGCGGCGAGGGTGACCCGCTCGTGGTTGAGCTGGTTGGTGATCAGCCGCCAGCCCTTGTTCTCCTCCCCCACCCGCTGGGAGACGGGAACGCGCACATTGTCGTAGTAGCCGGCGGTCGTGTCGTGCGAGGCGAGGGTGTTGATCAGGGTGCAGGAGTAGCCGGGGGCGGACGTCGGTACGAGGAGCATGGTGATGCCCTTGTGGGGCGGCGCCTCGGGGTCGGTGCGGACGGCGAGCCAGATCCAGTCGGCGGTGTCGCCGTTGGTGGTCCAGATCTTCTGTCCGTCGACGACGTACGTGTCCCCGTCGCGCACGGCCCGGGTCCTGAGCGCGGCGAGGTCGGTGCCGGCGTCCGGTTCGCTGTAGCCGATGGCGAAGTCGAGCTCGCCGGAGAGGATCCTCGGCAGGAAGTACGCCTTCTGCTCGTCCGTGCCGAACTGCATGATCGTCGGACCGACCGTGTTGAGCGCCATCAGCGGCAGCGGCACTCCGGCCTGGGCCGCCTCGTCGAAAAAGATGAACTGTTCCATGGGGCTCAGACCGCGGCCGCCGTACTGCTGGGGCCAGCCGACGCCGAGCCAGCCGTCCGAACCGAGCCGGCGGATCGTGCTGCGGTAGAAGCGTTTCCTGTCGGCCGGCCCGGCGTACCGGGCATAGGCGTTGTCGGGGACGATCCCCGCGAAGTACCTGCGCAGTTCTGCGCGTAACTGCTCCTGCTGCGGCGTGTATTGAAGGTGCACGGCCCCTCCAGGCGTCTCGCGGTGCGCCCCTTGCGCGGCGGCGCGCACACAGTAGAACGTGTTGCAAGAATCCGGAAGGGCCGTGCCGGGCCGTGCTACCGGGAGGCGTAGACGGCTTCGACGAGGGCCATCTTGCGCGGGTCGTCCGCGATGTGCGGGCCCATACGGTTCATCACGTACCCCATGGCCATGCCGGCCTCGGGGTCGGCCAGTCCGCAGGAGCCGCCGAAGCCGTCGTGGCCGAACGCCCGGGGGTTGGGCCCGTACGAGCCGTTCCTGCCGCTCAGCCAGAGGCCGAGGCCGGCCTCTGTCTCGTGCTCGAAGCCTGCCGCGAGGACCAGATCGCGGCAGCCGCCCTGGCCTTCGCGCACGCGCTCCGCCGCCTCCCGCGACAACACCCGGTGCCCGCCGAGACTGCCCCGTCCGGCAAGGATGCCGTACAGCGCGGCGATCGCGCGGGCGGTGCCGTGGCCGTTGGCGGCGGGTATCTCGGCAGCTCGCCACCCGGCCGAGTTGGCCGCGTCCGCGCCGGTGGACGGGTTGACCAGGGCGGCGACGGCGACGGGTTCCAACCGGGCGAACGCCGCCGCCTGTTCACTGCTGCGGGCGGCCACCGGGCGCACCAGCTCGGCGGCCCGGCCGGAGTCCTGCTCGGGCAGGCCGATGGTGAAGTCGATCCCCAGCGGTCCGGTCACCTCCTGCCGCAGGAACTCGCCCGGCAGGTGCCCGCCGACCCGGCGCACCACCTCCCCGACGAGGTGGCCGTAGGTGATCGCGTGGTAGCCGGACCGGGTGCCCGGTTCCCACCACGGTTCGGTCGCGGCCAGCCGCGCGCAGGTCAGCTCCCAGTCGTAGAGCTCTTCGAGCGAGTGCGGTTCCCGCAGCCCGGCGAGGCCCGCGCGGTGCGAGAGCAGATGGCGTACGAGGACGCCCTTCTTGCCCGCCGCCGCGAACTCGGGCCAGTAGTCGGCGACCGGCGCGTCCAGGTCGAGCAGCCCGCGGTCGGCGAGGATGTGGGCGCACAGGGCGGTCGGCCCCTTGGTCGTGGACCACACGTTCACCACGGTGTCGCTCCGCCACGGCACGGTCCGGGCGTCGTCCGCCCAGCCGCCCCACAGGTCGACGACCTTGTCGCCGCCGACGAGGACGGTCACGGCCGCGCCGAGCTCGCCGCGTTCGGTGAAGTTCCTCTCGAAGGCGGCACGGACCGCCGAGAAACGCTCGTCGCAGTGGCCTTCGATTCTGATGGGTCGCTCCGTGCTGCTGGGCTGGTCCGCCATGTCCGGCAATCCTCCGTCGCCTCGTCCCGTGCACTCGCCGGTGAACATACCGACTGGTCGGACCGACGGGGAAGGGGGTGTGCGGCCGCGACGCGCCGGTGAGCGAGGATGGAGCCGCACGATCCCGGACCCGGAAGGACGACTCGATGGCCCTCGACGATGCCGCACCGCTGCGCGAAGGCTCCGCACCCGACGGTTCGGTACTGCTGCGCACCGAAGGGCACGCCGGACACATCACGCTCAACCGCCCACGGGCCATCAACGCGCTCACCCACACCATGGTGCGAACCGTCGACGCGGCCCTCGCGGCCTGGGAGCACGACGACGAGATCGCCGTCGTGGTCGTCACCGGCGCCGGTGAGCGAGGGCTCTGCGCCGGAGGCGACATCCGCGCCATCCACGACGACGCGCGCGGCGGCGGCCGTGCGTCGGTGGCCTTCTGGCGGGACGAGTACCGGCTGAACGCGCGGATCGCCCGCTACGCCAAGCCGTACGTGGCGCTCATGGACGGCATCGTGATGGGCGGCGGTGTCGGGGTGTCCGCGCACGGCAGCGTCCGGGTCGTCACGGAACGCTCGGCAGTCGCCATGCCGGAGACCGCGATCGGCTTCGTGCCCGACGTCGGCGGCACCCACCTGCTGGCGCGGGCGCCCGGCGAGCTCGGCACCCACCTGGCGCTCACCGGTGACGCGGTCGGCGCCGGCGACGCGCTGCTGCTCGGCCTGGCCGACCACTTCGTGCCGGGCGACCGGCTCGCCGGCCTGGCCGGGTCCCTGTCGTCGGTGCGGCCCGCGGAGGCGCTCCGGCGGTACGCGGCCCCGGCCCCGGCGGCGGAACTCGCCGCCCATCGCGAGTGGATCGACCACTGCTACGCCGCCGGGACGGCAGAGGAGATCGTCGACCGGCTGTCGGACTGCGGGGAGCCCGCCGCCAAGGAGGCGGCGCAGACCATCCTGAGCAGGTCCCCCACCGCCGTGAAGGTGACCCTCGCCGCGATCCGCCGAGCCCGCGCGCTGGGCGCCCTCGAGCCCGTCCTGGAGCAGGAGTTCCGGGTCTCCTGCGCGGCCCTCGCCTCGCCGGACCTGGTCGAGGGCGTCCGCGCACAGCTCATCGACAAGGACCGGAACCCGCGATGGTCGCCGGCGCGGCTCGACGCGGTCCGCGAGAGCGACGTCGAACGCCACTTCGCCCCTCTCGCCGCGGGTGAGCCCGGCCTCGGACTGGCCGGCTGACACCCGCGTCGCGGTCCGTGTCCTGCGCCACGGACCGGTCCGCTCCGCAGCGCGGGCCCGCCTGTTCGACGCCGGTCCCGGACCGGAAGGGGCGCGGCGGGGGAACGCCCCCGCCGCGCCCCTTCCGCCTCACGCTGCCCTGTCCCGCAGCGTCACCACGCTCCGGCGCACCTCGGCGGTGGTGCCGTTCACCGTCACCGCCAGCGTGAACTCCCCGGGACGCAGCGCCGTGAGGCGGCCCGTCGCCGGATCGAACGACGCCACATGGCGGCCGCGCGCGTCGTCCACGCGGCCGATGTGGAGGCTGGGCGAGCCGGACCAGTCCGCGCTGACGGGGAACGCCACGGGAACGCGGCGCGTGCCCTGGACGACGGTCGCCTCCGCGTCCCCGCTCTCGCCGGGCCGCAGCGCGGCGGGCGCCTGAAGGTCCAGGCCGTCCACGTGCGTCCGGGTCTGCACGGAGAGCCAGTCGGGCCGGGCCTCCCACGGCGCACGGCGCGCCGACAGCTGCTCGGCGCGTGAGACGTCGTCGACGCCGACGAGCGACCAGCCCGTGAAGCCGCCCTCGTCCGCCGGACCGGCCGGGGCCTTGCCGGAGTTGCCGTTGACGAGGTAGGGAACGCCGTCCACGTGGGCGGCGTGGAAGACGCCGACATGGCTGCCGATCAGCGCCGCGCCCTTGCCCGTCGTACGGCGGAACTCCGCCAGCCAGTTCTCGATCAGCGCGGCCTCCTTGCGGTCACCGAGCCGGCTGGCCTGCTGGACGGTCGGGTCGCGCGGCGGGACGTGCTCGACGACCATCACGGACCCGACGCCCGGGTCGGCCGCCGCCGCGTCGAGCTGGGCACGCAGCTCCTTGATCTGGGCGAGCCCGCCTCCCCGCAGCGTCAGGCTGGAGGTGTCCAGGGTGACGAAACGGGTGCCCCGGTGGTCGAAGGTGCGCTGCGCCGGCCCGAACTCGGCGACGAAGTTGTCGATCTTCCCGCCCATCACCTCGTGGTTGCCGGGCACGTAGTACCAGGGCAGGTCGTCCCCCAGCTCCTCGTCCAGCACACGGCGGGCGAACGCCAGGTCGGCCGGTGAGCCCTCGTCCACGAGGTCGCCGTTGACGACGAGGAAGTCGGGCCGTGCCGCCTTGATCTCCCTGAGGGTCCGGCGGGCCTGGGCGACGATCGGGCTGTCCGGGGCGCGGGCGACGAACTGCGCGTCGGACATGACGGCGAACTGCCAGTCGCGCCCTTCCGTGACGGCCGCGGGATCGATCAGCGGATCGACGACGGGAGGCACTCGGGGCAGGTCGACCGCGGGGGGCACCTGCGCGTCGAGTCCGTCGATGACGATCCCTCCGGTGTACTGCCGGTTCGCGGCGGTCTCCGCCAGGTAGAACCGGTGCACCGCCAGCGGCGTCGCCGCGCCCTGCGGCACGTCGAACTTCACCTGCCGCCAGCCCGTCCAGGTGATGTAGGGCCCGCGCAGCAGCTGATCGGACCCGGCGGCGTCCTTCAGGTGGAGCGTGGGCCAGGCGCCGTTGCCGTCGCCCTTAATCCAGAGCGTGAAGGACTGCGGCTGTCCGGCGACCGTGATCCGCTGCGGCGGGTTGGCGTAGGCGGCCCGCGTCGCCGTCGACCGGGTGAAGTCGTAGGCGAGGTGGAGGCCCGTGCCGTCGTGTCCGTCCGGTGTCGCCGCCACGGAGCCGGTCGCACGGGCCTGGGTGAAGGTCCACGAACCGGCGTCGTCGAAGCCGGTGACGGCCTGCTCGGCGAGGCCGACGCTCACGGCGAGCGTGGTGCTCACACCCCCGGCGGTCGCGGTGACGCGGCCGGCGGTGCTGCCTGCGGTGCGCGCGGAGACGGTGAAGGAGCCGCGTCCGTCGTCGCGGACGTCGAACAGCTCCTTGTCGTAGTCGAGTCGTACGTCGGAGGGCTCGATCGGCGCGCTGTTGCCCTGGGCGTCGAGGCCGAGGATGCCGAAGGTGCCGGCCGCGCCGGGGACGGCGAGTGAGACCCGTCGGGTGGTCGGCTCGATGCGGGCCAGGTCGTCGAGCACCGTGAGCCGGATGTCGCCCGCGGCGCCGGCGCGTTCGGCGCGGACGTCGGTCGTGCCGCTGCGCCGTGCCCGGAAGACGCCGTCCTCGTCGACCCGGCCGACGGAGGGCCGCAGGGTGCGCCAGTGCGGGGCGCCGGCGGCCGGTCCGTACGTCTCGTCGTAGCCCGCGGCGGTGAGCCTGCGGGTGAGGCCGGGGAACACGCGCTCCGGGTGTCCGCCGAGCACCGGGTCGGCGGTGGGGGCCAGGGACGCCGGTACGGCGGTCTCGACCCAGTAGCCGCGCAGCGTGCCGCTGCCGTCGGGGGCCGTGAGGGCGAGGCCGTTGGGGACCTCGCGCTCGCTGCCGTCGGAGGGGCTGTTCTCCACCTGGAGCGCGTCACTGCCCGGTTCGCGGGCTACCAGGGTCGACGAGCCGCCGCCGTCGAGGTTCAGTGCGTTGTGCGCACCGGCCTTCTTCATCATCAGGGCGAGCTCGGTGAGGGTGACGCCGCCGCTGTCGGCCTGCCGGCCGTCGACGGTGATGATCTGCATCGCCCGCCCGTCCTTGGAGAAGCCGACGGCGGTGCGGGGCGCGGCGGTGTTGTTGCCGGCGCCGTCGTGGTTCTGTGCGACGCCGTCGACGACGAGGAGTTCACGGCCGCCGACCGCGGTGCGCGGCACCGGGCCGCTGTCGGTGCGGGGCCGGTACTCCACCTGCACCGCGTCGCCCGGCCGCAGGGCGGCGAGCACTTCGGCCCCGGCCTCGCGGCCGACGAGGACCGTGGTGCCGTCGGGCACGGCTCCGGTGCCGGGCCGGTCGCGCACGTCGACGACCTTGCCGTCGCGTACGACGGCCTCCGCGACGGGCGTCGCCGCGTCGGTGGTGAGGGCGCGGTCCGCCTCGCCCCACGTCGAGGTGTACGCCCCGATCCCGCCGGCCGGGACGTTGGCGGCGTTGTACGCACCGAGCGGGTGGGTCCCGCCGGGCACGGTGAGGGTGCCCTCGAAGTACATCTGCAGCACCCGGCCCGCGCCTTCCGGGCCGATGCCGACGGCCCGGTGCGCTCCTGGGGCGGGCGAGTGGGTGATCTCGCCGTCCTTGACGCCGGGGCCCTGCGGCGCGCCGGTCTGGTTGATGTCGAAGAAGTCCCCGTTGATCGCGGCGACGGTTCGGCGGCCCTCGCCGGCGTCGTGCCGGGCGGCGAGTTCCGAGACGCTGCCGCGGTCGGCGACCTTTCCCGAGGACAGGTAGTCGGTCCGTACGGCGCTGCCCAGGTCGACGGAGAGCGCGTCGACGCGCAGCCACTTGTCGGCCTCGAGCCGGTCGTAGGAGGTGAGCCGGACGCCGGGGGCGATCGGCCGGGACGCGCGGGCGGTCTCGATGCCGTCGGGATCGGCGACGGCTGTCTGGCTGCCGCCCGGTGCGCTGGCGGGCGGCGGCGCGATGGGCCGCAGTATTTCGGCGGACTGCCGTGGCGGGGGCGGTGGATCGGCGACGGCGGGGGCGGTGGCCCCCACCACGAGTGCGGACAGCGTCGCGGCCAGCACGACGGTGTGTCTTGCTCTGCCAAGGCCCACAAGTACTCCTGGAGGATGGCTGGTTGAGCGTGCAGTAAGCGCTGTCGGCGGACAGCATCGCCGGGCCAAGAGGATCGCGCCAGATGTCGGGATGAAGGACGGGAGAACACAGGGAACGCACAGGCATCTTCGCGTGACGGGGCATCAGCGACCGGTGTCACCACGCCGACGCCGTGACGACTGCCACGGGCACCGGGAAACCGGCCGTCGTCGGGTGTCGCGGGGGCGACGGACCGGATGCGGCGTCATACCGTCTGCGCGGTCCCGGACCTGGCGCCCGCTGCGGCCGATCGCACGGCCGCAGCCGGTGGGCCGACGGATCGGACGCGGCGGCGGAGGCGGTCGATCACGACGGCACGCGCCGGGGTCCGCGCGGAAGAGGCCACGCGACTGCGCGGCGCTGGCCGGCCGCGCGACCGCACAACCGGGTACTGCCCCGGGCCACGCGACCGCACGTACTGCCCCGGGCCGCGCGACCGCACCACCCACGGCGGTGCCCCGGGCCGCACGCACACCCAGGACCCCGTCCCGACCGCGCGGACCCCGGACAGCGAAAGGCGGGCGGACCGTCACGGTCCGCCCGCCTACGTCATGTCAGTGCTGGGCGCTACGGCGCTTGCGCGCGGCCCACATGATGCCGCCGCCCGCGAGGATCACCGCGGCAGCCGCTCCGGCGATGATCGGGGTGGCGCTGGAGCCACCGGTCTCGGCCAGGCCGCCACCGGGCGTCGTGCTCGGCGGCGCGGAAGGCGTCGCGGGGGCACTGGTCGCGGGGGCACTGGTGGCCGGCGCGCTGGTGCTCGGCGTCTCGCTGGGGGTGGGCGAGGTCTCGCTCGGCGTCGGCGAGGGGGGCGTCGTCGACGGCGTCGGGCTCGGGGACTCGTCCTCGCAGACCGGCGCGGTCTTGGACTCGTCGCGCGAGAACTGGTCGCCGTCACCGGCCACGACGACCAGACGGACGGTGAGTTCCTTGTCGTGCTCGGGCAGGGCGAGCTTGTCGTGGAACTCCTTCTTGAAGGTCTTCGTCGGCAGCAGTTCCTTGCCGTCCACCGTGATGGTCACGGTGTTGTCCTCGGTGGGGCTGTACGCGGTCAGGTCGACGCTGACCTCGTCACAGGTCACCGACCACACCGGCGTGTGCGCGATCGCCGGGGCGGCGGAAAGGCCGACGCCGAGCGCGCCGGCCGAAGCGACGGCTATGAGCGCTCCCGTACGCCGCCACGTTCTTCTGGTCTCAGTCACTGATTCCTCCACAATTACCGCGCCAATGCGTCTGGCGGTGCGCGCACAGTACCGCCGACGCCTCACGGCACGACAACCGCCCCATCCCCTTGAGGGATACGGCGGCTGAAATCGCGTCAGTCGAGCCCGCGGCGCGTCGCGAGGGTCCATGCGGGCAGAACGAACCAGCACACCACGAACCACACCACCATCGCGATGACGAGCCACAGCGCGATCGTGTCGTCGAGCACCACCCGGAGGATCAGCAGGAGGGCGGACGCCATCGTGCACAGCAGCAGCACGAGACCGAGCACGGTCAGGCGGGAGGCCCAGGAAACCGTCTGCGGCTTGAGGCGACGGCCGGTGAGCATCCGGTGGAACGCCACGGGCCCGATGAGCACCCCGGTGGTCGCGGCGCCCAGTACGACGGTCACCGAGTAGATCGTCTGGTCGGTCTGCGACAGATCGACGAAGCGTGGCTGAAACGCGACCGTCAGCAGGAAACCGAAGAGGATCTGTACGCCTGTCTGCGCGACCCGCAATTCCTGGAGGAGGTCGGCCCATCTGCGGTCGGCCCTTTCCTCCGGTGTCTCGTCGCGGCCGCGTGAGCCATTTCCCTTTCCATTGCCGTTGCCCCTGTTCCGGTCCATTACCCTCAGGCTCCATTCGCATCGGACAGTGTGTGCGGCGGGAAAATGCGGGCACCCGCCGTCATGGAGGTGCAGACAATGGTTCCTATCCTGCTCGTTCTCCTTCTCGCCGTCGTTCTGTTCGGCGCGGGATTCGCGGTGGAGGTCCTGTGGTGGATCGCCCTCGCCGTCCTGGTGATCTGGGTGCTGGGATTCCTGATGCGCAGCACGACGGCGGGCGGCGGGCGCTCTCGCTGGTACAGGTGGTAGACGGGTGACGAAGGGCCGCTCCTATCGCAGGGCGGCAAGTCGGCGGCCGGCGGGGCCCAGTGCCCGCCGGCCGCCGCGCGCGTCGCCCCACGGGTCGGTGCGTGCCTGTTCGAGCGCGTTCGCGACCGTCCAGCGCCGTGGGCCCGTCCGCGGGTCGTCCAGCTGGTCCCGGCTGATCGGTACGGCGACCGGCGCTCCGGCCCTGGCCCGCACGGAATAGGGCGTCACCGCGGTCTGCGCGTAGCCGTTGCGCTGCACGTCCAGGTAGAGCCGGCCACCGCGGGCCTGCTTGCGCACGGCGGTGGTCAGGTGGTCGGGGTCGCGACGCGCGAGGGTCTCGGCCACCTCCTGCGCGAAGGAGCGTGTCCCGTCGAAGTCGGTGTCGCCGGACAGGGGGACGATCACATGGAGCCCACGGGAGCCGGTGGTCATCAGGACCGGGTCGAGGCGCAGGTCGTCGAGGAGCTCACCCAGCTGCCGCGCCGCGCGCCGTACCGTCTCGAAGTCCTCGGCGGTGTCGCCCGAGGGGTCGAGATCGAAGACCAGCCGGTCGGGCCGCTCGAGCCGGCCGGCCCGTGACTGCCACCGGTGGAAGGTGATGCACGCCTGGTCGACGAGGTGCATCAAGGTGGCGGTGTTGTCGCACACGGTGTGGATCACGGTGCCGCCCTCCTTGCCGACCTCGGCCCTTCGCACCCAGTCCGGGTAGTTCTCCGGCGTGTTCTTCTGCATGAAGCGTGGCCCGCCGATGCCGTCGGGGTGCCGTTCCAGCATCAGCGGCCGGCCGCGCAGCTGCGGCAGCATGTGCGGCGCGATCGCGCGGTAGTACTCGGCGAGATCCGCCTTGGTGATGCCGTCGTCGGGGAAGAGCACCTTGTCCGGCCGCTGGATCTCGACGGTCCGCCCGCCGGCCCGGACGGAGTGGGTCCGCTCCTTCTTCACGGGCGCACCATGGCTTCCGCGACGAGCAGGCGCACGGCGGCGCTGATGGATTCGGCGTCGATGCCGGAGGCGTGCAGTTGTTCCGCCGGCGCGGCGGACGCGGGGATGTTGCGCACCCCGAGCCGTATCAGCCGCGGCATGGGGCGTCCGTCGGAGAACGCCTCCGCCACCGCGTCGCCGAGGCCGCCCTCCGTGCGGTGGTCCTCCACGGTCAGCAGACAGCCGGTGTCGTCGGCCGCGCTCTGCAGGGTGCCCGCGTCGACGGGCTTGACCGAGTAGAGGTCGACGACGCGCACCGGGATGCCTTCCCGTTCGAGGACGGTGGCCGCCGTCATCGCCTCGTGCACGGTCACTCCCGCGGCGATGACGCACACGCGGTCGCGGTGGGAGGCGCGCAGCACCTTGGCGCCGCCGACGGGGAAGTCCTCCTCGGGGCCGTAGATCACCGGCATGTCGGAGCGGCTGGTGCGCAGGTAGCTCACGTTCGGCAGATCGGCCATGGCCGCGACGAGCCGTGCTGTCTGGTTGGCGTCGCACGGGTAGAGGACGGTGCTGCCGGGGACCGAGCGGAACATCGCGAGGTCCTCGAGGCCCATCTGCGAGGGCCCGTCCTGGCCGATGGCGACGCCGGCGTGGGATCCGACGAGGTTGATGGAGGCGCGGCTGACGGCGGCCATCCGGATGAAGTCGTGGGCGCGGGTCAGGAAGGCCGCGAAGGTGCCGGCGTAGGGGACGTAGCCCCGTGTGTACATGCCGACGGCCGCGGCCACGAGCTGCTGCTCCGCGATGTAGCACTGGAAGTGGCGGCCGGGATGCTCCTTGGCGAAGTACTCGGTGCGCGTCGAGTCGCCGACCTCGGCGTCGAGGGCGACGACGTCCGTGCGTGCGGAGCCGAGCGCGGCCAGGGCCTGCCCGTATGCGGTGCGGGTGGCCACCTCGTCGCCGGTGTCGTAGGTGGGCAGGGTGAGCCCGCCGGTGTGCCGCTCGTGCAGGACCCGGGCGGGCGGGGGCTGCTGGACCTCGATCCTGGCGGTGCGCACACCGCCCAGTTCCGCGATCGCGTCCGACACGTCCGACAGGGGCTTGCCGTGCTTGCCCTCCTGGTCCGCCACGGCGGCCACGCCGTGGCCCTTCTCGGTGCGGGCGATGACGGCTGTGGGGCGGCCGACGGTGCCCGCGGCCTCCGACAGGGCGTCGTCGACGGCGCGGACGTCGTGCCCGTCGATCTCGACGGTGTGCCAGCCGAAGGCCTGAAGACGTCGGGCGTACGCGTCGAGGTCCCAGCCGAAACGCGTGGGGCCGCGCTGGCCGAGCCGGTTCACGTCGAGGATCAGGGTGAGGTTGTCCAGCCGTTCGAACGAGGCGTGTTCCACGGCCTCCCAGACGGAGCCCTCCGCCATCTCGCTGTCGCCGGACATCACCCACACGCGGTACGGGATCTGGTCCAGCCGCTTGCCGGCGAGGGCCATGCCGACACCGACGGGCAGTCCCTGGCCGAGGGAGCCGGTGGCCACGTCGACCCAGGGGAGCCGGGGGGTGGGGTGTCCTTCGAGGCGGCTGCCGTGCTTGCGGAAGGTGAGGAGTTCCTCCTCGTCGATGGCCCCGGCCGCCACGTACATGGCGTACAGCAGCGGTGACGCGTGCCCCTTGGAGAGCACGAGCCGGTCGTTGCCCGGGTGCTCGGGCCGGTCGAAGTCGTAGCGCAGGTGGTGGGCCAGCAGCACGGCGCCGAGGTCGGCCGCGGACATGGAAGAGGTGGGATGCCCGGATCCCGCGGCGTCGGCGGCGCGTACCGCGTCGACGCGCAACTGCTGTGCCAGCTCTGCGAGTTGTTCGTCCTGCATGTCACTGCTCCTTGGAATGGGCGCCGCCGACCCGCGCCAGTTCGGGCGAGGCGGTGTCCAGCGGCACCGACCAGGAACGCACCAGCCCCAGCTGGACCGCCTGCCGGGGCAGTACGGCGTCCAGCGCCCAGTCGGCGGCGACGCGCACCCGGTTGCCGGGCATCGCGGCGAGGTGGTAGCCGCGTGTGACCGCGCCCGCGAGCGGGCCGGACAGCGCCACGGCGAGCGGGTTCGCGGCGGCCTTGACGCCTCCGAGGTCGACGGCGAAGCCGAGGTCGTGGTGGGAGTAGGCGCGGGCGGTGCCCCGGCCGAGGGATGCGGCGACGTTGACGCCCGCGGTCCTGCCCTGCCGGGAGGCGTGCTGGGCCGTCATCGGCGTGTACTCGCCCGGCCTGGTGACGTCGGGGACCGCGGCGGCGTCGCCGCAGGCGAAGACCTCGGGGTGGCCGGGCACGGTGAGCCGGGAGTCGACGACCAGCCGCCCGCGCTCGACGGGCAGTCCGACCTCCGAGACGAGCGGGTCGGGCCGCACACCCACGCACCAGACCAGGGTGCGGGTGGCGATGTCGTCCCCGTCGTCGAGCAGCGCCCCGCTCGCCGTCGCCTCCTTGACGGAGGTCCTGGTGCGGACCTCGACGCCCCGCTCGCGCAGCACCCGGTCCGCGGTGTCGGAGAGCTTGCGGTCGAGCTCGGGGAGGACCCGTTCCGCGATGTCGACCAGGATCCAGCGCGGCGGGGGTTCGGGGTGGCCGGTGCGCAGCCGTTGCCCCAGAGCCCGGGTGAACAGGGCGCCCTGGGCGGCGACTTCGGTGCCGGTGTAGCCGGCCCCGACGACGACGAAGGTGCGGCGGGCGGTGCGCTCCTCCACGGTCTCCGCGGTGGCGGCGAGCTCCATCTGCCGGGTGACGTGGTCCCGCAGGTAGAGGGCTTCCGGCAGTCCGCGGAAGCCGTGCGCGTGTTCGGCGACACCGGGAACGGGGAGCAGCTTGTTGACGCTGCCGACGGCGAGGACCAGCCGGTCGTAGTCGAGCCGGCCGGACCCGCCCTCGGGGCCTTCGTAGTGGACGTACCGCCCTTCGAGGTCGACCCCTGTGGCCCGGCCGAGGACCAGACGGACCCGCGGCAGCGAGCCGGGCAGGGACACGGTGACCCTGCGGGGTTCGAGGATCCCTGCCGCCACCTGCGGCAGGAGCGGCAGGTAGAGGAAGTAGTCGGTCGGGTTGAGCAGGACCACCTCCGCCTCGTCGCGGAGGGTCCGGCTGAGTGTGCGGGCCGCCTGGAATCCGGCGAACCCGGCTCCCACGACGACGACTCGGGAACGGCTCACGATCGACTCCGTTCTCAGACGTGAACGGTTACGGGACTTGCGCGTCGAGCGCGCTCCGGGTGCCCTCGGCGGCGCCGGTCAAACCCGGGACCGCTCCCCGGCGCCCCGGTCGGCCCCTGGCCGTTTCCCCGGGCGACGCGTCATCCGTACGTGCGTCGGTTCGGCTTCGCGCGGGCGGTGGTGCGCCCCTGTCCTCATGCGTACGTGCGGGGTGATACCTGCCCTCATTCGTACGTGCGCGGGTTCGGCCTGTCCTCGACCACCGGCGTCGTGGGCGGCACGACCACGCGCCGCCGCCGGGCGATGCTGGTGAAGGTGGCGACTCCGATGATGCCGACGGCCATGAGGATCAGCCCGATCACGTCGAGGTTCGCGCCTTCCACCTCCCAGTCGGTGGCGAACGTGAGAATCGCTCCGGCGGCGATCAGGATGATGCATCCGCCAAGACCCATGTGACTCACCTGTTTCTGTCAGTTCGGGGGTCCGTTCTTGTCCCTGTCGGCTTGTCCGTTGCGGGTACCCGCCTGAGGTAGGGCCATACATGGGCCGGGCGGCACGAGGTGGGCGGGCTCCCGGATAGGGCACGCCGCGCACTGGATCAAGAGCGCCCCGGGGAGGGCAAGGTCACAGCCGCCGGACCTGCTGTGACTGTGGGTACTGACCTAACATCCGGGGCATGACGGTCCTCCCCGATGACGGGTTCTCACTGGCCGCCGAGTTTCCGGATGCGACCCATGAGCAGTGGCAGCGCCTTGTCGAAGGCGTACTGCGCAAGGCAGGCAAGGACGCGGCGGGCGCGGCGGCAGAGGACGCACTGTCCACGGCGCTGGAGGACGGGATCGCCACCCGTCCTCTGTACACGTCCGCAGACGGTGCCGACTCGGCCGGTTTCCCCGGTTTCGCTCCCTTCACCCGCGGCGGCAGGCCGGAGGGCGGCTCGGTGGCGGGCTGGGACGTGCGCCAGCGTCACGAGCGGCCCGACCCGGCCCGTACGAACGAGGCGGTCCTCGCCGACCTGGAGAACGGCGCGGCCTCCGTGTGGCTGGCCGTCGGGGACGCGGGCGTACCCGTCGACGGCCTGGCCACCGCCCTGGATGGCGTCCACCTGGACCTGGCTCCCGTCGTGCTGGACGCGGGCGGTGACTTCGACGCCGCGGCACGTGCACTCCTCGGCCTGTACGAGAAGCGGGCGACCGCGCCTCGCGCGGCGCTCGGCCATCTCGGCGCGGACCCTCTGGGCCATGCCGCACGCACCGGCCGTCACGCGGACATCGAGGAACGGACCTCCGTCGCCGCCGAGCTGGCGGTCCTCTGCCACACCACGTATCCGAATCTGCGCGCGGTGAGCGTCGACGCGCTCCCCTATCACGAGGCCGGCGCCAGTGCCGCGCAGGAGCTGGGCTGTTCGCTCGCCACCGGTGTCTCCTGGCTCCGGGACCTGACCGCCGCCGGGCTGGACGCCGAAGCGGCCTGCGGGCAGCTGGAGTTCCGGTACGCGGCCACCGCCGACCAGTTCCTGACGATCGCCAAGCTGCGCGCGGCCCGCCGGCTGTGGGCCCGGGTGGCCGAGGTGTGCGGGGTGACCGGGGGCGGCGCCGCCCAGCGCCAGCACGCGGTGACGTCGGCCGTGATGATGACGCGCCGGGACCCGTGGGTGAACATGCTGCGCACGACGGTCGCCTCGCTGGCGGCCGGCGCGGGCGGCGCCGACGCGGTGACCGTGCTCCCCTTCGACCACGCGCTGGGCCTGCCGGACGCGTTCGCGCGCCGGATCGCCCGCAACACGTCCTCGATCCTGCTGGAGGAGTCGCACCTCGGCCGGGTCGTCGACCCGGCCGGCGGCTCCTGGTACGTGGAGCAGCTCACGGACGAGCTCGCCCGGGCGGCCTGGGCGTGGTTCCAGGAGATCGAACGCGCCGGCGGCCTGGCCGCCGCGCTGCGCGGCGGACTCGTCGCCGAGCGCCTCGGCACCACATGGGAGAGCCGCCGCAGCAGGCTCGACACCCGCCGCGAACCGGTCACGGGCGTCAGCGAGTTCCCGCTGCTCGCTGAGCCGGCGGTGGAGCGCGACCCGGCGCCGCGCCGGCCGGAGGGGGGCCTGCCGGTGGTCCGCCGCGACGAGGCGTTCGAGGAGCTGCGGGCACGTTCCGACGCGCATCTGGCGGCGACCGGCGCCCGGCCCAGGTTGTTCGTCGCGGCGCTCGGCCCGGCGTCCGCGCACACCGCGCGGGCGGGTTTCGCGGCCAACCTCTTCCAGGCCGGCGGCATCGAAACGGTGCACGACCCGGCGAGCGTCGACGCGGCCTCGGCCGCGGCGGCCTTCACGGCGAGCGGCGCGCGGGTGGCGTGCATCTGCTCCAGCGACGCGCTCTACGCGGAGCAGGCGGCGGATGTCGCAGCGGCCCTGAAGGCGGCCGGCGCTCTGCGGGTGTTCCTCGCCGGGCGGCCCGGCGAACAGCGTGAGACGTACGAGAGGGCCGGGGTCGACGAGTTCGTCGTCGCGGGCGGCGACGCGGTCGCCGTGCTGACCGGGGCCCTCGACCGGATCGGAGTGGCGTGATGGGCATCCCGGACTTCACGGGGATCGAGCTGGGTCCCGCCACCGCGGGCACGGCCGACGAGAAGCAGTGGCGCGCGGCGCTCGAGGCCGCCACCGGCAAGGACGCCGGTGAGCTGGTGTGGGAGACACCGGAAGGCATTCCGGTGAAACCGCTGTACACGGACGCGGACCTGGCCGACGTCGACTTCCTCGGTACGTATCCGGGCGTGGCGCCGTACCTGCGCGGCCCGTACCCGACGATGTACGTCAACCAGCCCTGGACGATCCGGCAGTACGCGGGGTTCTCCACGGCGGAGGAGTCGAACGCCTTCTACCGGCGCAATCTGGCGGCGGGCCAGAAGGGCCTGTCCGTCGCGTTCGACCTGCCGACGCACCGCGGGTACGACAGCGACCACCCGCGGGTCACCGGCGACGTCGGCATGGCCGGTGTGGCGATCGACTCGATCTACGACATGCGGCAGCTGTTCGACGGCATCCCGCTGGACCGCATGAGCGTGTCGATGACGATGAACGGGGCGGTGCTGCCCGTCCTCGCGCTGTACATCGTGGCCGCGGAGGAGCAGGGCGTACCGGCGTCGATGCTCGCGGGGACCATCCAGAACGACATCCTCAAGGAGTTCATGGTCCGCAACACCTACATCTATCCGCCCGGCCCGTCGATGCGGATCATCTCGGACATCTTCGCGTACACGGCGCAGAAGATGCCCCGCTACAACTCGATCTCCATCTCCGGTTACCACATCCAGGAGGCCGGGGCCACGGCCGACCTGGAGCTCGCGTACACGCTCGCCGACGGCATGGAGTATCTGCGGGCCGGTATCGGCGCGGGCATGGACGTGGACGCGTTCGCGCCCCGGCTGTCGTTCTTCTGGGCGATCGGCATGAACTTCTTCATGGAGGTCGCGAAGCTGCGGGCGGCGCGGCTGCTGTGGGCGAAGCTGGTGAAGGGCTTCGACCCGAAGAACCCGAAGTCGCTGTCGCTGCGCACCCATTCGCAGACCTCCGGCTGGTCGCTGACGGCGCAGGACGTCTTCAACAACGTCACCCGCACCTGTGTCGAGGCGATGGCCGCGACGCAGGGGCACACCCAGTCGCTGCACACCAACGCCCTCGACGAGGCGCTGGCCCTGCCGACCGACTTCTCCGCGCGCATCGCCCGCAACACCCAACTGCTGCTGCAGCAGGAGTCGGGCACCTGCCGGGTCATCGACCCGTGGGGCGGCAGCGCGTACGTCGAGAAGCTGACGCACGACCTGGCCAGGCGCGCCTGGCGGCACATCGAGGAGGTCGAGGCGGCGGGCGGCATGGCGAAGGCCATCGACGCCGGCATCCCCAAGCTCCGCATCGAGGAGGCCGCCGCGCGCACCCAGGCACGGATCGACTCCGGGCGTCAGCCGGTGATCGGGGTGAACAAGTACCGCGTGGAGTCCGACGAGCAGATCGACGTGCTCAAGGTCGACAACTCGCAGGTGCGCGCCCAGCAGATCGAGAAGCTGCGGCGGCTGCGCGCGGAGCGCGACGAGACCGCGTGCCAGGACGCGCTGCGCGCCCTGACGGCGGCCGCGGCGGCCGGCCACGTCCCAGACGGCGGCCTCGAGGGCAATCTGCTGGCGCTGGCCGTGGACGCGGCCCGTGCCATGGCGACCGTCGGGGAGATCTCCGACGCCCTGGAGAAGGTGTACGGCAGGCACTCCGGGCAGATCCGTACGATCTCGGGTGTGTACAGGAACGAGGCAGGCATGTCGCCCTCGGTGGACGCGACCCGTGCCCTGGTCGACGAGTTCGAGCAGGCGGAGGGCCGGCGGCCGCGCATCCTGGTCGCCAAGATGGGCCAGGACGGGCACGACCGGGGCCAGAAGGTGATCGCGACGGCGTTCGCCGACCTCGGCTTCGACGTGGACGTCGGCCCGCTGTTCCAGACGCCGGCCGAGGTCGCCCGGCAGGCGGTCGAGGCGGACGTCCACATCGTCGGCGTCTCGTCCCTGGCGGCCGGGCACCTGACGCTGGTGCCCGCGCTGCGCGAGGAGCTGGCGGCGGAGGGCCGTGAGGACATCATGATCGTCGTCGGCGGTGTGATCCCGCCGCAGGACGTCCCCGCGCTGCACGAGGCCGGCGCCGCGGCGGTGTTCCCGCCGGGGACGGTGATCCCCGACGCGGCGAGGGACCTGGTGCGGACCCTGGCCGGTTCGCTCGGCCACGAGTTGTCGTAGGGCCCTCCATGCCACCGAAGATCGACATCGACGCCTATGTGAAGGGCGTGCGGGACGGTTCGCGGGCGTACATCGCCCGCGCCGTCACGCTGGTGGAGTCGACCCGCCCGGACCACCGGGCGCTCGCGCAGCGGCTGCTGACCGAGCTGCTGCCGTTCGCCGGGGCGGCCAGGCGGGTGGGCATCAGCGGGGTGCCCGGCGTCGGCAAGTCCACGTTCATCGACGCGCTCGGTTCGATGCTCACGGGGCTCGGACACCGTGTGGCGGTCCTCGCCGTCGACCCGTCGTCCACCCGCACCGGCGGTTCGATCCTGGGCGACAAGACCCGGATGGAGCGCCTGGCGGTGGACCCGGCGGCGTTCGTACGCCCCTCCCCCAGCTCGGGGACGCTGGGCGGGGTCGCCAGGGCGACCCGGGAGACGATGGTCGTCATGGAGGCCGCGGGCTACGACGTCGTCCTGGTGGAGACGGTGGGCGTCGGCCAGTCGGAGACCGCCGTGGCGGGCATGGTCGACTCGTTCCTGCTGCTCAGCCTCGCCCGCACCGGTGACCAGTTGCAGGGCATCAAGAAGGGTGTGCTGGAGCTGGCCGACGTGATCGCCGTCAACAAGGCCGACGGTCCCCACGAGCGCGACGCCCGCTCAGCGGCCCGCGAACTCGCCGGGGCCCTGCGGCTGATGAACCCGGCCGACGCCGCGTGGACCCCGCCCGTGCTGTCGTGCAGCGCCCGGGAGGGCACCGGCCTGGACGCGGTGTGGGAGCGCCTGGAGCAGCACCGTACGGTCCTGGGCTCGACCGGCGCTCTCGACGCCAAGCGCCGCGAGCAGCAGATCGGCTGGACGTGGGCGATGGTCCACGACACCCTGCTGGACCGGCTGCACAGGCACCCCGGGGTGCGGGAGCTGACGGCGGGTCTCGAGGAGCAGGTCCGCGGTGGGCGGCTGACCGCCACACTGGCCGCGGAGCGCATCCTCGAAGCCTTCGCCGAGCCGGAGCCGGGGCAGCCGTAGCGCATGGCGGGGCCGGGTGCGCGGTTCCGCCGACCCGCGCACCCGGCCCGTTCTCCCATCCCATGGCCGCTCGGCCGATCTTCGGGTCCCCGCCTTCCCCGGGTCCAAACCTGGCTGCCCGGAAACTGCCCGCCCGCCGGCTCTCTTCGCCTGTGTCGGTGCCGGTGGTGCTGGGTACCCGGCCCCGGCAGCCGCCCCCGATCGGGCTGGTGAGAGACGAATGGAAGGCGAACAGCGATGGCAGAGCTCGTAAGAGAAGTCATGACGGCCGGGGTGGCGGCGGTGCGGCCGGACGCCTCACTCGTCGAGGCGGCGCGGCTGATGCGGGACCTGGACATCGGCGATGTGCTGGTCGCCGACGGCGACACGGTGGTCGGGATGCTCACCGACCGGGACATCACCCTTCGTTCGGTCGCCGAGGGCGCGGATCCCACCGGCGTCAGTGCCTCCTCCGCGTGCACCCCCGACCCCGTGTGCGTGACCCCCGACGATTCCGTGGCGTCCGCGGTGCGGCTGATGCGCACCCACGCGGTGCGCCGGCTGCCGGTGGTGGAGGACGGGCGTCCGCTCGGCGTGGTGAGCCTCGGAGATCTCGCCGCCGCCGAGGATCCGCACTCCGTACTGGCGGAGATCAGCGTGGCCGAGAGCAACAACGAGAGGAGCTGATCATGCAGATCGCGTTTCTGACGGCCCATGAAGGAGTGGAGCAGGTCGAACTCGTCAAGCCCTGGCAGGCGGTGTCCGGCTCCGGCGGCGAACCGCGGCTCGTATCGACGCGTCCGGGCCGGGTGCAGGCGTTCGACCACCTGGACAAGGCCGACACCTTCCCTGTCGACCAGGTGGTCGCGGGCGCGTCGGTCGACGACTTCGGCGCACTCGTGCTGCCCGGCGGTGTGGCCAATCCCGACGCACTGCGCATGGACGCCGACGCCGTGGCGTTCGTCAAGGCGTTCTTCGACGCGGGCAAGCCCGTGGCGGCGATCTGCCATGCGCCGTGGACGCTGATCGAGGCGGACGTGGTGCGCGGCCGCACCCTCACCTCGTGGCCCAGCCTGCGTACCGACGTCCGCAACGCGGGCGGGGAATGGGTGGACGAGCAGGTGCGCGTCTGTGAGGCGGCGCCGAGCACGCTGATCACCAGCCGCAAGCCGGATGACCTCGATGCGTTCTGCGAGGCGTTCACCGCCGAATTCGCGAAGGCTTCCGGCGTCGGCGCGAGCCGCTGAGCCGCCGGACGGCGTGGATGGGCGCGCCCGGCGCGCGTCCACACATCCGCGGCTGCCGGGCCCCCGGCACCCCTGAGCCCACGGCGGGCCCCCGGCTCACGCGATCCGGGGGCCCGCTCCGCGTCCCGGCACGGTCACTGGGACCTGTCCCGGGCCCCGGAACGGGTACGGCCCGCCGCCACCTCCCGGTCGGGGTGGCGCCGCAGGTACTCGGCCTCCAGGTCCGCCATCCGCACGTTGTGCGCTTCCAGGGCGGCGGCCGAACCGTAGAGGAGTGTGTCGTGGCGGCTGCGGTGGATGGTCTCCAGTTCCCGCAGCAGATCCTGTTCGCTGAGGTCCGCCGGGTCGACGCCCCTGTGCCGGTGCTCGCTCTCGTTCACGGCAACCGTCCCTTCCGAGTCGTGCTGGTCGTGGCGTGTGTGGGTTGACCTTGCGGGTACCCGCTCGTGACGCGATACCCGGCCTCCGAGGGAGGAAGTCATGCAGCTGTCGTTTCTCACCCCTCTCTACGAGCGTCCAGGTCCATGGGCCAGCGTTCATCTCGACACCCAATGGGAGAACGAGTCGACCGCGAGGCGGCGTGAGCTGCAGGCCCGCGATGTGTGCGAGTCCCTCGCACGGCAGGGGGCCGACGACGCGACCTGGCGCGCCGTCCACGACGCCCTGATGTCACGGCCGGGGCCGACGCACGGTCCGGGGCGCGCCGTCTTCGCGACCGCCGGTCAGGTGGTCCTCGACCCGCCGCTCGCCACGTCCCCGCCCGTCTCCGCGGACGTCCGGTGGTCCGCCCTGCCGCACGTCGCGCCGCTGCTCGACCTCGGTGCCCGGGAACCGGTGTGCCTGGTCGCGTACATCGACCGGCTCGGTGCGGACCTGGAAGTGCGCACCCCGATCGCCGCCCGCCCCGCCGGGCACGCCGAGGGCTGGGACTGGCCGGTGCACCAAACAGGACGTGACGACTGGTCGGAGTGGCACTTCCAGCGGAGCATCGAGAACACCTGGGAGCACAACGCCGGCGAGATCGCGGCCGCGATCGCCGACTGCGAGCAGCAGGTGAAGGCCGACCTGATCGTGCTGGCCGGCGGTGCCCGTGAGCGCCGGGCGGTCCACGACAAGCTGCCCCCGCGGCTGCGGCCGATCGCCGTGGAGACCGAGCACGGCGGCCGGGCGGAGGGCGCGGCCACGCGCCTGCTGGACGAGGACATCGAGAGCGCGCTGCACGAGTTCGCCCTGCGGACCACCGACAAGGAGCTGGACCGGTTCCGCGCCGCCCACGACTCGGTCGCCCAGACCGTGCCCGATCTGGTGGAGGCCGCCCGCGAGCACCGGATCGCCGAGCTGTTCGTGAGGCCGGACGGTGCCGACACGCAGCGCCAGGTCTGGGTCGGCAGCGAGCCCGACCAGGTGGCCGTGCGCCGCACGGAGTCGCAGTACCTGGGTGAGACCCGGCCCTCCGCGGCGCGCGCAGACGACGCGCTGCTGCGCTCCGCGGTGGTGACCGGCGCGGAGGTGCAGAGCGTCCCCGCGGACGGCCACCACGACGTGCCGGTGGGCGGCCTGGGCGCCCTGCTGCGCTGGCCGTACGGGGAGGGACAGCGGCGATGAGCACCCGAGGGGGCGGCGGGGACAAGCAGCAGCGCGCCGTGCTGCACACACTCCTCGAGGACCACGGGCGCACGTACGCGGAGGAGGCGGGGATCACGCTGCGGGACACGCCGCAGCCGCTGTACCGGCTGCTGGTGCTCGCCCATCTGCTGAGCGCCCGCATCAGGGCCTCGGTGGCCGTCGCGGCAGCCCGGGAGCTGAGCGACGCGGGTATGCGCAGCCCGGAGGCGATGAAGAAGGCGTCGTGGCAGGAGCGGGTCGACGCCCTGGGCCGTGGGGGCTACCGGCGTTACGACGAGCGCACGGCGACGCAGTTGGGCGACGGCGCGGAGCTGCTGACCGAGCGGTACGGCGGCGATCTGCGGCGGATGCGGAAGCAGGCCGACGGCGACGTCGACGAGCTGCGCCGTCTTCTGCGGGAGGTCCCCGGCATCGGTCCGGCGGGCGCGGACATCTTCCTGCGGGAGGTGCAGGCCGTGTGGCCGGAGGCCGGGCCGCTGCTGGACGAGAAGGCCCTGCAGGGCGCCCGCCGCCTGGGGGTCGCCGACGACCCGGGGACGCTGCTGGGACTGGCGGGCGACGCCGACGCGGCGCACCTCGCGGCGGGCCTGGTGCGGGCCGCGCTCGACAAGGAACTCGCCGGCTCGGTGAAGGAACACGCGGCGGCCTGACAGGGGTGTGCCCGAGATACGCGCCAAAGGGGCAATGGAGGAACACGTAGCGCTGCGTGACGGGGTGCCGGTAAGAACCGCGTCACCAGCGGCAGACGGTGGTGATCAGTCCTTGGACTGATCTTCCTGGGCTGGGCGGCTCGTACACTGACGAAAATGGAGGACCACACGGCCACCGGGATCGGTGCACGTCCGGCGCCGGTCTTGCGGGAGTACGTCGACTCGTATGTCGGCTTCGATCTCCGCGGGCTCCCGACGGGGGTGCACTGCGGCCCGCCGAGCCGCGCGCTCACTGCGGTGATCAGCCTGTCAGATCCTTTGGAGGTGGCGGCGGGCGTTGACGACGGGTCACCGGTCACCCGATTCGGCAGCGTGGCCGGCGGTCTGATGTGCCGGTCCGTCGCGATTCACCACGACGGACGCCAGCAAGGTGTCCAGATATCGCTGACACCGCTCGGGGCCCGGGCCATCTACGGCATGCCCGCCGCCGAGCTCGCCCACCGGCTGGTCCCGCTCGACGAGCTTCTCGGAGCCCTTGCCGTCGAGCTGGTGGACCGGCTCCGATCGGCGACAACATGGGCGGCACGGTTCACCGCGCTGGACGAATTGCTCCTCCGAGCTGTCGGCCGTGGCGCCTGCGGCGACCATGTGCGCTGGGTGCGCCCCGAGGTGGCCGAGGCATGGCGCCGCCTCGTCGCCGCGCGGGGTTGCGTCCAGGTTGGTGCGGTCGCCGCGGAACTCGGCTGGAGCCGTCGGTACCTCACCGAGCGATTTCGCGGTGAGATGGGCCTGTCGCCGAAGACCGTCGCCCGAGTCCTGCGCTTCGAGCACGCGCACGAACTGGCGGCTGCGCGGGACCCGCTCCCGTGGGGCGATGTGGCAACCGTCTCCGGCTATGCCGACCAGGCCCATCTCGTTCGGGACTGGCGCGAGTTCACGGGCCGATCGCCGACGGCCTGGCGTCGCGGCGAAGTCCTCCTCGGAGCCGGGTAGCCGCCGGCCGGCCGCCCTTCGCGTCGGCTTCTCTTCCCTTTTCTTCAAGACCGCCCGATCGCTGTCGTGGACGATCGTCTGCATGAGACTCGTCAACCACGAACGCAATGCCATGGATCTGCGGACCACCCCCGTGCACCTCGGACTGGGATCGAGAGCGAAACCCGTCGAGGGCTTCGCCTGGGACCCGGAGGTGCTCCAGGCCTACAGCGCCGCGGTCGCGGCAGACGGCGCCGAGGGCCGGATGGTGATGATCTTCGACGGCGACGGGCCCGGCGACCACTGGGAGCAGCACCCTGCGGGCGACGAACTGGTCGTCTGCCTCAGCGGGTCGGTGACGGTCACCCGTGACGTGGACGGGGTGCGCGACCGCGTGCTGCTCGGGCCGTGCGAGGCCACCATCAACCCGGCCGGGGTGTGGCACGTGGTCGACATGGAGGGGCCG